>JAJYNL010000109.1 GCA_021786375.1 Actinomycetes bacterium
ATCAGGAACATGCCTCGGAGATATCCCGCTCCGGACCGCATCATTGATCCTTTCACGAAGCGGATCGTCCAGTACTCGGCCACTTTCAAGCACCACGAACAGCGGCATCCAGTAGCTTCCGTCGGGCTGTTCCGCACCAATGACCAGCGCCTCACGTACTTCGGGGAGTTTCTCAACCGCCTCGTATATGTCGGCGGTGCCCATCCGCACCCCCATGCGGTTCAGCGTGGAGTCCGAGCGGCCGTGGATAATCGCGGTCCCCCGCTCGGTGATGGTGATCCAATCGCCGTGTCGCCAGACTCCGGGGAAGGTGTCGAAGTAGGCGTCGTGGTAGCGCGCACCGTCGGGGTCGTTCCAGAAGTAGATCGGCATCGAGGGCATCGGCCCGCTAACAACGAGTTCACCCAGTTCTCCGACCAAAGGCTGCCCGACCTCGTTCCATGCTTCGACCCTGGCCCCCAGGCACCTTGCTTGAATCTCTCCCTCCCAGACTGGGAGGATCACCGAGCCTCCAACGAGCGCACCAGCGATATCAGTACCTCCGCTGATGGAGTAAAGCCAAATGTCGGACTTGATGGCCTGGTAAACCCACCTGAAACCGCTAGGTGGTAGTGGGGATCCCGTGGACCCGATAGTTCGCAGCGAAGTCAGATCGTAGGACTCACCCGGGCGAAGGTCGGCCTTGGCGCAGGCGAGGATAAACGCCGCGCTGGTACCGAATGAAGTAATCCCGCACTCTTGCGCGAGCTGCCAAAGGCGACCGAGATCCGGATAGCTTGGACTGCCGTCGTAGAGCACAATCGTCGCACCGACAAGCAGGCCACCGACGACCAGGTTCCACATCACCCAGCTCGTACTAGTGAACCAGAAGAAGCAGTCATCACTGGTGAGATCAATACCCAAGCTAGCCACCTTTAGATGCTCGAGAAGCGCTCCGGCGTGGCTGTGCACTATGCCCTTTGGCAATCCGGTGGTACCAGACGAGAACAGTACCCACAAGGGGTGCTCGGACGGCACCTGGACAAAGGTGACTTCGCTGTCCTGGGCGATCATCTCCTCAAACGTCGAAAGCGTATCGATCCCAGCTGGTGGTTCCAGCCCAGGGCGCGAGACGAGAACGGTGTGCCTGAGCGACGGCAGCTCCTTGTGCAACTCTGCAACTACCTCGCGACGGTCAAATTCCCGGCCGCCATAGCGATACCCGTCGACAGCAACGAGGACTGTCGGCTCAAGCTGGCGGAACCGATCGAGCACGCTGAGCGTACCGAAGTCTGGACCACAGGCGGACCAGATTGCGCCGATACTTGCAGACGCGAGGAATGCCACTACCGCTTGGGGGATGTTCGGAAGGTATCCGACGACCCGATCGCCGGGGCCAACGCCCATTCCACGCAGAGAGGCCGCGAAAGCTCCGACCTGGCGCCGCAGCTCCAGCCAGGAGATTGCCGCGACACCGTCGCGCTCGCTGGCAAAGAGGATGGCCGGCTTCGTCGGATCGCCATAGCGGAAAACCTGCTCCACATAGTTCAGGTGGGCACCTGGAAACCACCGGACACCGGGCATCGAGCTTCCTAGCAATACCGCCTCATAGGGTTGGGAGGCTTGGATATCGAAAAAGTCCCAGAGCGATCCCCAAAAGTCTTCCGGTTGACTGACTGACCACTGCCAAAGGGCGTTGTAGTCGCGAAACTTCAAGCCTCGCCGGTTTTGGAGCCAGCGAAGGTATCGCGTGATCTCTGCGCCCGCAACCCTATCCGTAGGAGGTCTCCACAAGATCGCAGGTTCGGCATCGTTGGGCACTGCCAACACCTCTTTCATCTCGATTTAGCCACACGCTGCTCCACGTGCTGGGCAATTACACGCCGGCACCGGAGTGGATCCTCATGCCTTGACATCGCTGGCTCAGCGGGTTCGCTGCTAATGACGGATATCGCACCCGTGGCCAAGACCGCGAAGTTACCGTCCGAACTGCTCCCGAAGGCGGGTCTTGAGCACCTTGCCGCTGGCATTGCGGGGTAGCTCATCGACGACGATGATAGCTGTCGGCTTCTTGTAAGAGGCGAGGTGCTCCCTGCAGTGCGCAACGATCTCGGCCTCGCTCGGCGGGTCGGATGAGTCAGTCGGCACGATGACGGCTACGGGAGTTTCGCCCCACTTCTCGTCCGCCACTCCGATGAGTGCCACCTCCTTCACTTTCGCGTGGCCGTCAATGACTGCTTCGACTTCGGCACAGTAGATGTTCTCGCCGCCGGAGACGATCATGTCCTTGGTGCGGTCGACCACCTTGATGTAACCGTCTTCGTCCATGCGGCAAAGATCGCCCGAGTGGAACCATCCGCCTGCGAACGCCTCCTCGGTAGCCTCCGGCCTACCCCAGTAGCCCTGCATCACGGTCGGACCACGGTAGACGATCTCGCCGACGGCACCCACGGGCACATCCCGAGTATCGCTATCGACCAGGCGGGCCTCGACGTTCACAATCGGTTTGCCGACTGAATCCATCTTGCGTAGGGCATCTTCGCCTCGCAAGACGCAGGTCACCGAACTCATCTCCGTCTGCCCAAAGCCGTTGTAGATCGGGATCCCCGGAAAAGAGTCGATCATGGCCTGTATCACCGAGGGCGGAGCAACCGCGCCGCCGGTGAGGATACGGCGCAGATTGAACGAACGCTCCCTCACTCCCGGCACCGCGCAGATTGCCTGCCACTGCGCCGGCACGAACAAGCACGCAGTAGCTCGTTCGCTGATCAGCATTTCAACAGCTTGGGCCGCATCGAATTGGCCCGAGGAGAGGATTACCGAGGTGCCACCCACCATCACATAGGGCAGGATGCCATCGAGGCAGCCGATATGGAAGAGCGGTAAACCCGAGAGCCAGATTGTGTCGTCCCCTGACATGCTCATCGCGCTCATCATGTTAAAGGTGTTGATCATCAGGTTGAAATGGGAGAGGATCGCGCCCTTGGGCCGGCCCGTCGTGCCCGACGTGTACATGATGAAAGCTGGATCCGACTCGGGGACATCGATCATGAGTTCCTCGGCCGAAGATGCGCTGAGCACATCTTCGTAGCCCTCTGCCCCTGGACCAGCCCGTTCCGGCGAACTGCCCACCACCAGGCATACCAGGTCGGAAATGGCGGATTGTCCCGGCTTGCGTATCTCAGCTGTGAGCGGTGCGAGCTCCGCGTCGACGACGATTGCCTTAGCGCCGGCATCCTCAATGATGTAGGCGGCCTCGTTGGCGGAAAGCCGGAAGTTTACCGGAACGGCGATCGCCCCGAGGCGATGAACTGCGAAATAGCTTTCTAGCACCTCGATGCGGTTCGTCATGAGGGTCGCCACCCGGTCCCCGTAACCGATGCCCCGCCGTGCCAAAGCTCTGGCGAGCCGTGTCACGCGCTCGTCAGTCTCGGCGTAGGTGCGCTCCTGGTTTTCAAAACGAAACGCAATGCGCTCGGGAGTTTTGTGCGCTGCGCGCGCGAGTTGCTGCCCGTGCGACATTCTGCGAGCACCGTCGAGCGCGGCAATGGGGTCCTTCGCCATCACATTCATCGTCTCTCCTCCTTCGTCCGTACGCGGTACTGCGGCGCTTTTGACGGCATAGCAAGCTGTTGACGCTCGCCATTCGAAGATGGCCCAGAGCTACTCATTGCGAAAGACCGGCTTGCGTTTTGCCATAAAGGCAGCGGGTCCCTCTCGTGCATCTCGCGATGCAAAAACACCAGCAGCGAATTCCAGCTCCAGAGCAAAGGCCTCGCTCTCGGGTCGACCAAGGCAAGCGAGCACCGACCGCTTGATTGCCTGGACTGCAAGCGGGCCATTCTCCGCGATCTGGCTCGCCACGATCCTTGCTTCGCTCAACAGAGAAGAGGAGTCCACCACGCGGCCGATCAGGCCGACCTTGAGCGCCTCGTCCGCGCTCAGCATCCTCCCGGTCAGCAAGATGTCCATCGCGTGGGTAAAAGGGATCTGCCTCGGCAGCCGCACCGTCGAGCCGCCTGCGGGGAAGAGCCCCCACCGCGGCTCCTGGAGCGAAAAGAAGGCTTCCGGTACCGCCAAACGGATATCGGTCGCTTGCAGCAGCTCCAATCCGCCAGCTATGCAATAGCCATTGACCGCAGCCACGATGGGTTTAGAGAGCGGCCGTTTCAGAAATGCCCGCTCTATGAACTCCATTGAAGCCAGCGCCTGGCGGGCATTGGAACCCCCGGTCACCTCGCCGGTGATCAGCGGGATCAACGCACCGAGATCCGCACCCGAGCAAAATGCCCGCGAACCGGTGCCGGTAACGATCACCACATAGCACTCACGGTCACTTTCTACTTTGCTCCAGATCTCAGCGAGGGCCTCCAAGTCCTCCAAGCTCAAGGCGTTGAGCTTGGCCGGTGAGTCCAAGGTCACTACCCCGATCGGACCCTCCATCTCAAAAAGAACCGCCATCTACCCGCTCCTCGCTTGCTATTTGTCCTCGGCGCCATGCTGCTCGCGCAGATCGGCCTTGAGCACCTTTCCCGTCGCGCTGCGCGGAAGGGCGTCGACGAAGACCACGGATTTCACCAGCTTGTATGAGGCGATCCTGCTGCGCAAGAATTCGATGAGCTCGTCCTCGTCCACTGCCACGTCCCCCCGTCGCACGACGATCGCGCGCGGAGCCTCGCCCCACCTGGCATCCGGGACGCCGATCACCGCGACTTCCCGAACTGCCGGATGCGTCTCAAGCACGCGCTCCAACTCGACCGGGTAGATGTTTTCGCCTCCGCTGATGATCATGTCCTTCTTTCGGTCCACAAGGAAGTAATACCCTTCTTCGTCCTGGTAGCCAATGTCTCCAGTGTGGAACCAACCGTCGGTTATCGCCTCGCTTGTGGCAGCAGGATTATTCCAATAGGCCTGGAACACATGGGGACCGCGCGTCAAAAGCTCTCCCCGCTCGTTTCGACCGAGGCGCTGGCCGCTCTCATCTACCACACACACATCCGCGTGAAAGACCGGTATGCCTATCGAGCCGACCTTGCGAATGGCGTCCTCCATCGGAAGCAAGGTCACGAAAGGGCTGGTTTCGGTGAGCCCGAAGCCTTGTGCCAAAGCGATGCCCCGCGCATTGTAGAGTCGAATGAGCTCCAGCGGGCATGGCGCACCTCCGGCGAAGAGGAAGCGCAGCGACGACAAGTCCGCGCTCGTCCAATTCGGCGCCTCGAGCATCATCTGAAACATTGTGGGAGGGCCGAACATCGTGGTCACATGGCGATCCTCGATTGCCTCCAAAGTCCTCGTGGCATCAAATGCCCGCTCAAGCAATACCGTTCCACCTGCATGCAGCGTTGGGGTCGTGAAGATGTTCAAGGCACCCATATGGAATAGTGGGGCCACGACATAGGTGACATCGGTGGATAAGATCGGGTAAGCGAGGTGTCCGTTGACGGAGTTGAAATAGGTGTTCCCGTGGCTGATCACCGCTCCTTTCGGGCGTCCCGTCGTCCCCGAGGTGTACATGATCAGCTGATAGTCGTCGAGAGTCACGCTGTCAGGGGGTTCGGTATCCTCTCCTGCGGCGACAAGAGTCTCATAGGCATGGGAATCTCCGCTTGGAGTGCCGCCAACCTTTATCGAGCGGAGGCCAGGAACCGCCGCCTCCATCTCGGCCACTGTAGGTGAGAGGTCGCGGTCGGAAAAGAGTATTTGCGCACCGCAATTCTGGAGAATATAAGCCGCTTCAGGCGGAGCAAGGCGGAAGTTGATAGGCACGAATATGGCGCCGAGTTTGGCGCATGCGAAGAACACCTCCAAGAACTCGCTGCTGTTGTAGAGGAGAACCGCTACCCGGTCGCCCTTTGTGACCCCCTCTTGCAACAGTGCGGAAGCCAGCCGATTGACTCGGCTGTTCGCCTCGGAGTAAGAGTAGCTCCGCCCGTCCGAGATCCACGCGATATGCTCGGGCTTGACTTCAGCCCATTTACGAATCCATGAACCAGTCCCAGAAATCACTTGACGACCCCCTTATTTCAGCCAAGGCCCAACCTTCGAGCGATGACTTCCTTTTGTATCTGCGATGTGCCGCCGCCGATGGTCATCACGCGCGCGTCCCGGTAGAACCGCTGCACGTCGCTCTCCATCATGAACCCGTAACCGCCGTGTATCTGGATCGCATCACCTGTCACCCGGTTCACCATCTCGCCAGCGACGTAACGGGCCATCGACGCCTCCATGGCGCAGTCTTCACCCATCTGCAGCTTCCATGCCGCGTCGTAGGTAAGCAATTCGGCCGCCCGCAGTCTCGTCTCCATATCGACAATCATGAAGCGGATATCCTGGAACGTGGCGATCGCCTGGCCGAATTGCCTGCGCCCAAGTGCATAGCTCTTCGCCTGATCGATTGCGGCGCGAGCCAGGCCGAGACAATCTGCCGCCATGGCAATGCGCTCGAGGTTGAGGTTTTCCATCAGGTAATGAAAACCCCTCCCCTCTTCACCGATTAATGAATCGGCGGGCACGGTGCAATCGGCGAATACCAGTTCGGCCGTGTCGGACGCGCGCCAGCCCAGCTTGTCGAGGCGCCGCGCCACCTTGAATCCCGGCGTACCGGCATCGACGATGAACAAACTGATCCCTCGGTATCCCGGTTCCCCGGTGCGCGCCGCAACTACCACGAAGTCCGCAATCGTGCCGTTGGTGATGAACATTTTGGACCCGTTTATTACGTAGCTATCTCCGTCGCGACGCGCGGAAGTGCGGATCGAGGCGACATCGGATCCGGCATCCGGCTCCGTCATGGCAATTGCGCCGACTGACATGCCGGATGCCGCGCGTGGAAGATAGTGTTCGCGTTGTTTGGCGGAGCCAAACCTGAATATCGGGTTCACCGCGATAATCGAATGCACCAGCAGCGAGGCGTCGATGCCACTCGACGCATAGGCCATCTCCTCCGCGGCAATCACCAGCATCATGACATCCGCGCCGGATCCGCCGTATTGTTCGGGAAGCTGAATGCAGAGATAGCCCATCTTCCCGAGTTCGCGTAACACTTCCAAGGGGAATTCGCCAGCGGCGTCTACCTTGGCCGCAATAGGCGTGATCTCCTGGCGAACGAATCGCCGATATTCGCGGCGAAACATCTCATGCTCGTCGTCGAAGTAGACGTTCACCGCGTGGCGTCCTCGGGGCGAGCCGTCAGCATCGAGGTGATCTGCCGGCCATATTGCTCTGCCAACTGCGCAAGCGCGGGGCTGCGCCCCGAGACATACCAGGTGGCAGTCCAGTTGAGGCCGCCAAGTATCAGGTTCCTCGTGGTCTCGATATCGCATGGGGTGAACTTTCCCTGCGCAACCCCATCTCTTAGTAGTGCATCAACAAAATGCTCGTAGCGATGGCGGAGGGCGATGATCTCCCTGCGCGACTGGTTCGCCAACTGCCTGTCCTCTTGGAGGAAGAACCACGCGAGGGGGAACTCCTCGATCAGAAAGTGAAGGTGCGCCAAGACCCATACTCTTAGACGTACGATGGCATCAGGATCCGCGCACTTTTCCACCTCTGCGCTCACACAGTCGAAAACGAGCTCCGTCGCGGCCTTCTCGCAGGCGTATAACAGCACCTCCTTGCTGGGAAAGTAGTGGTAGAGATTACCTTTGCTCATCTCGACGCGATCCGCAAGATCCTCGACGGTAAAGCCTTGGTAGCCCTTCTCGGCCAATAGTTTTCCGGCCTGTGTCAGTATCTCCATGGTTTTCTTCTGACGCCGCTTCGCCTGAAAGTTCCTCGACTTTGCGGGTGGTAATTCGCGGATACTCTCTACATCTGGCATACTGCTAGTCCTCTCAACATGTTGGCGCTGGATCGGTTGATAGATCTCTGATACGGCGCTCCGGCTACTTAGGTTGCTCCGGCTTATAGATCCGCCTCAAGGTAACCTTGTCCACCTTTCCCGTGGCAAGCGTAGGCAGCTCCTCAACAAAGATCATGCGTTGAGGTTTCTTATAGCTTGCCATCCTGGCTCGGCAATGCTCGATGAGTTCGCGCTGACCGGTCGCACTCCCGGGCCGGAGAACGACGATGGCAGTCACGACTTCGCTCCACTTCTCGTCTGGCAGCCCAATTATCGCCGCCTGCATGACATCGGAATGCTGCGTCAGCACCTCTTCAACCTCGGCCGCATAGACGTTCTGCCCACCGGACTTGATCATGTCTTTTTTGCGATCTACAAAGTAGAGCGCGCGATCATCGTCAAAACGGCCCAAGTCGCCCGTATGGAGCCATCCATCCCGAAGACCTTGTGAGGTGGCATCGGGATTGTTGAAGTACCCACGGAAGACGTTCGGACCGGATACGATGATTTCGCCGACGTCGCCCACCGGGACCTCGCGGTCGTCGTCGTCCACTATACGTACATCCACGGTTATGACCGGCTTGCCCACCGAGCCGGGATATTTCATCGCATCGTCCCGGGTGAGTACGCTGACTAGCGGGGCGGCCTCCGTTAGGCCATAGGCGTAGAGAAGTGGCTCCTTTAGGACTTCCCCGAGCCGCCTTACCGTGGTTCCCGGCACTACTCCCCCGGATGCCAGGGGAAGGCTCAAACTCTCGAAGTCGTAATTGTCCAGGTTTTCTAGCTTCGACACTGCCGTCCACATGGTGGGGGCCATGTAGACGAATCGCACCTTCTCGGTTGCAATGGCGCGCGCGAGGACTGCGGCATCGAACCCGCCTGCAGTTGGGATGACAACCACCTTCCCGCCAACCGAGAGCGTCGGGAAAGTATTGGTCTGCACTCCGGCGGTGTGAAAGAGCGGCACCGCACAGGCGTTGACACGCAGATTCTCTGGGGAAAGCGTCGTATTCATTACCATCGCGTTCCAGAGCCAGTTTGCATTCGTCAGCATTGCGCCTTTGGGTTGGCTGGTGCTCCCCGAGGTATACATGATTGCCTGGACATCGTCGAGGTCCGCCTCATTGGCACCGAGGCCCGTTGCCGTGCCTCCGGCAGGCGCGGCCGTGTCGTAGTCCAACGCCTCGCGCCACTCCCATCCCCCTACGGAAATGAAATGGACGAGAGCTCGACAGCGGGGAGCGCAGCTCCTGATGGCTGGTTCATGGGCGATGTCGTATACCACTCCCGTTGCCTGGGAGTGATTGAGGAAATAAGTCAGTTCGTCAGTGGTCAGGCGCGTGTTCAAGGGAACGCACCAAACTCCTAGACGCGACAAGGCGAAATAGACTTCCAGGAACTCGATCGAGTTGTCCATCAACATTGCGACCCGGTCGCCTTTGGCAATGTTTAGGTTGGCCACTATTCCCGCGGCTCTTTCGACGCGTTGTTCGAACTCTTGGTAGGTGGCCCTCCGATCGCCACATACCAATGCCTCGCGATCTGGATACCGGTCAGCCCACCGCTCGATGACCGTTGCAATATTCACGGAAACCCTCCCCCCGTCCTCATTTCAACCGGTAGTGGAAATCGGTGATCGTTCCTTTGCGTGCATCGATAAAGACCGCTTCAACCCGCTTTCCCACCGCGAGCTCTCGCGCGGCAACTTCGGGCACCGATAGGTCCAACCCCCTCACGAAGTTGGCCATTGCAGTGCTGGCGCCATCGAGGGTGACGTAGGCCACCGCGTATGGCGGCTGCGGAAGGCCGTCGAAGGGCTCGTACACGATGGTAAAGGCCTCGATGGTGCCCTCTGGGCCGACGTCAACCCATTCCTCAGTCTTGACGAAGCATCTCTCGCAATAAGCTCGAGGTGGAAGTAAAACCGCTTTGCATTCCGGGCAGCGTTTTCCTGCGATCTTGCCCTCGTCGCGCAGGCGTGAAAAGAATCGGGTCGCCGTTTCGCCAACCGCATAGTCGTAATGGATGTTCCACTCGCCTGAATGTATAAGTGGTGCCTCTACTCGTTCGTCCTGGCCCATAACAGCCCCTCACGCTCCTTTGCTCACTCAACCCTGCTATGCGCGCACCGCGGATAGCTCCTAAATCATCTTGGGCCTGCCCGCAGATGCAAATTGCTTCCATGGCCAATTACCCGATGTGGAGGTCTTCTCACCGCCGACGACAAAGTCAATCGGACACCTGCTGGGTAAGCCACCCGACCCACCTCGCCTAGGCGTCGCTTGCCAATACCATGCAGGTATGGAACTGGAGCGTGCCGCCGATCCCAGTGGCCACCGCCTGGTGGGCACCGGGCACCTGCCGGGGGCCGGCATCACCCATTACCTGCAGGGCCGCCTCGGCTATGCGCGCCAGTGCTGTCGCAGAAATCGGGTTGGCGCTCAGAACACCTCCAGATGGGTTGACTGGAATAGCGCCGTTCATATCGAACATTCCTTGCTCGCTCATGAGGCCGCCGCTCCCTTTCTTCGCAAAGCCCAAGGCTTCTACTGCTGCGATCTCCGTACAGGTGAATGGCGCGTATATCTCGGCAACGTCGATCTGGCGGGCGGGATCTGTGATTCCGGCCTGCTTGTAAGCCCGTGCGGCAGCCATCGCAAGTTCGTCCCAGTCGGCGTGGTCTACGTCTCTGCCAGGGCCCATCTTGTCACCCATATATATCGTGTTGCTCGTGGCACCCATGCCTCGGATCCACGCGGCGCGCGAGTGGTTTGCGCGAACAACAGGTTCCGCCGCCATGATCACCGCGCACGCTCCAGAGGAACGGGGGCAGCAGTCCAACAGCTTGAGTGGCCAGCACACGTAACGTGAAGACAGCACATCATCCAATGTGATCGGGGCCCTGAGATGTGCATGCGGATTGAGTTGGGCGTGCTTGCGGCTGCGGACGGCTACGGATGCCAATTGACGCTCGGTAACCTTGTACTGGTCCATTTGCCGGACCGCCTGGAATGAGCACATATTGATCGCGTTGAGGGCAACGCTTCTTTCGTATATCGGATCCATGGCGGTGTTCAGCACCCACTGAGCATCGGGACTCTCGGAGACCTTGTCGGCAGCAACTACCAGAACCCTGCGAGCCATCCCCGACGCGACATGGGCATAGCCGGCTTGGGCGGCTGCCGCGCCGGTGGTGCCGCCGGTATTGACGCGCAGCAGAGGCCTTGGAGCCACACCTAGCGCCTCGCCGATCCACCGATCTACGGCATTGATGCCCAGTAGCGCGTCCGGGGCAATCCCAAGGACGATGGCATCAATGTCGCCCATGGTCATGCCGGCGTGCTCCAAGGCCTTTAGTGACGCCTCGACGGCTAATTCTTGAATTGTCACATCGGTTCTCTTGAAGCGATAGTCGGTCTGCCCGACCCCTACGATGGCAGTCTTAACTGGCACTGCATCCCTCCGGTTCAGTAATTCCTCAGCACAAAGACGGCATGACCCTGAGCCGGATAGCTGGTTGCGCCGTGGGCGAGGCCCTGGCGGGGCGCTACTAACTGAACCGGTCCGGCGCGGTGGCTGAGCTGGAGGTACGCCTCCAGGATGCGCATCATCCCCGCCGCAAATCGAAGGTTGGTTGACTGGGCGCCTCCTGAGAGGTTGACCGGACAGCTTCCACCGGCAGCCGAGCCACCCTCAAGAGCGAATTCGGCTCCCTTGCCTTGGGAAGCCAAACCGAGTGCTTCGTATGCAAGTAGCTCGTCGAAGGGAGTCCCGTCGAAAACTTCAGCGAATTCGATTTCGCTTGCGGGTCTGCTAACGCCCGCCATCGCGTACGCATTTGCTGCGGCGGCCCGAAGACCGGCTAGCCCGGCAGCAGCTTCTCCTCCTCGGTAGCCGTAGTTGCTTGTTCCCCAGCCGAATCCTTGTATCCAAACCGGCGGGCGCTCCGAGCGGAGGACACGCTCTTCCGAGGCCAGTACGAGCGCCACCGCCCCGTCGCACGGTGGAGGAAGCTCAGCACTTCGGATTGGATAGGCGACATACGGACTTGCCAAGACTGCTTCGGCCGTGGTCGGCTCGCGCAGGAATGCCCGCGGATTTGCTGAACCGTTGCGACGATTCTTCACAACGATTGCTGCAGCCGCCTCAGCCAGCTGCACAGTCGGGCTTGGGTAAGTGCTGGAAACGATGGCCGATTCCACCACGTCGTTGAATGCCACGGGGCGAGAAAAGAATGGATCGTAGGAAAGGCTCGAGATCAAGTCATATGGGCTCTCGGAGGTCTTACTCCAGGTAATCGCGAGTGCGGTCTCGTATTCGCCTGAGAGGATTCGCAGGCCGGCGAGGATGGCGGCATAGCTCCCTTCGGTTGTAGTGCGGATCTCATCCTTCAGATAAGCACCAGCGGGCCCGGCCGCCATCATGCTTGAGATCGAGCGACCATCGAGCTGATCGGCACCTGCCATAACCACTGTCCCGAGGTCCGCGCGCGCAATTCCCGCGTCCGCAAGCGCGGAGGCGGCGGCCTCGAAGACCAGCTCTTCAAGACGAACATCGTCCCTTCGCTCGGCGAAGGTGGTGTGACCAGCACCGAGAATACCTACCCGTTGTACCATCTATTCGCCCTCCCACGGTCCAATCCGGTATGGCGGAATGACCTGCCCGCAGAGAATCGCCGAAACAGCAGCGCAGCAAATCAAGTTGTGGAAATTCTCGCAATCCGCACAGCGATCTGATCATATGACTACACATTTAATAGTCGACTCGTCATTCATCCTCTGCGTTTCGAGGACTATACTCCGTGTACGGCTTGGTGTCAAGAATTGGAGCCGGCTTAGATCGCGCGGCGGGTGCTCCAAGGAGATCCCTGCGCACCGGGGGGGCTGCGATGCGATTGCACGGCGAAAGACTCATCGGGCAGTACCGGGCGTCGGGCCTTTGGGGCGAGGAAACCTTGCTTGACACCTTCGATCATTTCGTCTCGACGCACGCGGACCGTATCGCGGTGGTGGATCCCGCCGATCGGGCTGCGTTGGTGGGCACCGACCCTCGCCGACTCTCATGGTTCGACTTCGGCCGTGCCGTCGATGGCCTGGCGACTGCCTTGCAGCGGCGAGGGGTAGGTACCGACGATGTGGTGGTGGCGCAACTGCCCAACGTGTGGGAGCTGCCCGCCCTCTTCCTCGCGGTTGCACGGCTCGGCGGCGTGATCTCGCCGGTGCCCATGCAGTGGCGAAAGAGGGAATTACGCCATGTTGCGGCGCTCACCGGAGCCCGCCTCTACATCGGAGCAGACAACTTCAAGGGGATCGACCACCTGGGCTTCGCCGAGGAAGCGGCCGCCGGAACCGACTTGGTGGATTTCGTCGGTCTTTCCGCGCTCGGGGGCTTGGCTCGAACCGTGCCCAACGTCGGCAAAGGAGCGACGAGGCTGATCAGTGCGGACGACGCCTTTACCCTCTGCTGGACTTCGGGAACTGAGCTCGAGCCCAAGGGCTGCCCCCTCACCCACAACAACTGGCGGTTCCTGGGCGGGATCCTCCTCAGGTTGCTCGGCATTCCCAGCGGCGGTCGCCTTCTCGTTACCCCACCTCTGGTCAATATGGCTGGCGTGGGAACTTCGTTGATCCCCTGGCTCCTCACCGGGGGCACCCTGTCGCTGCATCATCCGCTCAACATGGCGTTGCTGCAAGATCAAATGGCCGAGGGGGCTGACTTCACGCTTCTCGTGCCCGCATTGCTCAACATGATCGTGAAGAAGGCGGAGAGCGAGGAAGACGAACTGAACATCGGGCCCTTCCGGACTATCGCGACTGGCTCGGCACCGCCTTCAGCGCACAGTCTGGAGCAATTCCAGCAGCGGTGGGGGATCGAGGTTGTCAACATGTGGGGGCAGAACGAGGGCACGGTGCTGATCGCCGGAGCCGACGACATACCCGATCCGGCCATGCGGGTCGACCACTTTCCCTGGTGGGGCAAAGAGGGGCTGAAATGGCCGTCGGGGATAAGCGGCATCGAAGCTCGCCTGCTCGACGAGGAGAATCACCAACTGAGCGAACCAGGAACGGTAGGCGAACTGGTTTACCGCGGTCCGAATGTCTTTCCGGGGTACTACCGGCAGCCAGATCTCAATGCTCGAACCTTCACTCGCGATGGCTTTTTCAGGACGGGGGACCTGTTCCAGATCCTCGACGATAGATACCTTGGGTTTTTCGACCGCAAGAAGGACATCGTCATCAGAGGCGGGATCAACATATCGGCCGCCGAAATAGAAAACCTGGTTCTTGCCCATCCCGGGGTCCTCGAAGCAGCAGCGGTGGCGGTCCCTGATGATGTCATGGGCGAGCGCGTCTGTCTCTTCGTGGTGCCACGCGATCCCAGCAGTCCTCCTGACTTTACGGAGGTGGTTTCCTTCCTTGCCCGGCAGGGGATCGCCTCCTACAAGCTGCCCGAACGCTTCGAACTCGTCCAAGCGATACCTCGCAACCCGGTGGGCAAGGTACTCAAGGCGGATTTGCGCCGCCTGGCGCAGAGCCGGGAAAAATCATGACCGATCTATTGGCGCTCGGTGTGGCGCCGGTTGTGACCGCAGCTGGAGCGGAGCCCAAGGTCGAGGAGGGAAGCTGATGAACAGCGGAATCGTGGCCTATGGGGTTTACTTGCCCTACTGGCGGCTTGCGCGCCAAAGCATCGCAGACGCGCTGGAGATGCCTGCCAGCCGAGGCACGAGGAGCGTCGCGTCATATGACGAAGACACGACGACGATGGCGGTGGAGGCGGGCCGGATAACACTTGCGGGAGCGCCAGAGGGGACATCTCCCGCAGAACTTGTGCTCGCCACCACGGCGCCAGCGTATCTGGACAAGACCAACGCTGTGGCGGTGCACGCTGCACTCGGCCTCGAGCGCTCTTGCTCGGCGTTCGACATGAACGGCGCTTTGCGCTCGGGCAGCGCTGCCCTCCGCTATGCGGCCAGGGCCGTGGGGCCAGCACTCGCGGTGCTCTCCGACCTCCGCAATGGGCTTCCAGGTGGCGCCGATGAGCGTGAGGGTGGCGATGGCGCGGCGGCATTTCTATTTGGCTCAGGCCCCGGCGTGATTGTCGAAGAGGTCGCCTACGCCTCGGCCACTGCAGAGTTCCTCGACCGCTGGAAGCTGCCAGGCGAGGCGGCGGCGCATCTCTGGGAGGAGCGTTTTGGGGAGTACATCTACTTGCCCTTGGCCGAAGAGGCAATCGCAGCCGCATTCAAGCAAGCTGGCGTGACGACCGCGGATATCGATCATGTGGTTGTGACGGGCAGCCACACACGAGCAGTCCGGGCCGTGCAGAGAAGTACATGGATACGCCCGGGCGCACTGGCCGATGACCTGACCGGCGTCGTTGGGAACACCGGCACCGCCCATCAAGGCATAGTGCTGGCCAGCGTGCTGGATATCGCCGCTCCCGGGGCGGTCATTCTCGCCGTAACCCTCGCCGATGGCGCCGAGGCTGCAATACTGCGTGTCACTGAAGCTATCCTGGCCTACCGCCGCCGGCGGCATCCCTCGGACACGGTATCCGCCAAGATCGCTGGCGGACGCACGGACCTTGCCTACGCCAGGTTCCTGACCTGGAAGGATCAGGTGCGCCGCGAGCCGCCGCGGCGCCCCGAGCCAGCCCCACCGGCCGCCCCACCGGCCGCGCGTCACGAGAGCTGGAAGTTCGGATTCACAGCCAGCCGCTGCGAGGTCTGTGGCACGCGCCTGGTGCCGCCAGGACGGGTATGCATCGCCTGCGGATCCACTGATCAGATGACCGAGGAGCGCCTCGCCAACGTGCCTGGTGTGGTCGCGACGTTCTCTGTTGATCGACTCGCCTTCACGCCGAACCCGCCCATGGTCGTCGCGGTCATCGACTTCGACGGCGGGGGCCGGCTCCGCTGCGAGTTGACCGACGTGGATCCCCAAGCCGTGGGTATAGGCGATCGCGTCGCGATGACGTTCCGCAAGGGATCAACGTCACAAGGGATCCATAACTATTTTTGGAAGGCGCGACCAACCCGAGGGAAGGAATAGCGATGGCGACAAGAGGGATCCGGGATCGGGTGGCGATCGTGGGCATGGGCTGCACGCGCTTCGGGGAGCATTGGGACAAAGGCGTTGACGATCTCCTCATTGAAGCCGCCGGCGAGGCCTTTGGTTCGGCGGGGGTGGCCAAGGACGACGTTGACGCCTTCTGGCTCGGTACCATGGGTTCGGGGATTTCGGGGCTCACCCTCTCAAGGCCCCTGCGCCTCGACTACAAGCCCGTTACCCGCATCGAGAACATGTGCGCCACCGGCTCCGAGGCATTCCGCAACGCCTGCTATGCGGTGGCTTCGGGTGCGATCGACATCGCGATGGCCATCGGTGCCGAAAAACTCAAAGACAGTGGAACGTCTGGCCTGGTGATCCCTTCACAGCCTTCGGACGGAACGGCTCCCGAACTCACGGCTCCAGCGCTATTCAGCCTGTTGGCGCCCGCCTATGAGCAGAAGTACGGCGTCAGTGCTGAGGAGTTGAAAGGAGTCCTCAGCCGGATCGCTTGGAAGAATCATCGCAACGGCTCCTTGAACTCCCGCGCCCAGTTTCGCCACGAGGTGGACATGGAGACCATAGCCCACAGCCCAATCGTGGCAGGGCAGCTTGGCATCTTCGACTGCTCAGGGGTAAGCGATGGCGCGGCGGCTGCGGTAATCGTACGAGCTGAAGACGCTTATCGGTACACCGACAAGCCAATCTTCGTGAAGGCTCTGAGTTTCGTAGCAGGACCGGCAACCGGTACTGCAGATCCCGGATATGACTACACGACCTTCCCTGAGGTTGTGCGGGCGGGGCACAATGCCTATCTTGAAGCGGGCGTCGAAGATCCCCGGGCGGAACTCGCCATGGCTGAGGTGCACGACTGCTTCACTCCCACCGAACTGGTCCTCTACGAGGACCTTGGCTTTTCCGAACGCGGGAACGGATGGAAGGAGGCGCTCGCCGGGGTATTCGATCTCGACGGTGAACTTCCCGTCAACCCTGACGGGGGACTCAAGGCCTTCGGGCATCCCATCGGAGCAAGCGGGTTGCGGATGTTATTCGAATGCTGGCTGCAGCTTCGCGGCGAGGCGCCTCCCGAGCGCACGATCAAGTCGATTGGCGCAGGGCGCAAGCTGGCGCTGACCCACAATCTCGGCGGCGCTCCCGGAGAGTGCGTCAGCTTTGTGTCCATCGTTGGAAGTGAGCCCACGTCGTGAAAAGTCGCTACAGCCCTGGGGCGGTGTTCCCCACCCGCGTCATTCGCACCATTGGAGCCGCCCAACATGGTGAATCGCGAGATGAAGTGGTGTCACCGGCGAGCGGGGCGATCCAGTGCCTCCCCTAAAATCCGCGCTCGATCCCTCGAGTGAGACCTTCCAGAGAAATCGCCGAGACCAACTCGAGTGTGTAGCTGCGCTTAACACCCAGCTCGACTTGGTTCGCGCTGGCGGAGGGGAGCGTTACGCCGCGCGTCATCACACCCGCGGGCGCCTCCTGGTCCGCGAGCGACTCGAGCTTCTTGTGGATCGCGATTCGCCATTCCTGGAACTTTCAGCTCTAGCCGCCTGGGGTAGCGAGTTTGCCGTCGGAGCAAGCATGCTCACCGGTATCGGCGTGGTTGCAGATGTAGAGTGCGTGATCATCGCGCACGATCCCACCGTCCGCGGGGGGGCAATAAACCCCTACACGCTGCGCAAGGTCCTGCGGGCCCTGGAGATCGCGCGGGCAAACCGACTTCCGGTCATCAACCTGGTCGAATCGGGCGGAGCCGACCTACCGACCCAGTCCGAGGCCTTCGTTCCCGCCGGGCGCATGTTCCATGACCTCACCCAGCTCTCGGCGATGGGAATACCTACCATCGCACTGGTCTTCGGCAACTCGACAGCGGGGGGAGCCTACGTGCCGGGGATGTGCGACTATGCGGTGCTGGTCAATGGCCATGCCAAGGTCTTTCTCGGCGGACCACCGCTGGTGAAGATGGCCATCGGGGAGGACGCCGACGACGAGTCGCTTGGCGGGGCGGAGATGCATTCGCGGGTGTCGGGCCTCTCCGACTACTTCGCCATCGACGAACTCGACTGCCTGCGTATCGGGCGCCAAATCATCGCCGATCTCAATTGGCACAAGCTCGGCCCAGGACCGACCAAGCCCGCCGACCCGCCCCTTTATGACCAGGAAGAACTCCTCGGAGTGGTTCCGGGGGACTTTCGCACTCCGATGGATCCCCGCGAGGTCCTTGCCCGGGTTGTGGACGGCTCGAGATTCTCCGAGTACAAGGCTCTCTATGGTACGAGCTTGGTGACAGGCTGGGGGTCGATCCACGGTTTTGCTGTTGGGGTCCTGGCCAACGCTCGGGGAATACTCTTCAGCGAGGAATCGAAAAAGGCCGCCGAATTCATCCTGCTCGCCAACCAGAGTGATACCCCGCTCATCTTCTTGCAGAACACCACGGGATATATGGTGGGCACCCGCTACGAGCAGGGAGGGATCATCAAGGACGGGGCAAAAATGATCAACGCCGTCGCCAACTCCACGGTACCCCATATCACCATCAACATGGGAGCTTCCTTTGGGGCGGGCAACTATGGAATGTCGGGTAGAGCCTACGACCCGCGCTTCATGTTCGCCTGGCCCAATGCCAAGCTCGCGGTGATGGGGGCGCAACAGCTCGCAGGAGTGCTCTCCATCGTGGCGCGCCAGGGGGCCGAGGCGGCAGGGCGCGACTTCGATCTCGGAGCGGATGCGGCACGGACCCGCGCCGTCGAAGAACAAATCGACCGAGAGTCGAACGCTTTTTTCATCTCCTCGCGCCTCTATGACGACGGCGTGATTGACCCGAGAGATACGCGCGACGTTCTCGGCATGGCGCTTTCAGCGGCACACTCCAATCAAGTTCAAGGGCGCCGGGGCTTTGGCGTCTTTCGGATGTAGGGGCGACGAGACCTTGAAGGACATCCGTAAGCTCCTCATCGCCAACCGAGGCGAGATCGCGGTGCGCATCATGAACACTGCGCGAGCGATGGACATCACAACGGTGGCGGTCTTCTCCGATCCCGACGCGAACTCTCTTCACGTCCGCATCGCGGATGAGTCAGTGGCGCTTTCGGGTAACTCGGCCTCCGATACCTACCTGCGCGCGGAACTGATTATCGCCGCAGCGCTGCGCAGTGGCTGCGATGCGATCCACCCCGGTTACGGCTTTCTGGCCGAGAACGCCCAGTTCGCACGTGCCTGTGCCGAAGCCGGCCTGATCTTTGTCGGTCCATCTCCCGAGACGATCGATGCGATGGGGTCAAAGATCGCGGCCAGAGAAGTCATGGCCTCGGCGGGAGTTCCAGTATTGCCCGGAATCTCTGTCGACGACTTGGGTGATCTGCGTGCTGACCTTGCCGCTCGAGCAGCTGGGGAGGTGGGTTTCCCCCTCCTAGTAAAGGCCACCTATGGCGGAGGGGGCCGCGGAATGCGCATAGTGCGTGACGGCACTGAGCTTTACGACGCGGTCATGGGAGCCCGTCGCGAAGCAGCGTCCGCCTTCGGTAATGGCTCTGTCTTACTTGAGCACTACCTCGACTCACCGCGCCATATCGAGGTGCAGGTATTCGGCGACAGCCACGGCAACGTCGTGCACCTCTTCGAGCGCGAGTGTTCGATCCAGCGACGCTACCAAAAGATTATCGAGGAAGCACCCTCTCCAGTCGTGACGGAGTCGATGCGTGCTGAGTTGGGTGAAGCTGCGGTCACGGCCGCCAAGGCCATCGGTTATCTCGGGGCTGGAACTGTTGAGTTCGTCATGGACGCCGACGGCCGTTTCTTCTTTCTCGAAGTCAACACCCGACTCCAGGTGGAACATCCGGTGACCGAGCTCGTGACCGGGCTTGACCTTGTGAAATTGCAGCTCCTCGTCGCAGAGGGACGGGAGCTTCCCGAAGAGGTTCTCAAGGCTTCCATTAATGGGCATGCCATCGAAGCAAGGCTCTATGCGGAGGACGTAACCTCTGGCTTCGTTCCGGTTGCCGGCACCGTACATCGTTTTCGGGTTCCCAAGATCCCCGGAATTCGTGTGGATACAGGTATAGCAGACGGCTCCGAGGTGGCGATCTATTACGATCCGATGCTTGCAAAGGTGATTGCGCACGGGGCAACCCGCGACGAGGCGAGACGAACCCTTGCCCGAGCGCTCTATGAAACACGTCTGCACGGCGTGACAAGCAACCGCGAACTCCTGGTTGCAATCCTACGTGAGGCCGAATTCAGCTCGGGAGAGATTGATACCGGTTACCTCGGTCGACACCACCCGGCCCATCTCATTGACTCTGCCCATAATCCCGAAGCATCTGGAGTTCTTACCTTGGCCGCCGCTCTCGCCGCCCAGGCGGAGCGACGTCGCGACGCCCTGGTGTTGGGGACCCTTCCCTCGGGATGGCGCAACGTGTTCAATGCTCCCCAACGAGTCACCTTCAGCTCCGGCGGGCGACAGGTAGAGGTGGCTTATCAGCTATGTAAAACCGGTCTCGAGGCTGAAGTCGATGGTTTGGCCGCTGTGGGAGTGCGACTGTACTCCGTCCAGCCAGCCCAGGTCGATATCGAGGTGGCCGGAGTGCGTCAGCAGATCGATGTGCATAGGGTTGGCGACGTGCTCTATGTCGACGGCGCCGTGGGCAGCACTGTCTTGGCCGAGGTGCCGCGGTTCCCTGCGCTCAGATCCATTGAGGCTCCAGGATCGCTGCTCGCACCGCTGCCGGGCACCGTGGTTCGGGTGGCCGTCGAAGCTGGGCAAAGTGTCCTAACGGGAGCCACTGTGGTGGTCATCGAGGCAATGAAGATGGAGCATACCGTGAAAGCTCCTCGCGATGGAATCGTTCAGGATGTCTGCGTTGTGGTGGGCCAAGCAGTGGACGCAGGACTTGCGCTCGTCCGCTTAGAGGAGGGCATATGAATCCAGCAACGAAATACGAACTACATGGCCCAGTGGCCTGGCTGACGATCAACCGTTCTGAAACACGTAACGCACTGAGCGAAGACGTGAGAGAAGGGCTTTTCGAGGGGGTACGGAAATTCAACGATGACAAAGCCGCCAAGGTGCTGGTACTCACCGGGGCGGGGGATAAAGCGTTTTGCGCAGGTGGCGATTTGAAAGAGATGGCCAATACCTCGCTAAAAGTGCCCCCGCTGGCCTTCCTGCCCCAGTTCGGCCGGAACATCGAGGTCGAGAAACCGACGATCGCGGCTGTCAACGGCGCCGCATACGCCGGTGGATTCCTTCTGGCGCAGAATTGTGACCTATGCGTGGCTTCCGACACGGCGCTGTTTGCGGTTACCGAGGTAAAGGTGGGAAGAGGATCTCCTTGGGCCGTCCCTTTGCCGTGGCTCATCCCGCCGCGAGTCGCCATGGAGATCTTGCTAACTGGAGATCCGATCGATGCCGCCCGCGCCTACGAGCTTGGGCTTGTGAACCGGGTGGTTCCCGCAGATGCGTTAAGGCAGACTACGCAACAGCTCGCCGAGCGAATCGCATCCAACGCCCCGCTGTCAGTGCTGGCAGCAAAGAAAACGATACGCCTAATAGCGGAGTATGCGCTGAGCGAGGCATTCGTAAGAGCCGACCAGATTTGGGATCCGGTCTACCACAGTGAGGACGCCCAAGAGGGCCCGGCAGCATTTCAAGAAAGGCGCCCACCCGTTTGGAAGGGGTACTGATGTCGGTGACAATGGCCGACCTCCTCGCCGACCTTGGAGCAGAGACTGAGGTAGTTGCCAATATGGTGGCCGGCCTCGCCGAAGATGACTGGAATCGGGCGACGCCTGCTGTGGGATGGGCGATCAGGGACCAGATCAGCCATCTCGCTTACTTCGACGTAGCTGCAGCCTTGGCTGCCAGGGATCCGGTGCGTTTCCGGGAGGAGGCGAACATGCTCTTCGCGCTGGGCGACAATTTCCCCGATGAAGTTGCCCGCCGCTACCACGACATGGCAGTCGACGAACTCCTCAACTGGTTCCGCCAAGCCCGTCGAAGCTTCATCGAGACCTTCATGCCTCTGGATCCGCGCATGCGGTTACCCTGGTATGGCCCGGAGATGAGCGCGGCCAGCTCTGTCACCGCGCGGCTCATGGAGACCTGGGCTCATGGCCAGGACATAGCTGACAGCCTCGACATACGTCGCGAACCGACATCACGTCTGCGCAATATAGCTCACCTGGGAGTAAGTACCTTCGCGTTCGCGTACATGCTGAGGGGACTCGATGTCCCGGCGGCATCGGTGCGCGTCGAACTCGAGTCACCCGATGGTGGGATGTGGACCTGGGGTCCCGAGGATGCCGCCGACCGTGTCATGGGCAGCGCCCTGGACTTCTGTTTGGTAGTTACCCAGCGCCGACACGTTGCGGACACCACGCTTCGTGTCGTCGGCGCCACCGCAGTGCAGTGGATGTCAATCGCTCAAGCATTCGCGGGTCGACCCGGTCCGGGGCGCCAACCTGGTCAGTTCCCGACGCAGAATGGGGAGCCGTGATGACCGAAGAACGCACCCTGAACGTCGCCGGCTCTCTCGGTCTCTGCCGTGATCGGTCCAGCACGGCGAAAGAGATGCTCGAAGGTGGTTCCATCGATCATCCAATCGATGGTCACCCAGCGGATCCGGCCCTGCTGCTTCTGGGGAAGGCCCGCCGGCAAGCGCGGCACGCTGCTTACGACGAGAAGAAATCATCGACCCACTCCATTCGGGATTCCCGATCGCCCAGATCGCGGCCGTCGTGATCACTACACGGGCCTGTGCCGACGGAGTCGTGCCGACGGCGACACTACCCGCACAACTGCGGTGTGGGACCGCTCAACCAGTCCGTGCCGACCCACGCGCCACTATTCACTCCGACACCGTGCAATGTGCCCTCAAGGACCAGGACCGGATTCGAACTTCACGGACACCCGGCACATCTGCACCCAAAGATCTCATCGCTGTTCTGAATTACCTAGGCGTCAAGCTTCTTTGCCGCCTCCATGTCGAGGCAAGGGAAGTGGAGACTCCCCGGCACAAAGTTCCCAGTCCTTGGGCCATTAACTTCTGGATCGTCGAAGTTCTCGGCACCGGTCCCACCTCATTGACCGACTCTAATCCCAAGCCGAGTGGCTTGGGAAATAGCTACGCCCATCTCACCTCTAGGCGCCGAATTCAACTGCTTCACTTCGGGGGATCCCATGGATAACCGTACAGAGTCTGTTTCGAGTGCTACAGTAAACGGCCTCTTCCAGCGGGCCTTTAGGGTCTACGCCGACCGCGTGGCGGTGACGTCAGAGGACGGAAGCATTACCTATAGAGAACTCGGAGAACGTGCTAAATGCCTCGCGGCGGCGCTACACGGCCTGGGGATCCGCAGGGGAGATCGCGTCGCGATCCTCTCTGAAACACGGCCCGAGTACATCGAAACTTACGCCGCTCTCGCCTCGCTTGGTGTAACCGCCCTGACGTTGAACATTCGTCTCCATGCCGATGAGATCCGCTACTGCGTCGATTCCGCCAAGCCGGTAGCCGTGCTGACCTCAGCGTCATTGACTCACCTGGTCGACGGGCTGAAGAATAACAGCTCCATCACCACCTGGATTTGTTTCGACCGGACAGCGGATAAATACCTCGACTATGGGAAACTCTTGGAGCAGCGCAATGACCCGATTCCCTATGTCGAGGTGCTTGCCAACGAGATCCATAACGTCCTCTACACGAGCGGCACAACCGGGCGCCCTAAGGGCGCGATGATCAGCCAAGGGGCTGCCGCCGTCCGTGGGCTCCGAGTCGCGCAATGGTTCGGGTTGGGACCCGAGGACGGGATGGTCGGCTGGGCACCACTCTTCCACTGTCTTGGGGACGAGTCGCTATACGCAACCATGCTCTCCGGTGGCACCTACGCAACACTCCGCAAGGCAGATATCGAGATGATGTTCAAGATGATCGAACGAGACCGGTTGAGCTGGATCCCGTTGTTGCCTGGCGTGCTGACGGACTTCCTCAACCATCCCCGGCGCAGCGAGTTCGACCTCTCGAGCCTGCGCTTTGCTGCTGGCTATGCCAATATCTCGCCGCGCATGGTGAGGGAACTCACTGCAACACTCGGCATCTCTTTTTGGGATGCTTTCGGACAGACCGAGACGAGCTACCTGGTCGCTTTCGGCGAGGTTCGCCCGGGTGTCGAGCCCTCGCTACGCAAGACTCCCTGCCCGCTGATGGAGGTCCGCATCGTGGATCCTGATATGAATGAGACGGCGCCTGGAGTGCCCGGCGAATGCCTGGTGCGCGGACCCAGCGTGATGACGGGATACCTTGATGACCCGGAAGCTTCGGCGGAAGTTTTCCGCGGCGGTTGGCTGCACACCGGAGATGTGCTGGTCCGTCACGACGATGGGACGCTCACCTACGTCGACCGCCAGAAATACCTGGTAAAGACTGGGGGCGAGAATGTTTATCCAGCCGAAGTTGAAGCAGTCATCGCCCAGATGGAGTCGATCCAGGAAGTTTGCGTCTTTGGCGTACCGGATGACCGGTGGGGTGAGACCGTCAAGGCCGTTGTGGTTCTCCGTCCAGGGGAAAGCACAACGGCCGCCGAAATCGCCGCTTGGTGCCGCGATCGCCTCGCCGGCTTCAAGCGGCCCCACTACATCCAGTTCCTGACCGCTCAAGACCTTCCTCGCAGCACTACCGGAAAGCTCCAGCGCGACCTGCTGGCCGCGGTTCCGGTACGACCGGACGAAGCGATATGACCGGGACAGAGCCACCGGGGAGGATCCTACGAGATTGCGCGCCAGCCTCAAACTGCAGCGCGATCTTGAGGGCACCCTCAACCTGAAGATCAGATACCACCGACAAAGGACAAGACATGGACTTTCAACCGACGGACGAGCATATCGCCCTGCGCAAAGCCGTCGGAGCAATTGCAGAGAGCTTTGGCGCTGGCAACTATGTGAAAAGAGCCGAGGCCAGAGAATCGACCGCAGACCTTTGGCGATTACTTGGGAGACACGGCTATATCGGCATCAACCTTCCCGAGGAATATGGAGGAGGAGGGGGCGGCCTGACGGAGCTTGCCATCGTGTGTGAGGAGACTGCCGCCCATGGCACGCCACTACTGCTCTTGCTCGTCTCGAGTGCCATCTCCGGCGAAGTAATCTCGGCCTACGGGTCCCGTGCGCAACGCAGCCAGTGGTTGCCGCGTCTGGCAAGCGGGGAAAGCAAGATGGTCTTTGCCATCACGGAGCCAGATGCCGGTTCGAACACTCACCGACTTACAACCACCGCGACGCGTGACGGTGACGACTTTGTCATCCGCGGCCAGAAGTACTTCATCTCCGGCGTCGACGAGGCGGACGCAATCCTGGTGGTGGCGAGAACCGGCACCGACAAAGCCAGCGGGAGCGCTCAGCTCTCTCTTTTCATCGTCGATAGCGATGCGCCTGGTCTGATGAAGCAGCCGCTACCCGTGTCGGTCACTTTGCCGGAACGCCAGTTCACCCTGTACTTCGACGACGTGCGCGTTGGCGCCGACCGCCTTGTCGGAACCGAAGGAGACGGCTTCAAGCAAGTCTTTCAGGGGCTCAACCCAGAGCGAATCACCGGCGCCGCACTTGGAGTGGGGATCGGACGCTATGCGCTGGGCATGGCGGCGGCCTACGCCTCCACGCGGGTCGTCTGGGACCGGCCAATCGGGTCGCACCAGGGAGTCGCCCACGCACTGGCAAAGGCGAAGATCGAGGTCGAACTCGCGGCATTGATGACTGCCAAAGCAGCATGGCTCCATGATCGCGGAGAGCCTGCCGGCGAAGCCTCCAACATGGCGAAGTACGCCGCCGCCGAAGCTGCCCTAGGCGCGATCGACGCGGCAATCCAGTGCCATGGAGGGAACGGCTTCGCGACCGAGTACGGCATTCTTCCCTACTGGGGACTTGCCCGAGTACTGCGCGTAGCCCCGGTCAACCGCGAGATGATTCTCAATTTTGTCGCCCAACATTCGCTTGGGCTTCCTCGCTCCTATTAGGAAGGTTCCCATGTCAACATCAGACCTTGGTGTCAACTTGATCCATCGCATCAACGTCGGGGATAGCCTCACCCGTACTGCGGCCCGTCAGCCGGGCGCGCTCGCCGTAGTAGATGGCGAGCGACGCTTCACATACGCGGAGTTTAATTCCTGGGTCAACCAGTTGGCGAACGCATTGACCGCGCAAAATTACGCGCGAGGGGATGCCCTGGCCCTGGCTTCGGGCAATAGCGTGGAATTCCTCGTCACCTACTATGCCTGCGCCAAGCTCGGCGTCGTCTGCGTGCCGATCAATCTGAGCTGGCGACCAACTGAGGTGGCTTACGTACTTGGCCACTCGCGATCACGCGGAATGGTTATTGAGGCACCGCTGATTGAAGCCATGGGACCCGCAATAGCTGAATCGCCCGCCGTCGCGGAACTGATCGTCGCCCGCGGAAGATCCGAACACGGCGTGGTTGCGCAGGTGGACAGTCGCCAGATTGCCTTCGAGGAGTTCACTTTGACCGCACCGGACAAGGAGCCTGAGCATTACGTGGATGACCGAGACCCTATCACCTACCTTTACACCAGCGGTACTACGTCATTCCCGAAGGGTGTGGTAGGCAGTCATACCGCTATCTATCTCGAATCGATGACAGTGGCGCTCGAGGCACAGCTCGGCGCCGCAGACCGCTTCGCTGCCGTGATGCCGATGTTCCATACCGCCCAGCTAAACGGGCAATGCACGCCCGCGGTAATGGTGGGAGCTCCGATTTATATCGAGCGTGGCTTCAGTGCGGAACGACTTCTCGAGCTAATAGAAGCCGAAAAGATTACTCAAATCTTTGCGTTGCCGATGATGTACCGGGAAATGCTCAACCATCCCGACATCGCCCGCCGGGACCTCTCCAGCCTAAGGCGAGCCCTATACGCCATGGCACCGATGCCCGAGGCCCAACTGCGCAGGTGCATCCAAGTCTTCGACTGCGATTTCTGCCTTTTCTTTGGACAAACGGAAATGAGCCCCGTCACCACCTTCTTTCGCCCTGAGCACCAGCTCTCCCACAGCGGTGCGGTGGGAACGCCGGTTGTGAATGTTCAGGTCGCGATCATGGACGACGAAGGAAACTTCATGCAGCAGGGAGATATGGGCGAGATCGTCTACCGGGGCCCGCACACCATGACAGAGTACCTCCGAAATCCCGAAGCGACCGAGGCCGCCTTTGCTAAGGGCTGGTTTCATTCGGGGGATGTCGGATACTTCGACGGGGACGGCATACTTTGGTTTGCCGACCGCAACAAGGACATGATCAAGACTGGCGGCGAAAACGTCGCATCCATAGAGGTCGAGAAAGCTATCTACGCAGCGGATTCCGACGTAGCCGAAGTCATTGTCGTCGGACTTCCGCACCAGCGTTGGAGCGAGGCAATCACGGCCGTAGTCGTAGCCCGTCCCGGAATGGCGATAGACGAGGAGGGGTTGATCGCGAAGGTCAAGACGTTGATCGACCCATACAAGGCACCGAAGGCCGTCATCGTCATGGATGAACTTCCTCGGACATCTACGGGAAAGATTCAGAAACACGTCGTTCGCGAGACTCTACGTCACTACTACGACCAACCGCCGCCGCAAGATTCCTGATCGTCTGGCATGCGGTGACTGTCAGGGAAGTTGTCGCTCCTGCGGTGATCAAGATTAGCGCCCCGATCGCCAAGCGGGGTGCTGCGATGCTGGCCAGGGTCCCGGCCGGGGCAGGACCTCCGCTGTGCAGCTCGATCAGGCGTTTGATGACCGCGTCCTTGACTTCTATGGGGTAGGTGAACGGCGGTTTCAGGGGGTGAGCGCAACGAGCTCTGCAAACTTCTCCAATGGTGTCATATAACCTAGGGTCTGGCGAGGACGTCCGTTGAGGCTCCGCTGGAACTTCCGAAG
>JAJYNL010000097.1 GCA_021786375.1 Actinomycetes bacterium
CAATACCTTCAACTTAAGATTACACTCGTGTAAGATGACCGTATGGCGCGACCAGGACAGCGAATGCTGCGAGACGAGGGCAGGCTGGAGGACCGGATCTCGGTAGGGGTGTTGGCGAAAGCCTTTCCCCGCGAGGTGGTGGAGGCGGTGGTGGACGCCGCGGGTGCCCGGGAGCAGCGCCGCCGGATGCTGCCGGCGTGGTTGGTCGTCTACTACGTGCTCGGCCTCGCGCTGTTCATGGACATGGGTGGTGGCCGGGTGATGCGCAAGCTTGCCGGGACACTTGCCTGGGCTGCCCGGGGGGTCGGCGTCCAGATGCCCTCGGAAGAGGCTCTGTCGAACGCACGGGGCCGACTTGGGCCTGAGCCGCTCCGCCTGTTGTTCGAGAGGGTCGCCGGGCCGCTCGCTCAGCCGGGTGCGCCGGGGGCGTTCTGGCGGGGACTGCGGGTGCTGAGCCTGGACGGCAGCACGCTCGACATCCAGGACACCGAGGCGAACTGGGAGCGCTTTGGCGGGCCGACGACGACAACGCCGGAGGGCACCAAGCTCCGCGGTGGGTTCCCCCAGATGCGGGTCGTCGCGCTGGCTGAGTGCGGCACGAGGGCGCTCGTCGCGGCGAGCGTCGGTGCCTATGACATCGGCGAGAAGACGCTCACCTCCGAGCTGCTTGGTCGCCTCGGGCCAGGGATGCTCGTGATCGCTGATCGCAACTTCCCCGGCTACGAGCTCTGGCAGGACGCGGCCCAGACCGGGGCGGAGCTGTTGTGGCGGGTGAGCGGCAGCTTTCACCTGGAGCCCGATCAGGTGCTCGATGACGGCACGTACCTGTCGCGGCTGAAAGCCCCCCGAGAACTGCGCCGGGCCGGTGCGGGAGGCATCACCGTCCGGGTAGTGGAGTACCACCTTGTAGACGCTGATGGCAAGGAGACCGAGAGCTTCACATTGATCACGACGCTGTTGGATCCCGGCACCGCACCAGCCGCCGAGCTCGCCGAGCTCTACCACGCGCGCTGGCAGATCGAGACGGCGTTCGGCGCGTTCAAGTCCGACCTGAAAGGCGACGGCGTCGTGCTGCGATCGAAGACCCCCGACGGGGCAGAGCAGGAGTGCTGGGCGCTGCTGTGCGCCTACCATGCGATCCGTGAGCTGATCTGCGCGGCCGCTGCGCTCAGCGAGCAGGATCCCTTACGCCTCTCGTTCGTCACCGCGCTCGACGCGGTCCGCGCCCCGATCGGAGATCCGGGCGCTTTCCCCCCCTCACCACAGAATCGATGACCTCCTCGGCACCTGGCTCGGCGTCATCGCCTCGGTCAGGAACCCGGATCGGCGCGGCCGGTCGAACCCCCGCCACGCCAAGCGGAGCCTCCGTTACCCGGCAAAGGCGGCCGACCCCGCCAAACGCCTCAGACCACGGGCGTCACTCACCCTCGTCATGCTTCCCCGCTCCACGAAGGGAATTCCTTAACTTGAAGGTATTGGGGCCGGAGTGGGAGCGATCTGAAGAATGGCCAGCGCGTCCCGGCTGTCAAGATCGGTGCCAAAGGCATCCAGCGCCCCGGGATAGAAGTCCTTGAGTGCGTTGCGGAGCGCATTGGTCTCCCGCTGTCGGGACCAGATGGCACTTTGGTGCGCTCTGGCCAGCACCTTGATCGCCTCGGCTTCCACCGAGTCTCCGGCCAGGGGGCGGTGGTTGTGCCTATCGGTGCGGATCAGCTCGGCCAGCACCTTGGCATCACCGGGATCGGACTTGGATCCCGAGGTAACGTGGCGCTCCCGGTAGCGGGCAGCCGACATGGGATTGAGTGCCCACACCCGGTATCCTGCGCCCACCAGGGCGGTGACGATCAGTCCCCGGTCCTTCTCTATCCCGACCAGCACCTCCGAGGGTTCCTTGGCCAGCTGTCCGAGGATCTCGTGCAGCTCGGCTACCCCGGCGAGCGTATCGGGGATTCTCTTCTTGGCAAGAAACGTACCGGCTTCGTCAAGTACACAAATGTCGTGGTGGGCCTCGGCCCAATCCACTCCAACAAAGATCACGAGATCACCTCCGTTGTCGCTATGGAACGAGCCTCGAGGCATGTGGCGGCAACCTAATGGATCAGTGCTCCTGGCACGACACCCCTCCAGCCTTCTCCACTTACCTCGCCAGCCGACTGGGGCACGCTCTAGGCATAGAGCTAATAGCTCAGGAACGTCGAGTGCTCACCAGTCAGCGGCTCGGTGGATAGCCTCTCTCATTAGAGAGGGGACATCCAGTCCCATTAGGATCGGATGCTCTCGGACGGCGTCCGCTCTCCACCTGGCGTCCTCGGCGATCCTCTGCTCCTCGCGCTCTTGATGCCTGGCCGCCCTCTTCTCGTACTCGCGCCTTGCCGAGGCTCCCGCCACTCCGCGCGCGCTAGCTCCTTGTCCGAGGGGCTTGGGAAGGTCGGTGGCTGCACCCTCGGTTGAGGCTCGGGTCACTGAGCCGGGAGGTTCAGCACAGCTTAAGCATGTGACTCTCTTGGACTGGGATTCGTAATACGCCCGGCAGCGAGCGGGGATCTCTGCCTGACACCCGTGACACTTCCCCGCGAATCTAAGGATAATGACCTTGCCGTTGCCAGCGTCGTCAGCCATAGCTCTCCTGCGGAATCAATCTGGCAAGTATGTCGAGCCTATCGGCCAAGGCTGAGGTACGCTCGCTAAACGCAGATTTCTTCATTACCGAAGTGCATGCAACCAGCTAAGGAATAGCTGAACCGTCACGCTCCATGTTCGGCTAGAGACACATCGTTGTTGGTTGGCTGTTTAGACGTTGCGTCTACCGCGCATACGCAGGTAGAAAGGCATCCGCATAGGCGTCTCGAGCATGGCGAGCGCCGTGCGTATTCTGGTGCGTATCAGCGTGCATCAATGTAGAATCTGAAGCCCATTTGGGCATTTGGCGGGCGCCGGTATGCCCGTCTTCAACTGGGTCATGTCGGCGAGAGGCTGTGGATTGACATATGTTATTACCAGGGTGAACGGGTACGGAGCTGGCATCAAAATCAGATGACGATCGGCTCGCCCACTTGGCAAAGAAGCGATGTAGATCACGGGTATGCGCGGAGCGCTTTCCCCGATCGAGCCGGGTTGGCCTTCTAGGCACCACGACCCGGGAAGTACCTCTTCGCAGCGCAAGGTTCAGTGAGAGCCTTCGGAATTGGAGCTGGCACGCGATTTGGTGCAGTTCACCAGTTCATCCCCGCCCCGCCTTGCCCGCGGTGTCAAAAGGGGTTTGAACCGGATCCTCCCAGGGAGCTCGGCCGGTCGGTTTCGAATTCAAGACGCAGAATGGCCAGGGTGTTCCTGGACATTCGGTCGTGCCCCCGGCAGGATTCGAACCTGCGCACATGGTTTAGGAAACCACTGCTCTATCCCCTGAGCTACGGGGGCATTCCTACTGACGCATCGACACGGTCGGCACGACAGTAGATGTGGAGTCTACCGGTCGTGGGGTACTTGTTCGGATTGCCTTTGCGCCGCCGCCATCGCCGCGAGACGTCGCGGGGTGGTTGACCGTTCCGAAATCTGTCTCATCTGTCACTTCCGACGAGGACGGGTTTCGGAGCCACCTGTTGCCGGGTGGCGGTGACGGTCCTCTGCCCCTGCGGAGCAGTGCTGCCGTCTTCACAGTTCGTCGAGGAGCACCTGGGCGAGCCCATGAACCTCTCCTCTCCCTGCGCGTTCACCGGGAGCTGGCCCCGGCCGGTTCCCGCCCCACTAGCGATACCGATGCTTGTTGGGGACTCCACGAGGGAGGCCAGGTTCACCGCGGCGTTGAGGTCCCGGTCTGGGACCAGACCACAGCGCTCGCAGCGGTAGGTGCGCTTCGACAACGACAGCTTGGCTTTCACTGTCTTGCACCGAGAGCACGTCTTGGAGGATGGATACCACCGGTCGGCCACCACGAGAGTCGAGCCGTACCAGGCGGTCTTGTAGGTGAGCCGGCGGCGCAGCACGCCGGGGGAGGCGTCCAAGACAGCCCGGTTGAGCCCGGCCTTGCCCCGCCACAGGCCCGAGCCTTTGGCCGAGGCGGTCATGGCGGCGACGCTGAGGTCCTCGACCACCACGGTCTCGTGGCCCTTGGCCAGGCGGGTGGTGAGCTTGTGCAGCCCGTCAGAGCGGGCCGCGGCCACCCTGGCATGGGCACGACCGAGGCGCGCCGCCGAGCGAACCCAGCGCTTGGATGGCGCCCGACCCTTGGCCGGACCGCGCCGTCGAGAGCCCTCCCGCTGGAGCCTGGCCATGCGCCGCCGGTACTTGGAGAGGTGCTTGGGGTTCTCGATCGCCTCGCCAGTGGAGAGCACCGCCAGGGACTTCACGCCCACATCCACCCCCACCGCAGGGCCCGCCGGCGGCTGTGGCACAGGGCGGTCCATCTCGCAAGTGAAGCTCACATACCAGTGCCCCGCCTGTTCCGACACTGCCGCCGAGAGCACCCGGGCAGAACCGGCGTCGAGAAGCCGGGCCAGCTTGGTCGTTGGCTCCTTGGTGCGAATGAACCCGATGCGGGGCAGGCGCACATGACGGCTATCTGTCACCCCGAAGGCCCCGGTGGTCACCCTGAAACTGCGGCGGGCGCCGTCTCTCGTCTTGAACCGGGGGAACCCGACCGACCGGCCCTTACGTGCCCCCCGGTGGGACTTCGACCACGCATCCAAGGCCCTCGCCAGCGCGTCAAGCCCGGAGTTGTAGGACTCCTTGGAGTTCTCCGCCCACCACGGCGCCACGCTGTCTTTGGCCTGGTTCCACGCCCGCCGTAGCGCCGGCAGGGTCCAGGGCAAGGGGCCGAGGGGGCCATCGGCCCAACACTTGGCCTCTTCCCGGCCGGCCCCCTGGCGGATGGCCGGCACCACCAGGGTCCGGCGGGCTGCCAGGTGGTTGCTCACCAGGTCCAGGCCCCAGTTGTAAGCAAACCGGGCGGCGCCGGCGTGGCCGGCCGGGAAGAGCGGCACTTGTTGTTCGGGTCCAGTTCGAAGCGGTACGCCTGGGTGACAAGCATCTACGCCGAGGTCCCCGCTGCCTCGACCGCCACGACCCCACGGCGCTTAGCCGAGCGGCGGCCGTACAGTCGGGCGCAGAAGCCGGTGAGCACTTCTACCATGTCTCGAACCAGATCGTTGGCGACCTCGGCGTCGTCAAGGACAACTACACGCCGGCCCTGGGC
>JAJYNL010000077.1 GCA_021786375.1 Actinomycetes bacterium
GCCGGGGGCATAGGAGAACATGGTGCCCAGAACGCCGAATCCCGCCTTCTCCAGCACCCGCAAGGAGGCGACGTTGTCGCTCGCGGCGCGAGCGCGAAGGGGCCGAGCCGACAGATCCTCGAGAAGCAAGAACAGCGCCCGAGTTGCGATGCCTTCGCCCCAGCGTGGGCGGTCCACCCAGTAAGTCACCTCCGTTGCGCCATCCCAGCGGTAGCATCCGATGGTCCCGACCAACTCGCCGTCGGAGATGATGGCCAGAAATGTGTTTTCAGGATTCGAAAGCACGCGCCGCATGTGGTTGTCGAAGGCCTCTCGGTCGCTAGGATCGTCGGCGGTGAAGGCGGCCATGCGCACCGAGTCGAGTGTCAGCGCAGGCGGTGCGGCGGACCCGCCTCATCCGCCTTCGGGCATGCTATCGAACCGCAGGCTTACCGTCACCACCGTCCTTATGGGAACGGTTGTCCCCGGAGATGGATCCTGCCCCGTCACCACTCCCTCGCCCTCGGCCGCGTCAGGATCGGAAGTATGGCGCAGGCGCAGCCCCTCGCCGTAGCAGGCGTCCATTGCCTCGTGAAAGAGAAGACCCGCAAGGTCGGGAACCACAGCGGGCTTGTGCCACTTGCGCCGCTACGGCGTCTCCCGCGCGAGGTCCTCGGCGACCTCCCGCGCAGAATCGATCTCAAACCACGCCACCATGCAATCATCGCACCATCAGCCCTTTGCCGTGGCCGAAGATGCGATCGGCTTGACCCTCACCCCCGGATCTCCGACTGGCTACGTTACGGTTCCCGCAGCAGCGTAGCGGCTATCCTTGCGCCCATCCCGGGCATCGACCCATGCAGCAAGACCAACCGCGGCGAGCAGCACCAGGTCGGCACCCCAGATGCTCGGCGTCATCCAGCCGGCCACACTCGGCCCGACCGCGAATGTCCCTCGCGGGTAGAGCGGGCTGACACTCGCGGATACCCTGTATATTCCGGGCACGGGGGCACTGAAGCTGGCCACCGGGCGCGCGCCGCGCAAATCGCGGAGATAAGCCGGACCTCCGGCAAAGTTGCTGACGGCAAGGCTTGCGCCACCGTCCGAGACCACCTCGACGGCCAGCCCCTCCGGCGCGGCCGCCGCGCTCTTCTCGGCATAGACGAAATAGGTTCCCGGCGTGTTCACGTTGATTACGACCGTGCCCGGGAGGTTTGCGCGCACGAAGCCCGCGGTGCTCGCGGTGAGGGTCGACTGGGCGATAGCCAGCCACGCCAGCGAGGCAACCAGACCCGCCAGAGCCAGAGCAAGAGAGCGGCGATGCCGCCAAGCCGGTCTTGGGCCCCTTGGCGTCGGTTCGGCGCGTCGGTTCCCTCCGGCCGACCGACTCGCCACAACGAAAGCCACGCCGGCGATAGCAGCGGCGACCACCAAGAGCGGCCAGGCAACCCAGTCCGGCGCCGACCGCACGAGTTCGTGAACCGCAGCATCCAAGACCAGAAAGCCCACGCCGAACAGCACAACCGTGTTGAGCCCCGCGGCAAGCCGTCCACGGCGGGAGCCGAGCTGGATCGCGCGGGCGCTCAGCGACATCCCAATGGCGATCGGCACCAATAGCAGCGCGAAGGCGGGCAGATCCCGCCCCAAGGCGCCCCAGCCGTAGATTCGCTCGGGTTCGTTGTATAGGTCGCTGGTTTGCATGTAGAGCTGCCAGAAGACGAGCGCGGCTGCGGCGACCACAATGCCCAGCAGTACCACCATCGCGTGCCCTGCAAGCCGGTCGCCCGGCCCGACGACGTTCATACCATTTTCGGAGCCCGGTGCGCCGGATGAACTCTTGTGATGGAGACGCGAAACCATGCCGGCCTCCCTTCAACCCTTTGACCAGATGATCACTCCGCGCCCGCCAATCCGGCAAGGGCACTAGGTCATAATCGAATTGGCGCCGGCCCGCCAGGGAGCCGCTGGCACCTACTGCCCACCGCCATACGACTGATATGGCGTCACCCAGGTGACGCCGATTCCCGCGCAGTCGGGCATGTTCGCCCCCATGCCGGCGAGAAAGGCGGGGATTTGCGATGTTGTCCGGGTCCCGGGCGCCGCGACAAGAAGGTATTCGAAGGTCGGGCACTCCCCCACCCCGCCAGGCGGGAGGTCACTACCCTCCACCTGCGCCTCCGCGACTCCACCGTTCGCCGGAAGCAGCACCGGGGAGGGAGCACTTTGCGCCACCCCGATCGGGGGGTTGCTACTGTTCACCGCGACAACCCTGGTACCCGATGTTTGCTCGCCCACCACGCTCGGCCAACCCTCCAGGCTGCAAGGGAGATCGGAGACGTTCTTGAAGTCGAGGGTCGCGGAGACCTGCCCCGCCGCGGCGCCGCTGTGTGCGATGGATACCTGCAGATGCTGCCCCGTGCAGGCCGGCATCCCCGCTCCGGAAGGCACCGCCGTCGTGCTCGTCGCCGCCGTCAGACTGGAGGGGCCGGCATTGCCGATCACCGCTGTTACCGAAAATCCCGGACAGCCCGGCATCAGCTGGTTCAAACCCGGCAACATCGCAGGAACCTTGATTGCCGAGCCGGCTCCCGGCGGGGTCACCTGCAGATAGGTGAACGCCGGGTCGCATGGGGGACCGTAGTCCACACCGGTGGGAACGCTGAAGAGGGCATAGACGGGTTTGTTCGGGACCACAAGGGCGGCGGTTCCGGCCTTTTGTCCCGCCGGCCTTCCCAGAATCGACTCCACCTTTGCGGCCTTGATCGTAGCCCCGGTCTGGCCCACCACTCCGACGACCTTGGGCCAACCTGCAAGGTGGCAGTAGGAGGACGAGGTGTTGGTGAAGACCAGCTCCCCGGCCACCGTCCCGGCCGCTTGGCCCACCTGGGCAATGGAGACCGACAGCTGCGCAGTAGAACACGGCGGCGCGGCGGCGGGATTGGAAAAGAAGTCCGCCGTGTTCCCTTTGGCCGGTGTCGTGGCGGTGACCGCCGAACCGGCGGAGGCGGTGGCGGTGGAGCCAGCGCCACAGGCTGCCAGGACCAGCGAAAAGAGCAGCGAAACCGCAATGTTACGACTCGACCCCTTTGTACTCGTCGCGTATTGCACGGCCCGATGCTACCAAGAACCGTCCAGGTGCGCCCCGAAAAGCACGACGCCACGCAGGCTTTGCAGGCCTGCGTGGCGTCCCAAATCCCTTTTCAGGATGGGGCTTAGGCCTGCGCCCTCGCCCTCAGGGCGGAAAGCTCCTCCGCGAGCCGGGCGGGCAGCCGGTCTCCAAACTGAGCGTAATGGCTGGCAATCGCCTCCACCTCTGCCAAGAGATCAGCCGGATCAATGGCGAAGAGCGAGTCCGCGGTGGCTCCTGCGGCCAGAGCTACGCCGTCCAGGTCGAGCTCTCCAGCCTTGGGAACCAAGCCAAGCGGGGTCTCTTCGGCGTCGGCCCTGCCCTCGAGACGGTCGACGATCCAGGCCAGCACGCGCGAGTTCTCGCCGTAGCCGGGCCAGATGAACCTGTTGTTCTCGTCCTTGCGGAACCAGTTGACCAGGTATAGCCGTGGAAGCTTCAAGTCCTGGCGCTCAGCGAACTTGAGCCAGTGGTCGAAGTAATCGCCCATGTGGTAACCACAGAACGGAAGCATCGCGAAGGGATCGCGGCGCAGGTTGCCAACCGCACCCACTGCGGCTGCCGTGGTCTCCGAAGCCATGGTCGAGCCCAGGAAGACCCCGTGCTCCCAAGAGTAGGCCTCCGTGACCAATGGAGCCAGCGTGCGGCGCCTGCCACCGAAGAGCATGGCCGAGATCGGCACGCCGCGAGGGTCCTGCCATTCGGCGGCGATCTGGGGGCATTGGGCGGCGCTCACGGTGAAGCGGGCATTGGGGTGGGCGGCGGGCTTGCCGGAATCCGCATCGTAAGGCTTGCCGGTCCAGTCGGTGAGATTGTCCGGTCGCTCACCGTCCATCCCTTCCCACCAAACGTCGCCATCAGCGGTGAGGGCCGTGTTGGTGAAGATGGTGTTAGAAGTGAAGGTCTCCATCGCGCTGGGATTGGTGGAATAGCTGGTTCCGGGGGCAACACCGAAGAAGCCCGCCTCGGGGTTCAGGCCCCACAGACGGCCATCCTCACCCACTCGCAGCCAGCAGATATCGTCTCCGAGGGTCTCCACCTTCCATCCGGGAAGGGTCGGCACGAGCATTGCGAGGTTGGTTTTGCCGCAGGCCGAGGGGAAGGCGCCGGTCACGTAATGGACCTCGCCGCGCGGCGAGGTCAGCTTGAGCAGCAGCATGTGCTCAGCCAGCCAGCCCTCGTCCCGGGCCATCACGGAGGCGATACGCAGTGCCAGGCACTTCTTGCCGAGCAGCGCGTTACCGCCATAACCGGAACCGAAAGACCAGATCTCACGGGTCTCGGGGAAATGGGAGATGAAGATGTTGTCCGGGTTGCACGGCCAAGCCACGTCCTCCTGACCCTCGGCCAGGGGGCTGCCGACCGAATGCAGCGAATGAACGAAGTCGCCGTCCTCGCCGAGCGCCTCGAGTACCGGCGCGCCCATGGTGGCCATGATCCTCATATTGCACACGACATAGGCGGAGTCGGTGATCTCAACGCCTACCAGGGAGAACGGTGAACTCACCGGGCCCATCATGAAGGGAATGACGTACATGGTACGCCCCCGCATGCTGCCCCGATAGAGGTTGGTCATGGTCGACTTCATCTCGACCGGGTCGCTCCAGTTGTTGGTGGGCCCGGCATCCTCCTCGCGTTCCGAACAGATGAAGGTACGGCCCTCGACACGGGCAACGTCCTTGGGGTCCGAGTGCGCCCAGTAGCTGTTAGGCCGCTTGGCGTCGGAGAGGCGCTTGAACGTGCCCTTCTCCACCAGCTGCTGCGCCAGCTGGTTGAACTCCTCTTCGGAGCCGTTGCAGAAGTAGACTTCCTCTGGCTCGCAAAGCGCGGTGATCTCGTCAACCCAGTCGAGCAGCTTCTTGTTCTTGGTCGGGAAAGTCATCGATAATCCTCTCGGGGGAAGGACGAGCCGAAGTTACGAATACGTGAACAATAATTTACGGTTGATTAATACTTAGCGCGTTCAAGTGGGAAACAAAAAACCCGATGTCTGCTGATCAAGCTCGCAACCATGCCGGACACTCCGAATTCGAGGTGCTCGCACGCTTCTTCGAGCGCGCCGGCTCATCCGGACCGGGTGTTTTGGTCGGCCTTGGCGACGATGCCGCCGTGGTCAGCATCGGTGAACAGCGAGTGGCGCTATGTGCCGATGCCCTCGTCGACGGAGTCCACTTCGACCTCGCCTACTTCTCCGTGGCGGACCTTGCCGCCAAAGCGATCGCCGTCAATGCCTCCGATATCGCTGCCATGGGCGCGATTCCCAGGTACTATCTCTCCACCATCGCTTCCCGCGGCAACCTGGACGTGGAGGAGATCTTGGTGGTCATGGCCGAAGAGGCCCGCTCCCACGGGGCGCTTCTGGTCGGTGGGGACCTGGTAAGTTCAGGCGAGCTCAATGTTTCGGTTTCCGCGGTCGGCGTTTTTGAGGCCGGCTCGGCCGTCCTTCGCCGGTCCGGGGTACGTGCCGGAGATGCACTCCTGGTCACCGGCCCTCTTGGCGCTTCGGCCCGCGGCCTGCGTGGACTGCGCCAAGGGGACCAATCGCTGAGTGTCGCCGCCCGTGAGGCCCATCTACGGCCGCGCCCCCAGCTCACAGCGGGCCAACTCGCCGCCAGACTTCAGGCGCACGCCGCGATCGATGTTTCCGACGGCTTGCTGGCGGACCTGGAGCACATGCTTGTCGCGAGCGGCGTCGGAGCAGAACTAGGGGAGATTCCGCGCTTCGAAGGTGCGACGCCGGAGGAGGCTCTCTACGGCGGCGAGGACTACCAGCTCATCATCGCCACCGACAAGCCGGCAGAGCTTGCCTCCGCCTTCCAGGGTGAGGGTCTTCCCCGGCCTTTCGTCATCGGCAGGGCCGTGCCGGCTCCCTCGGTCCGCCTACTGGAGGGACACCCTTATCGACCCGGCGGCTACACGCATCGGCTCTAAGACTTTGGCTGCTCAGCCGGCCAAGGTGGCCGACGCCGTCATGCAGAGGTCGCCCTGGCAAGTGATCTCGATGTCGACCACCGAATCACGCTGCTGCCTGGCATGTATCTCGGCCTCCTGGCCCTCGAAGATCGGTGACCGGGCACGGAACTCGAAGGCACTCACCTTCTCCAGCCCAACCCCCAGCAATGACTCGAGCGCAGCCGAAGCGAGCAGCGGTCCATGGACCACCAGTCCCGGGTATCCCTCGAAGTGCTGGCAGTAGGAGCGGTCATAGTGGATCTTGTGCGGATTCCCGGTCAGGGCGGAGTAGGTGAAAAGCATTGGTGACAAAGCCCGCAACCTGCCGTCACGCGCGAAGCCACCGGCATCTGTGGTTTCGCGCGCCTCGAAGGTGAGCGAGCCCGCCTCGCCGTCGAGGGCGGGCAGTTCGAAGGGACGATAGGTGGCGGGCGGCGGATCGAAGAAAACCAGTGACTGCTCCTCGACGCGCGCCAGCTCGCCGTGCTGGCTGATGCGATGCTCGAGGGTGACGAAGACAAGGTCGCCGGAGCGTCCCGACTTCTGCTCCACCTTGGTACAAATGGTGACCTTCTCCGCGGGCGAGCCGACTGCCAACGGAGCCAGGAGTTTCACGCCACCGCCCGCGTACATGCGGCGCCTCGCGGGAACCGGCGGAACCACGCTCGCCTCCCCGCGCCGAAGGTGGCCATCGGGGCCGAGTTCGCCCGGCTTGTAGGCGCGGTGAAAATAGACCCAATGCCAAACAGCAGGAAGATCCCCAAGCTCCTCGTCCGTCGCCTCACGGCCGAGAAGCGCCGCCAGCGCCATCGCACTCTCCGGCGCCATCGACTCGCTCGAGCGCTCCTCGCGCCCGATATATTCCGCATACCGCGCCCCTTGCGTACCAGTCATTGCGAACCTCCATGAGCTGGTTAGATACTACGCCCGGCCGGGCGGCGGTGCCATGCCGTTCCATCCTCGGCGAACGCCTCTATGCTTGGTCCGTACCTTAGATAGACGGGGAATCACGCCATTGATTAGCGCTTTCGTGCTCATCCAGACCGAGGTGGGAAGCATCTCAGAGGTTGCGCAGAACCTGCGCGGCACCCCGGGGGTCGACTTCGCCGACGAGGTGACCGGTCCCTACGATATCGTCTGCCGGGTGCACGCTGACGACCTTATCTCCTTGGGCGACAGCGTCACGGCGGCAATTCAGCGCATCGAGGGCGTAACCCGCACGCTCACCTGCCCGGTTACCCGCAACATCTCGCTCGCCGACCTCTAGTTGGGTTCACTCGGTGGATTAGAGGCCGCGACGAAGGCGTTCACCCCCAAGGCCCGCGATGAACAGCCCTCCAAGGTTTTCGCGCCGATACAGGCTCCCCGCCATCTGATCCCGCCAGGCGCCAAGAAATCCTGAGCCCCCGACCGGAACGAAGCCGCAGAAGGGGTGGAAGGCGGCCGGCGACAGGCGCTCCGGGCCCACCAAATCGATACCCATGGCAACCCGGACATAGATTGCCGCTTGGGCGAAGAGGATCAACCACCGGAGCGGACGTGCGCATCCGGCAATGGCGAATCGCGGCCAACGACCGGATGCCGGCCACGCCGTAGGCCGTGATCACAAGCCACGCCCGGGCGGCGTGAAAGTCCGCCGGCGACACATGGAGCACCCACCCGGCCAACCTCTCAGCCGCGCCCGATCCCTTGCCACCCGGTGCGGCCCAGTCCTGGTCCTGCCACTGCGATGCGCGCAAAGCCCTGGCGCGCATTGAACAATAGAGCCTCCCCGGGGCGCCCTCTCGCCAGCTCGCCCGGGGATAGCAGAGGCCGCAGCTGCCCCGATCTGGAGCGCGGAGCGGGACCGGCGAGCGAGCGGCGGGCCCCCACGCCGGGCAGCATAACCAGCCGCTCGCCGGAGAGCAATGAGAGCTCCGCCAGCGTACGCCGGTCCGCAATGCCCGGGAAAACCAGCGTGTTCTGGAACAGGGTCAGCATCCCGTCCGAAAGGCCCGGCCAGCGATGACGCGCCTGGCTGAGGTCCTGCAACACGCCGAGCACCAGCACTCCCTGGGAGGCCCCCTCGGAGAGAATCCCGCCGAGATCGTGCAGGGGGGCGATATTGGCCATCTCGTCCAGCAAAAGCTTCACGGCAGGCACCGGCCGCGCCGAGCCGCCTCCGGCAACGCGTACGTTCGCCTGGGAATAGGCCGCCTGCCTCACACCGGCGATCAGCCCGGCGACGACGGGCGACAGGAGGTCCTGGACTGTGGACGGGGCCACTACGTAGAGCGTGTCGGTGGAAGCCGCGAAGGCGGTGGCGTCGAAATTGGGGGAAGCGCTGTCGGCCAGCACCTCCGGCATGCGGTAGGCCGAAAGCAGCCCCGCCGCTGTCGAAAGCACACCGGAACGCTCCCTCTCGGACGACGCCACCACGGCCGAGAGCGCACTCGCGGCCTCCCTCTCCCCCTTTGCCGCCAGCATCGCCACGGCGGATTCGAGCTCCCGGCCCTCCACCATCTCCATCACTTCCGGCATTCCCAGACCTCCCAGACGGGCGGCCAGGAGGCAGGGTGCCAGCACCGCTTCCGCGCGTTCCTCCCAGAACGAGAGCGCGTGTCCGGCGTGGACAGTCGAGGATCGGACCATAGCTCTGGCCAGCAGCATGGCACCCTTGAAATCGACGGCCTCGCCCACCGGCGAGAAGCGCAGTTGCGTCGCCCAGCCGGGCACCGGTGTGCTGCCGGATGGGTCGAAGACCCATACCCGGCCGTGACGGGAACGCTCCTTTGCCGTGCGAGCCATAATGTCGACCTTGGTACTGGTCACCACCGTCGCCTGCTCGGAGGCGAGCAGGTTGGGCACAACCAGCGCCGTGGTCTTGCCACAGCGCGGCGGACCCAGCACCAACAAGTGCGACTCGCCGTCCAGATGAACCGGGCCACCTCGGCCTCTGCCCAGGTAGAACAAATCCCCTCCTCCCCTTGCCTACGGGAGTCGGGCCGGCTGGAGCCGGCGATCAGGCGAGCGGCGAGCGGCGGCTAAAGCATCATGCGAGCGAAGCGATGGCGGTCTCGTCCGGCTCGACCTGCTGTCGCTGGGCCTCTGCCGGCACGGTCCCGCGGGCCAGCAGCCAGTAGGTCACCCCCGACACGATCAGGCCGGCAAAGATGGAGAAGTCGGCGCCGTTGGTGGCGTTGGAGACCACGCTGACATAGTGGGGATAGGCGTCCAAGGTGAGCATCGCGGCCACCATGCCCAGGATCTGGGCGATCACGCCGGGCCAATGAATGCCGTTCTTCCGATAGTAGAGGGATCCTTTGGTCCGCTGGAGATCGATCGCGGAGTAGCGCTTGCCCCTGAGCAACCAGTCGACCAGATAGACCGCCGTCCAGGGCGCCACCCAGACGATGATGAAGAGAATGAACTCGCTGAGCAGGGTATTGAACGATGCGGAGAATATCGCATAGGAAGTCAGGCCGGTAACGATCACCGTGTCAAGCACGACGGCCTGCCAGCGCGAAATCTTGAGGCCCAGCGCCTGCAGGGTCACCCCCGATGAATACAGGTCGAGGCTGTTGATGGCGAAGAGCTGGACAATGGCAACGATCAGATAGGGCCAAATGAACCAGGGCGAAAAGTGGGTGGCGATTCCGGTGATGGACCCCGAATCGGAGCCGACGAATGTGGCAACCGCGGCACCGAGGGTCATCAGCAGCACCGAGGGAATGAAGGTCCCCAGGAAGACCCAGCCCACCGTGGCCTTGCCCGAGGTATGGCGAGGCAGGTAGCGGGAATAGTCGTTGCCGTTCTCCGTCCATCCAAGGCCGGAGGCGGAGATGATGAAGGCCAGGCCCTCGAGCATGGTCTGCCAGTTCGCACCATGGTGCACCGAGTGGACGTTAACATGCCCAACCGCAAGGAAGGCGAAGATCACGAAGAGAATGATGAACGGGATCACGAGCACCCGCATTGCCTTGAGTATCGCCGCGTGGCCGAGGAGGGGAAGCAGCAACTGGATCAGCGCCGCCAGCAGGATTAGGCCGACCTTCAAGCCGGTCGAGCTGTGCAAACCCACCTTGGAAGAAAGCGCGAGTCCGGCGATCACCACCAGTGCCAGGCCCTCGGTTTCGAAACCCACCTGTGTCAGCCAGTTGAATACCGCGATCAGTTTGGAACCGTGAGGGCCGAATGATGCCCGATTGATGGTGAAAGTGGTTGTTCCCGCCTCCGGACCCTGCAAGCTGGTGAGTCCGAGCAACGCGTATGAGAGGTTGCCGACGATGATAATAAAGACCGCCTGGGCGAAGGACAATCCGAAAGTCATCAGGATCGCGCCGTAGACCAGGATCTCCACATTGAAGATGGCGCCGCCCCACATCCAGAAGAGGTTGACCGGCTTCGCCCAGCGCTCCCGGCTTGGCACGTAGTCGATTCCACGTCGCTCGATGCCGGAAGGCCCAGCCTCCGCAATCGGTATCTCGAACACTTCCTTCACGGATTGGCTCCCTCTTCAGTCTCGGCGCGGTGCCTTGGGCCCCGCCCCAGCACAAGTCAAGATATTAGATTCGCTACGCTGTCCCGACCTGCGCAAAAAAGCAGGAAACAAAGCTGTAACCGGCGCGGGCCACGAAGGCCGCCCACACAACGTTAGGAACTTAGGAGATCCAGTGTGCGGTCGGAGGCAGCCACAGCGGCAGTTCCGGCCGAGTGGCCCCGGTCGGGGTTAAGGATCGGAGTCCCACATGCCGATAACCAGTTGGGGCAGGTAACCGGTGGTACCTCGCGTATAAAAGCCCATGCCGACGGGCCACCTGAGCCAACTAAAAGATACGCGCAACATGACCAGGGTACCGCTACGCCCACGCCCTCCGGGGGAGGCAGACCGTGATTGACAACACAGCGGCCAAGCCCGGAAGTCGCTATCGCATGAGTCCGCCGGGGTCTTTGAACACGGCCGCTACCTCGCGTATCCGCGCACTCTTCTCCGATCCGAGCCCGGCAGCCATCACCCTCGAGGTAATCGCCGCTTGCGCCATTGCCTCGGTCTTGCCGCTCCGCCACTGGCCGAGGTCCGCGCTCATAACCCTTGTCACCGCCCTCGCCGTGGTCCTGGCCAACGCCTGCGTGCGAGTCGTGATCGGCAAGCGCCTGCCACGCTGGAGCGTGCAAGTGGACGTCACGCTTGGCAACCTCTTCGTCAGTGCCATAGCCGCGGCCGGGGCTAGTGCCCACGTAGACCTGGCCAACCTCTACCTCCTCCTCGAGGTCTTCGCCCTCCTATACCTGCCCTTGCGTTCGGCACTCTGCCACCTCGGTGCCGCCGGGATCGCCTACGCGATCGTCCTTTCGATCGGGCCTCCAACCGGCGAAGCGCCGATCATTTCCTGGCTTTCGGTTTTCGGTACAGCCATCGCCCTCGGTGCAGTCGTGATCGGCCTGGTGAGCGTCCTGCGCAATGTCGCGCGAGAAGACCCCCTGACTGGACTTGCCAACCGTCGCATGTGGGACGAGCGCTTCGAAGAGGAGATGGAACGCTCGGCACGGAGTGGCGCTGCGCTGTCCATCATCATGGTCGATATTGACAGCTTCAAGGCGGTAAATGACGCCGGGGGCCACGAGGCGGGCGACCGCCTGCTCCAAGAGATCGCCCGGGCCTGGGAGGGGGTCGTACGTGACGGCGGGGATTTCCTCGCGCGTCTAGGCGGCGACGAGTTCGGACTTCTCGCATCGGGGTGCGACGAGATCGGTGCCCAGGCGCTCGCCGGGCGCCTCGCCCGCTCTCTGCCTCAGGGTACTTCGGCCTCAATTGGCGCCGCTACCTGGGACCGGAGCGAAAACGCCTCTGATCTTCTGCGCCGAGCAGACCGGGCCATGTACCGGAGTAAGCGAAACCACCGGCGCGGCACCGGCCCCAGCGCGGCGTGATCGGCCGGCTCACCTCTGCTTGCGGACCCAGGATGCGTATACCTGTTTTTCGGTCTAAACGGAGCCGGGTTCGCCTGCTCCGGTTGTTGGTGCCGGAGCCGATCAGGGAGCCACGGTCATCCGGCAACAGATGGGGGCCCACTGGGAGCGGGGCTCGTCGCCAAGCTGCACGATCCGCAACCCTCCATGCGGCCGCCAAAGGTTACGACCCTACGGACAGGAGGGGACCACCCCCGCAGAACAACAGGGGCGGTCCTCTACCTTCAAATCCGCTCGGCGGGCACTGAAGGCGGTCCCCAGGATGAAGTCGCTCAGTCCAGCCCGATCATCTTCAGCACCGCACCGCGGTGTTCGTCCGGATACGGAGGGGCGCTGGGGGCGGTGGGGCGCCGGCCGTCGAAGAGCGGCCCCGGCGCCGGCTGGGCAACGCCGTCGAGCTCGATGAACGCCGAGCGCGCCAGGTTATGGGGATGGGACATGGCCTCCGCAGGGCTGTAGACGGCAAATGCGCAGGCATCAAGCCCATCAAACAACTTCTCGAAGTGTGAGACCGGCGCCGCGGCGAAGATCGAAGCCAGGCGCTCACGCATCTCGGGCCAGGTGGAGCGTTCGTTTTGGTTGGAAAAGGCCCACTCGCCCTCCACCTCGAGCCTGGCCACCATTGCCGCATAAAACTGCGGCTCGAGAGCCGCAACGGCGAAGTAGCCTCCGTCGGCGCAGCGATAGAGCGAGTAGAAGGGCGCTCCGCCGTCGAGCAGGTTGCTACCGCGCTCGTCCGTCCAGGAACCGGTGCTGCGCATCCCGAAAATCATCGAGGCCAGCGTTGCCGCCCCTTCCGACATGGCAGCGTCGATGACGCACCCACTACCGCCGGCGCGTACCGACACCAGCGCCGCCGAGATTGCAAAGGCCATGTACATCCCCCCTCCGCCGAAATCCCCCACCAGATTCAGTGGAATGATCGGCGGCCCGCCCGCCGGACCGATCATCGACAGAACCCCGGACAGGGAGATGTAGTTCAGGTCGTGCCCGGCACGGGGTGCCAGCGGCCCGGTCTGACCCCAGCCGGTCATGCGTGCATAGACCAGAGCGGGGTTGATACCATGGGCCTCCACCGGGCCTAGTCCGAGACGCTCCATCACTCCGGGCCGGAAACCTTCGAGCAACACATCCGCTTTGGCGATCAGCGCCTCCACCACCCCGCGTGCGGAAGGATCCTTGAGATCGAGCGCGATGGAAAGCTTTGACCGGCCCATTACGTCACCGCGGTAGGCGCGGAGCACAGCCTCGGAAGGGGCTTCGCTCCAAGGACCCGGCCGGTCGACACGGATAACCGTCGCGCCGAGATCGGCAAGAAGCATGCCACAGAATGGCCCGGGCCCGATTCCGGCAAACTCCACGACCGTGACTCCGGCCAGAGGCGCCGGTCCACCTCCGTCGTCTTGCTTCGGCTGCATGCCGCCCCTCCTTGTTCAAGTGACCAGCCTATGCTCAATGGGCGATCCGCTTAGCCGAGAGCGAGCGGCCGACGTGCGAGGAGAAGCCATGACTTCCAACGAGGCCGAGTTGCATCAGCTGGAGGAGGCGTGGGCCGACGCCCTCGCTGATTGGGCGGTACCCGAGCGCTACCTGGCACAGGTTTCCACCAGCCCTTTCGAGCTCTCCCCGTCTTCCTTCCGGCCTGACACGGCCCGCCTGCGGACCCCAACCCTCAGTTGGCTCGCCGAGGAACTCGCGCGCCTGCCCGAGGGAGAGCGCACTCTCTTGGACGTAGGGTCGGGAGCCGGTGGAACCTCCCTGATGCTCTGGCCCACCGCCGAACTCATCACCGCCGTCGACCAGAGCGAGCAGATGCTGGCGGCCGTGCGGGACAATGCGGCCGAACTGGGGATTCCACTCGCAGCGCTCAAGACGGTCAATTCGCGCTGGCCCTCGCCGGATCTCCAGAGCGCCTCGGTGGTCGTCTGCGCGAACGTCCTATACAACGTGCCCGCGCCCGTCGCCTTCCTCCGCGCACTGATCGACTCTGCCAGCCACGCAGTCGTGGTGGAGGTCACCGAGCGCCACCCCCACTTCGGAGTGAATCCGCTTTGGCTTCGCTTCCATGGATACCGTCGGCCCACCCAGCCCTCGGCGGAGGCGGTGGGGGCGATGCTGCGCCTTCTCGGGTACGAGCCTCAGGTTGCACGCTGGGAGCGGCGCGCGGCGGACCCCGACGACCCCGAAGAGGTGGGGCGCCTCGCACGCCGTGCCTGCATCCCCGAGGAGCGCTGGGAAGAAGTCGGCGCCTACCTGCGGGCCGAGCCGCTGCAGCCGACCGGCGTCATGGCGTTCCGGGTGCAGCTGTCCTAGGCGTCCCGGCTCAAAGGCGCCGTAGAAGCTCCGCCTTGGCCACCTCGAACTCCTCCTTGGAGAGTAGGCCACGCTTGTAAAGGTCGCCGAGCGCGGCAATCTTGTCGAGCGGGCTTTCCGGAGCACTCCCCCTCGCCGCCGCGAAGGGCTTTGTGGATTGCCTACCGCGATCGTGCCTCGCCTCGATCGCGGAGTTGAGCGCAGCGGTGATCTCGGCGGGATCCGAAATTGCCGGAATCACTAGATCGGGATCCTCACCCGAGGAGGAGATCCTTAGGCTTCCCATTCCGAGTAAGCGCTCGACCAGGCTGGCCTGCACACCGATCTCGGCGATGCGGTCGAGCGGTATCTCGCGCCGGCTGGTACTGATCACGCCGGAGAGGTAGACCACTCGTGTGGAGGTGACCACCACCTCCAGGGAACGGTAGCGCAGATATTTGGCCACGTAATAAAGAGCGCAGGCGATGAGGGCAACCAATCCGGCGATCTTGATCATGATGGGCAACCAGGTATAGGCAAAGACTGCCGCTATGTCGGCCGCGGCGACCAGGACCATCAGCGCGATAGGCCGCATCAGCACCACGAAATGCTGCCGGGCGCGCGCCACGACCTCTTCGTCCTCACCGACGGAATAGCGCCTCAGCTTCCCCAGCATGCCCCCAAAGCTTAGCCAGCCGCCCCTGCGGGCCGAGGGCTGCCGGGTGGCCTAGCCCGGCCAGCCGGAACTAAGATGCTTAGGCCGCAGGAGCCGACGCTCCCCTCTCGCACAAGGAGAACTTCGCGACATGGCAAGAGTTGCCGTTCTGATCGGTGGCGTCTCCCCAGAGCATGACATCAGCATCTTGACGGGCCTACAGGCCCAGCGTGGCCTGGCTGGGGCGGGGCACGAGGTCATGACCATCTTCTGGTCCAAGGGCAATGAGTTCCATCTGGTGCCCAACGGGCTCGAGGCCAGCCAATTCGTGAAAGGCGTACCGGTGGGATCGGAGCGCCTGGTTCTCTCTCTCAGCGAGGACCCCGGTTTCTACGTCCCCGCCAAGCGCCTCTCCAAGCCCCGCAAGCTCGCCATCGACGCGGTACTGAACGCCCTGCACGGCGGCCCCGGCGAGGACGGCTCGATCCAGTCGCTCTTCGATTTGGCCGGCATCCGGTATACCGGGCCGAACGCACTCGGAGCAGCGCTGGGAATGGACAAGCTCGCGTTCGCGGGTGTCTGCAAGCTAGCCGGCCTCCCTGCGCTGCCGCGGATACTGCTCCACTCCGACCTGGCCGACCCCGGCTTTCCGGGCCCTTACATCGTCAAGCCGCGCTACGGGGGCTCATCCATCGGCATAGACGTAGTCGAGGACCTTGCCACCGCCCTGTCGCGCCTCAAGGCCAACGTGCATCACCGCGCCGGAGCGGTGCTCGAGCCCTATCGCCCCGACCTTGTCGACCTGCAGATCGCGGTTCGCACCTGGCCCAGGCCGGAGTTGTCGGTGGTCGAGCGCCCGTTGCGCAAGGGGGAGGGCGCCGAGATCTTGAGCTACACGGACAAGTACGTGGCAGGAGGAGGCATGGCTGAAGCGCCGCGGGAAGCCCCTGCCAATATTCCTCCCGCACTCGCAGACCGGATTCGTCAGGCCGCCATGGCTCTGGTGGAGCTGGTGCCCCTGCGGGGCGTCTGCAGGATCGACTTCCTCTCCGACACGGCCGAAGAGCTCTACGTGAACGAGGTCAACACCATACCCGGCAGCCTCTCCAAGTACCTTTTCATAGACCCGCCCGTCGAATTCGGAAAGCTGCTCAGCGACATGGTGGACGAGGCCATGAGCACCACGACGTTCTCCACAACCACCCAGGGAGCCGATGGGACCGTCCTGGCCTCCGCCGCATCGATCGCAGCGAAGCTGGGCTGAGGACCGCCTCGGCGACTAAAAGCCCACCGGGACCCATGGCAGCGGGGAGGCGCAGGCGCAAGCCACCTCGATCTCCGATCGCATGCTTCCGGCCGACGGGTGCAGCATCCCCGGTGTCCAGTCGGGGCTGGAAGAGAGAACCACCCTGCCTTGCGCGTTAATCAGGGCGAGCGGGCGCGCCATCTTGCACATCCTTGGCAGCACCCGCTCCTCCAAGCCGGAGACAACCAGGTCGGACCCGGCCACGGCAACGATGCTCCCGTCCAAGGTCACCGGCAGCGACAGTGTCACCGCGTATTCGTTGGTGCACTCGTAGTCGACGTAGGGTCCGGTTACGTGCCTTACTCCGGAGTTGACCGGGATTCGATACCACTCGGCACTGAGGTAGTCGTAGTGATCGGGGACCTCAGGATCAAGGTTCACCCGCAGGGCCTCAGGAGCGGACGAGGCGCGCCACCACCACCATTCGATCCAGCGAGGAGCGTCCGCCAGCACCCCTGGTACGAAGATGACCCCCGCGCCTTTCACCAGGGCTCCGTGCTGCTGTAGCAGGCCGGTGATACCTGGTCGGAGTGCCGTAAGATCCTCGCGCACCGCCGCGCCCCGTGCGCTCACGGCGGCTCCCGCCAGCAAGGAGCCGAGCTCCTCGCCGAGGTCGCCTATCGCGACGAAGACCAACTCGACTTCCTCGGCCACCTCTCCCAGTAGATCCTCGTACAGCTCTGGAAGCAGAATCACCATCAGCCCCCTCGACCCGGGGCAGGAAGGAGGCGGTACAGCTGCAGGCGCAGCTCGGCCAAGCGGCGAGTATCGAATTCGACGCCCCGCTCGGCCAGCTCAGCGGCGACGGCGGGATTCCTGGTGATGATCGCCTCGAGCATTCCGGCGCGAATACTCCAGGCGTGCTGCTGGGCTCCTTCGTTGAGGTCGAGCCAGAGGAGATCGCCGATCTCGGCACGCAGCCTCAGCTCCTCCACTGCAAGCCGCGGCGATTGCGCGGCCGCAGCCACCGCCAGGCTGAATTCGGCGTCGGCGCGGCGCAGTTCGCTGACGCTGACCGCCTGACGAAAGCGCTCGAGACGCTGGGACAGTCCCTCCAACTCGCCCTCCACGGCCCGATTGGCGGCCAGCTTGGCGGCCATACCGGCCACCGCACTTCGATGGTCTCCCAGGTCGCGCAAGGCTTCGACGGAGAATTCCTTGAGGCGCGCGTAGAGGCCCGCCACCTGATCGCGCGGCGCGGTGACGAAGTTCCCTCCCCTTCGCCCGCGTCGTGTTTCGATCATCCCCCGCTCGCGTAACAACGCAAGCGCCTCGCGCAGGGTCACGGTCGCGACGCCCATCTGCTCCGCGAGAGTCACCTCGGTCGGTAACCGCTCCCCGTCGAGCAGGAGTCCAAGGCGGATCGCCTCGCTGAGGCGTCGCACGGCCATCTCCACCCGTCCGGCCGAGTCGTCGTCCGGCGAAAAGATGACCCTTGCCGCGGCAGTAGTCAGGCCTAGGCTGCTGGGAGGTCTCCTTGTCGTGGCCAACCTGGACTCCTCGATCCTTTTTCGCTACACCGACATTGGCCCTCGTAGCGGCCCCATCGAAAATAGCAGCCCGAAACTCAATATTGTGACTGAGGGCACGAAACCTATGAATTCCGATGTTATATTTCCCTCCAGACTCTTGTCACAACACGACCCTGGAGGGACAATGGCCGATAATGGCAATGGAGTTCCTGCCGTCTTCCATGACGAAGACAAAAGGCTGGAAAGTCTGGGGTATAAACCCCAGCTCAACCGAGTACTTGGCTTCTTCGCAAACTTCGCAGTCGCCTTCACCTACCTGTCGCCAATGGTCGGCATCTACTCGCTCTTCGTCCTGGGAGTCGGCACCGGAGGTCCCGCCTATGTGTGGCTGACATGGCTTCCCGTCGCCGGCATGCTATTGGTGGCGCTGATCTTCGGAGAGCTGGCCAGCCACTATCCGGTCGCCGGCGCTCTTTATCAGTACTCGAAATTCTCGGTAGGTCCCGCCTATGGCTGGTTCGTCGGCTGGTTCTACGGTATCGCGCTCCTGGTTACCGTCGCCGCGGTTGACACCGGGATCGTGGGGTATGTGACCGCACTGCTGCAGAACTTGTTCGGCTGGAAGCTAAATCCCTCCGGCCACCTGGTGATCCTCGTGGTCACACTGGTTCTTCTCGGCATCCAGACCATTCTCAACATCACCGGAGCAAGGGTGATGGGCAATGTCGCGAAGTTCGGCGTTTGGGTGGAGCTGGTGGGCACCGTGGGTGTCGCCATCATTCTCGCCATCAACGGCTTCCACCACGGCTTCAGCTTCCTCTTCACCACCCAGGGCGTCGAGCACGTCAAGACCAACCCGTTGGGCCTCAACTTCAACGGCCACTGGCTGACCGGAGCGGCTCTTATCGCGGTGCTCGCACCTGTCTATATCTTCTACGGCTTCGAATCCGCCGGCGATATCTCCGAAGAGACCAAGGACGCCGGGCGCCAGGTACCCCGCGCCATGCGACATGCCCTGCTCTGGGGAGGGGTCGCCTCCTTCGTCCTAACCATGGCCCTTTTGCTGGCCATGCCAGTCCACAACCCGATCGGAGCCACGGTCAGCGGCGGTGGCGTGCCCTTTATCCTGGGCCAGCTGCCTTCCGGGTTGCAGGACCTGCTTCTGCTCTTGATCATCTTCGCCTTCTTCTCTTGCGGGACATCGGTGCAAGGCGCCGGAGCGCGGCTCGCCTTCTCCTACGCCCGCGATGGCGCCGTTCCCGGCGCAGGCTGGATCTCCAAAGTGAGCGCGCGCCACAAGGCGCCGGTGAACGCCCTGCTCGCCGGTACCGCGGTGACGATCATCTTCATCCTCTTCGAGTTCATCCAGCCGACGCACAACATCCACCTCGGATTTATCACCTACCCGGCCAACACCAACGTCCTGGTTTCGCTGATCTCCTTCGGTGTGAGCGGAATCTATCTCTCCTTCCTGATGACGGTCATCGCGGCCGCCATTGCCAGGGCGCGAGGTTGGATCCCCGAAGGGCGCTTCCGCCTTGGCAAGTGGGCATGGGTGGTGAATATCGTCGCGATTCTCTATCTCGGCCTCATGTTCATCAATGTGGTGCTCCCCACCGGCCTGACCAGCCCTCGCGGCTACTTCAACCTGGACTGGATTACTCTCCTGGTGATTGCGGTCATCTTCTTGGTTGGTGCCCTCTACTTCTTCAGCACCCGTCCCGATCGCGGCGTGGCACGCCACCTGCACGACACCCTTGAGCCGACGGGCGCCGAGCTCGAGTAACACCCGACGCCACCATTCGGAAAGAGGGCGGTCGGCCGCACCCTCGCCCTCTTTCCATTTTCCGGCAAGGGAACTGGGGTGCCGAGGCGCCGCAAGGGATCGGTCCCCGCCTTATCGAGTGAGTGAACGATGTCCCCGTTGGGCTTGGTGCGGGTTGTGCCAACCCGGGCAGGGCCCCGGGCACCCGGCTAGTCTCGGCCTTGGCGGTCATGGTGTTCGGTCTTCGAGGTTCTAGGTTTGTTTCTCATACCCGAAATATCATGACGCTCGCCTACACGGCGGAAGATTCGGCGCAAAAAGGGCTATGTAATTCCGGATGATTCGCGACAGGCCCCGCATGGGCAAGCTTTGGTTCGGAGCGCTGCTGGTGTTGGTGGGCTTCGCAGCACATTACCTCTACGGTCCACGAGCGTCGCAGTGCACGTCGACCATTGGCCAACTCGGCCAGTCTCTGTCCGGCGGGTACCAGCAGAGCTGCTCCAGTGCCCGGCTGATTGACCTGGCTTCGTTTGCGGTAATGATCTTGGGCGGCCTCTTCGTTTTGATCGGGGTGATCTCGGCGGTCACCTGGAGTTCGCGGGCCAAATAGGGCACCTCGGCAATAACACCGAGGCGCGCTGCTCGGCCGACCCGGTCAGAATCCAGCCAGGTCCGGACTCGAGCACCACTGACGTCCTCTCCCACCTGAAGGTGGGGGAGGACGTCAATTGCCCCCAGGGATGGCGCGGGTTCGACATCGACCTTCGTGGCCGGCCGCTAGGAGTGCCCGGGTTTCACCACCGCACACTCAACCGCTTCCACTTTCGCAGCCCACACTCATATCAGCGCTTTGGAAACGGGAAGGTGCCCACGAGAGAGTTCCCGCTTCACCAGGCGCGAGAGCTCCCGCTGTGGCGTGCACGGGCGGTCGTCGGCAAATGTGCCTGTCCACCCTGGCATGACGGAGTGCCAAGCGTCACATTGTTCTCGTGGAGACCTTCGCCGGCCGATAGTGGCAGGCCCTCCCAAGGAAGCGACGGGGACTCCGGAAAATGGGCGGCCGCCACAAAACGATCCCTTCGGATTAGGTCATGGCCGCGGGTTTCCGCGTCTCGGCGATCACCCGACCCACCCCGGGTCCTTGCTCGGCATCGGGATGCTTCAGGGCGGAATGACGTGGCGCTATTGGGCCCGGGGTATCAGGCAAAATGGTCGGGTAGGTCGTTCTCGTAGAGAACCGCGTCCCCCGCCGCCAGGTTGTCGCGCACCCAGGCGACCGCCTGGTCCCTGGTGCGAAACTCGAGCAGGGTCATATTACGCCCCATTCCCTCTTTCGCTCCCGCCAGCAGTGCGCGGCGATTGGTCAGGCCGACCACGCACAGATGCGTCGCCTTGCCTGCTATGGCAACCCCGAGGGCCCGATTCTCGTCGTACTGCTGTGAGCCCAGCTCCACCATTCCCGGAGTCACGACCACGCGTTTCCCACCCGGCTTGGAATGCGCCTCGAGCTGGGAAAGGGCGAGTCTGGCGCCGGAAGGATTCGAGTTGTAGGTGTCGTCGATGACGGTCACGCCGGCGTCGGTGGTGACAATGTTGAGGCGGCTGGAGGCGGGCTTCAGGCCAGAGAGTGCCTTTCCAATGGCTTCCTCCGAAACCCCGAGCTCGAGCGCGATGGCCACGGCGACAGCCAGGTTGGTGCGCGCCACGGGAGTCGTCAATGAGCCGATACGGTGCTGCTCGTGGTAGACCACGGCCTTTCCGGCATCATCGGGAAGGACGCTGACCTCGCGGGCCAGGTCCGTACCCGAGACCCGGACAACATGCCTGCCCTCACGCTCGAGTTCCCCGGCCAGCCCGGCCAATCGCGGGTCGTCGACATTCAGCACGATCGTCTTGGCTTGCGTGGTGATCTCCCGCTTGGCCTCGAGGATCGCCTCCTCGGAGCCGAAGCGCTCGAGATGGACCGGGCCGATGGCGGTGATCGCGACTATGACAGGCTTGACCCACTCGACCAGCGATGCAATTTCGCCCTTTTGGTAGGTGCCCATTTCCGCAACAAAGACCTGGGTTCCTGGAAGGAGGTTCTCGTTAACCGCCCGGGCCAGGCCGGCTCGATTGTTGAAGCTGGCAGGCGAGGCGAGAACGGTCAGGGACTGCGAGGCAAGCTGAGCGACGTAGTTCTTGGTGGAAGTCTTCCCGAAGGAGCCGGTGATGCCCACACAGACCGGGTTGATCTGCTCGAGCTTGGCGGTGGCGCTGCGGACGAAACGGTCGAGAGAGCGGCGTTCGAACGGGCGAGTGAAGTAGCAGGCCAGGTCCATGATGCCAGGGGCAAAGATCACAAAAACGGTGGCAAGCCCCGCCGCCAGCCCAAGTAAGACCGAAATCGTGGCGAGCACGGCGGTGATTACCAGGGTGGTTCCATAGAGAACCTTGGCGCGACGGGTCCAGGCCAGCTTCGAGCTTCTCCCCTTGTAGCCGAGACCTACCGGTGTTGCGAGCGCGCAAACCGCACCGATGGCAAGGGCGGGAATGGCAATAGCCGGCGAGTGCGGCCGGGAGATCGCCGCGACGAAGGCAAAGGCCATCACGATGACAATGCTGGTGTTGGCGGTCGACTCACGTGAGAAATACCAGCGGGAGGCAAAACGAACGACATAGCCCGGCACATAATGCTCACGCTGGGCAACGCGGAGCCACTTGATCGACGCCACGGCAACCACCGCGAGGCCGATCAGTGCGTAGAGGATCGAGACGGTCAGGTTGGTCAAACTCTTCAGCCCTTCTCTTCTCGGTCGGCGGCATCAATCCGTCTCACGGCCTCTTCCACGGCCGCGGCGAGGCCGGCCGGCATGGCAATGGGACCGAAGTGATCGCGCCCCTCCAGTACGGTCAAAGTCGAGTTCTTGACCATCGAGGCTGCGCGTTGCGCCTGCTCGACGGGAGCGGCGCTGTCCGCGGAGCCCCATACCAGCTGCAAAGGGATGCTAATGGCGTTGAGCTGGGCCGTGTAGTCCTCGTTCACAACCTTGACGAAGATGTCGCGCATGACGCCACTCGCGCGCCGGTAATCCTCCGAGCCGTAGCGGCGCCTGAACACTTCCATCCTGGCCTCCCCGAGCAGTCCACGCCGGGAAGCCCAGCGGGCCATTCGGTAGGCGATGGGCGGCTTTGCTCCGCTCCGACGCCGGAAGAGAGGAACACCGGTGACCACCACTGCAGCCGCGGGGGAAGGAGACATGGCCGCGATCTGGAGAGCGACCCGGCCGCCGAAACTGTGCCCGACCACGACGACTGCGTCGGCGTCGGATTGTCGTCCCGAAGTCTCGGCGATGACGCGGCATACCGCCGCCGCGTAGTCGGCCGAGTCCCAGGGAGAATCCGGCGGCGGAGATGCCCCGAATCCGGGCAGATCCAACCTCAGTGTAGGCAGCCCCTTCTCTTCCAGCAGGGCGGCCAGCGGAGCCAGGTCGCTCGAATCACGGGCCCACCCGTGCAGCAGAACGCAAAGCGGGCCGGTTCCGGCCCGGAAGTGGCCGAACACCCTGCCTTCGTCGAACGATTTCAGCACGGCCTGGTGCCACCCGGAGCCGAACTGCGCAGGGCGAATACGGTTGCTTCGAAGGGGAAACCTCTATGGACGCCAGGGGTCTGCATGGATTCAAAGATTGGAGCCGGTGCCCTCAAGGGGCATCGGGATCGTACTCCTCGTCGTCCTCGAAATCATCATACTCATCCGTGTAGAACTCGCCCTCGGCCAGGAGTTCTTCTTCCTCCGTGGCGGCCATGCACCAGTCGGCATGCCCACGCACCGAATCTCCGCCGCACTCTACGCAACGCACAACCGGCTTGACAAAGGCACGCTTTGCCATGCGGGCTTCCTCGTAGCGCCTGTGACGTCCCTTTTTCACCAGCAACTCCCAAAAACATCAAGAGCGAGGGCGCCACCGTGCCCCTCCCGTACCCGGGGGAGCCGAATTCCGCACCGCCGCGCCGAACCGCGACGGGGAGCTAATCGCGCTCCGCTAGCAAACATACAGCCTAATGGCCCTGAACTGCCCCAGCTTGCACAACCTGCCCCGCCGGGTACTTTGTAGAACATGGCTGACGAGTTCGATCCTCAGGCGATGATCAAGAGATTCCAGGAGCGTGCCAAGGCGGTGAAGTCCAGGGGCCTTCCACCGGTGGAAGGCGCAGAGCGGATGCGCTTCATAGAACAGGCCAAGCTCGATTTCATGGACTACGCCATCATCGGCGATGCCCAGGCGTCCCTGGAGGATGGGATTCTGGTTCTGCGGGTGGATCTGCGCGCCGATAACGACTGAGCCCGTCCTAATCGACCTTGGCGCCCGTGTTCTCCACCATCGCCACCTCTCCGGCCCCGGTGAGGTACAGCGCCACCTCTCCCGCGATGATCCGCTCCAGGTAGCCTCCAACCGCCTCCTTGCGCCATCCGCGCGAAAGACGTGAGTTCCCGGTCCCAGCCAGCACCTCGTTCAGATCCGAGCGAGTGCCGAGCAGGTTCGGATCGATGTGCATGGCCTTGGCCCGCGAGGCGAGCCATGCGGAGAGCAGCGCCGCCGAGCCAGGGGGAATGTCCGCAGCCTCGACGGGCGGCATCTCCTCCTCGATCGGTATCCCGGAGGTGAGCGCCTTCTCGATCACCTCCACGATCTGCCTGTCAGCGCCGTTGCCCAGGTTACGTAGATCGACACCGCGAATCGTGCGCAGCTGGGCGACCCTTCTCGGCGCGGCCTGCGCCACCGTGGCAACCGCCAGGTCGGCCAGCACGTAGCGCACCGGAATGTCGAGTTCCATCGCCCGCTGCTCACGCCAAGAAGCCAGCGCCATGGCCAAGTGCCTGGACCGGCCCTTCAGCGCCCGGACCTCGCGAATCCGCATCCAGGCGCGCGTGGGGTCCGACGACGAGCGGAACGCCTGAGCGACGAAGTCGGAAAGCTCCTCGGCCAGCCAGTCGACCCGGTTCAGCTCCCGCAGCTGGCTCATGAGGATGTCGCGCAGCTCCACCAGGTAGAGCACATCCTGCGCGGCGTAGTCAAGCTGCTTGCGCTCCAGCGGCCGGGCCATCCAGTCGCTAAGCCGGTCGCTCTTGTCCAGGCGCACTCCCAGGAAGGTCTCCAGCAATAGCGCAAGCGAAGGGGTGGAATAGCCGAGGAAGCCCGCGGCAATCTGGGTGTCGTGAATCCGGGAAGGAGCCGTACCGACCTTGCGGCGCAGTATCTCGATGTCCTGTGTCGCCGCATGGAGCACGACTTCCGGTCCATCGGTGAAGACCTCGGTGAGCGGGGCGAGATCGACCCGCAAGGGATCGATAATGAAGACCTCTTCGCCCGCCGCTATCTGGACAAGCGCCAGCTTCGCGAAGTAGGACTTTTCGCGGTGGAACTCGGTGTCTATTGCTATCACTTCGGCCCGGGCCAGCTGAGACGCCACCTCTTCGAGCGCCCGTCCATGCTCAACGTAGTGATACTCGCCCAGACCAATCACCTCACAGGCTCTAGCAGCATTATAGGCGCGCCTGCCACTTGGCTGGGAATCGCCTATCCACCGTAGTTCAGCCGGGTATCCCCCATCCCCAGCGCCCGCTCCCCCTCGCGCATCATGGCAACGTCGGTTACCTCACCCACGAACAGCACGTGGCTGCCGAGCGGAACCCGCTCCCGGACAACTGCCTCTATCAGAGCCAAAGCCTCCAGCGGGTAGGGATCTCCCATCTCGCTCAAGCCGAAGCTGACCCCTTCGATACGCAGCTCAGCACCTTCGGCCTCCGTCTTGAGGGCGCGCTTGGCGAACTTGCGCACCAAGGGCCGGCTCTCCAGCGCCAAAACCGAAACCAGGAAGTGGCCGGAGAGCTCCAAATTTACGGCGGTTAGCGAGTCCACCTCCACCCCCGCCGCCACCAGCTTTGGCTCCGTCGCCACCTGGGTAAACCAGCTAGTGCTCATGACATGTGGCCCGGCTTCTCCCGTGGTGCCCATCAGAAACAGACCCGTGGGCACGGACCACAGCACTCGGCGGCGCAGCCGATCGTAGGCCTCGGGATCATCGGCCATCCGAGCTGGAACCTTGCCAAACCTGAAATCGCCGCCGCCTTCCACCGTCCCTCCGATTCCTGCGGGACCCTGCCCCGGTGCCGCCCGGCCAATCCTATCGGCCGCCATCGGCGAACCGCGGTTGGAGGCACCACCGGCGAGCCGATAGGATCGCTCCGTGGCCTGCATCTTTTGTGAGATCGTAACCGGCTTGGCCCGGGCCGAGGTGATCCACCGGGACGATACCCGCATGGTCATCCTGGATCACGCGCCACTGTTCCCCGGCCACTGCCTGGTCTTGCCGGTCGGGCATTACAACGAGCTGGCAGACTGCCCACCGCACCTGCTCGGATCACTAAGCGAACTCGGCCAGGAGGTCGCCCTTGCCCAACGCCGGGCCCTGGGTTGCGACGGGAACTTCGTCGCGACCAACGCCGTCATCTCCCAGAGCGTGCCGCACCTGCACATCCACGTCGTCCCGCGCAGGCGCAAAGACGGGCTTCACGGCTTCTTCTGGCCCCGCACCCGCTATAGCTCTACCCAGGAGGCGGCGTCCGTGGCCGCCACCCTGCGCGAGGCACTGGCCGGCGCCTGATCAGGCCTGCTCCACCACCACCGCGACGTACTCCTTCTTGCCACGCCGCAGCATGATCCTGCTCCCGGGAAGGACGTCGGCGGTGGTGACCCGCTGCTCGGCATCCAAGACGCGATGGTTGTTGAGATAGACGCCGCCCTGTTCGATCAGCTTGCGGGACTGGGAGCGGGACTGGGCAAGACCCGACTCGGCCAGCAATTCCACGAGCTCGACTCCTTGTCCGAGGGCCGCGGCTCCCACGTGATGCGTGGGCGCTCCCGCCAGCGCCATCGCCAGCGCGCGCTCGTCCATGGAGAACACATCGGTGGAAAAGAGCGCCTCGGAGGCCTGCCGGGCAAGGGCAAGGCCCTCCTCGCCGTGAATCGTGCGCGTGACCTCCTCGGCCAATGCCCGCTGGGCCCGGCGCTCCTCGGGACGGTCCCTGGTGGAGTTGTCGAGCTCCTCGATCCTCTCGGGCGGCAGGAAGGTGAAGAACCTGAGATACCGGCCGACCGCGGCGTCTTCGGAACGCAGGAAGAACTGGTAGAACTCGTATTGCGAGGTCCGCTCCGCGTCGAGGTAGACGGCACCCTTCTCACTCTTTCCGAACTTGGTCCCGTCCGACTTGAGCAACAGCGGTGAGGTGAGCCCGAAGACGGACGCCCCTCTGGCCTTGCGCACCAGCTCGATCCCGGTGGTGATGTTGCCCCACTGGTCCGAGGCGCCCATCTGCAGGTTGCAGCCGAAGGCGTCGTAGAGGTGCAGGAAGTCCGCCGCCTGAAGCAACATATAGCTGAACTCGGTGAAGGAGATCCCGGTCTCGCGCTCGGTGAGCCGGGCCTGCACGGAGTCCTTGTGCATCATCTGATTCACGGTGATGTGCTTACCCACCTCGCGCAGGAACCCGAGCAGGCTCTCCTTGCCCAGCCAGTCGAAGTTGTTAACCAGCGTCGCCATGGCCGAGCCGGGGGCGAAATCCAGGACCTGGGTCAACTGGACCGAGACCTTCTCGATGTTGTGTGCGATCACGTCGAGGTCCAGCAGGTTGCGCTCCTCGGACTTTCCCGAGGGATCACCTATCATGCCCGTCGCCCCTCCCGCCAGCACGATGGGCCGGTTTCCGCCCAGCTGGAGCCGGCGAAGATTGAAGAGTTGGATCAGGTTGCCCACGTGCAGCGAATCGGAGCTCGGATCGAAGCCGATATAGGCCGTCGCCTCGCCGGCATCAAGCATGGCCGCAAGGCGCTCGTCACTCGCCTGATAGACAAGTCCGCGCCAGTTCAGATCCTCGAAGACGGAAGGCTTGGCGTTGCTCATGCAAAAGACACTAAATGCCCGCCGCGCCCGCTGGACTTGCGTTTTCCTTCCAGAGGACGGCCGGCTGGCTAGGGCAGCCGGGCCGTCACCTCGCGCATGGCCTGTGCGAGCCGGCGCCCGAGGTTTTCGTGCGCCTCGACGTTGGCATCACGCTCGCTGTGCACCACGAGGATGGCCTTGGGGCCCCCAACGCGCAGGTCGGCTATGGCCGCGGAGACTTCGGCCGCCCGGGTGGCGATTGAGGCCCGCATTCCATACGCTGCAGCCAGGCGGACCAGGTCCAGGCCGTGCGGAGTGCCAAAAAGCGCCTCGAAAGTCTGCGGTGCGGTCAGGCGCCTCTGCGGCAAGAGCGAAAAGATCCCGCCACCCCCGTTGTCCACCGCCACGACAAGCATCCTCTCCGGCAGCTTGGCCAACTCCTTCAGGAAGGTCGCATCGTAGACGAAGGCCAGATCCCCTATAACGAGTACCGACACCCCCTCCGGACGAGCCTCCGCGTGGATAAGCGCCGCTCCCGCGAACGAGGCAATCGTCCCGTCGATCCCGTTCGCTCCCCGGTTCTCCAGCACGCGGGGGTAGTCTTCCGAGGTGCCCGCGTAGAACTCGAGGTCACGCATGGGCATGGAGGCCGCTGAGAAGAGTAGGTCGGCGTCGCCCAGCGCGTCAACCAGCCTCCTGGACACCTCGATCTCGACCCCGAGCTCGCCATCGGACTCCATCGCGGCGATCGTCGCGTCGCAGGCGGCATCGAGGGCAAGGAATGCCTCGACGTAAACCCGCTCCACGGACACCTCGGTCTCCAGCTCAAGCTCGGTCAGCGCGGCCACCAGTCGCTCGGGTGGTCCAAGCAGGAAGCCGCGGGCCAGACCCTCCGGGTCGTTCCCTCCGTCCCCTCCGCGCCAAATGGTGCTGCCGCCGCCCGGAGCCGCCAGCCGGCCAAGCAGCTCCGACAGGGCGCGAGATGCTTGCGGCCTGCCTAGATAGAGCACCAGCTCCGGAGCGAGGTGCTCTTCAACTTCGGGAAGGCGGGCTATCGCATCCTGATGTGTGACGGCCAGGCGGGAACGCCTGACCAGTCCCGATCGAGGATCCACCAGCGTTGGCCAGCCAAGTAGCTCCGACAGGGCAAAGACGGCCTCGTCGCGCTCGACCTCCCCCACTATCAACAGGCCCCTGTGCACTTCCAGAAGCGCGCGCGCCATCCGTTTGGCGGCGCGGGGATCACCCAGATCGACCGCTTCATACCAGGGTGCGCCTTGAGCGCGTCCGGGAAGGGGATCGGGAAGCACGGAGCCGCTGCGCATCAGCGGCTCGCGGAAGGAGACGTTCAGCTGGACCGGGCCCCGCTTGCCCCCCAAGCCCGCTGCGGTTAGCGCCGCGTGGGAGGTCACTGCGCGGAGGCGCTTCCACGCTCCGATGGCGCCGGCGTCGATCAATCTGCGCAGGAGCAGGTGGCCGCTGTAGAGAATGCTCTGGTCGATGGTTTGCGCGGAGCCGCTATCGTACAGCTCAAGGGGCCTGTCGGCGCTCAGCACGATCAAGGGGACCTGGGAGAAGAACGCCTCGGTCACCGCCGGCGTCAGCTCGGTGGCAGCCGTTCCCGAGGTGACCAGGATCGCCACAGGCCGCCCGGACGCCTTGGCGGCTCCCAGGGCGAAAAATCCCGCCGAGCGTTCATCAAGGATCACCCGGGTCTCGATGCCCGGATGGGAGGCGAGAGCCAGCGCCAAGGGGGTCGAGCGCGAGCCGGGTGAAATCGTCGCCACCCTGACCCCGGACCGATGCAGCTCGTCCACGATTGTCGCCGCCACGACCTGATTGCCGAGCGGCTCGTCAAACTCGAACTGCATGCCCCATCCTCGTTTCAGCACGGCTAGCGTCATTGGCCGTGGCTCCAAGCACGCCGCCAGCCCCATTGGCGACAAAGACAATCTATCCAGCCGGCCCGGCCCAAGAGAGATCCGTCCGGCGCACGCCCGTTGCCCTCGTGCACGGCTTCACGCAGAACCAAGGGGTGCTCGAGCCCTTCGGGCGCCTCCTTGCCGAGCTGGCCGGGCGGCCGGTGGTGCTGGTGGACCTTCCGGGCCATGGTGGTTCATCAGGAATCGTGCTCGATCTCCCCGGATGCGCCGACCTGCTCTCCCGGACGCTTGCGGGTTCCGCACTCGTCGGCTACTCCCTTGGTGGGCGCATCACTCTAACGCTGGCACAAAGGCACCCAAATGCAATGGCCGCCCTAGCCGTTATCGGCGCCAATCCCGGCCTTGGCGATCCGGTGGATCGCGCGGAGCGTCTGGACGCAGATCGGCGCCTGGCCGGGCGCCTGGCCGCCGTCGAGGGGTCCGAACAGCTTCGCTCGTTCCTGGTCTCGTGGCTGGGGAATCCAATTTTCGGAGGAATTCCCCCCGAGGTGGCCGGGGTCGAGGCGCGTCTTGTGAACCGGCCCGGCCCCATGGCCGAGATGTTGATGGCCACCTCGCTCGGCGGTCAGGACGACCTATGGGACGCCGCCGCGGAGATACGTGTACCGGCTCTCTACCTGTACGGCGAGCGCGACGAGAAGTTCTCCTCACTGGCGAAGAGGTACTGCGCGGGCTCCAACGGCCGGGTCAGTTGCGCGGCCGTGCCCGGGGCGGCTCATTATGCGATCGGCGAGGCCCCCTATGCCACAGCCAGGCTGCTCGCCGCCTTCCTGGACCAGGCCGGCATCTAGAGCAAAACGCCCAGCGACAGCAGGACGCCGAAGGCGATCTGCAACGCACCGGTCATCGCCAGCGCACGTATTAGCTCCGGTCCCGTCGCACCGGCCATCACCACCCTCGTCGGCCGCAGTGCAAGCGGCGCCGCCAGGACCCCCAGCCAGGCAAACGGGCGATAGGCGCTCAGTGCCACCGCCAGGAGCAGCGAAAGCACGATCACTCCGACGTAGAAGTAACGGGTCCCCCGGTCCCCCAGCCGCACCGCGAGGGTCATCTTGCCGCTTGCGGCGTCAGTCGGGATGTCGCGCAGGTTGTTGATGACCAGGAGTGCCACCGCCAGCAGGCCCACCGGTACCGACAGGAGGAGCGAATAGCCGACACCGCCGGTCTGGACGTAGTAAGTACCCACCACCGCGACCAAGCCGAAGAAGACGAAGACGAAGACCTCCCCCAGGCCCATATAGCCGTAAGGACGCTTGCCACCGGTGTAGAACCACCCCGCCAGGAGGGCCAGCGCTCCAACCAGTATCAGGATCCAACTGGTCATGACCGCCAGAGCCAGGCCGGCAATCCCGGCGATGCCGAAACAGGCGAGCGCGGCGTACAACACCACTTTGGGCGCTGCCGCGCCACTGGCCACCAGGCGCATCGGGCCGACGCGCTTGTCGTCGGTGCCGCGCTTTCCGTCTGAGTAGTCGTTGGCGTAGTTGGTCGCCACTTGGATGGCGAGGGAGACCACCAGTGCCAGGACGGCGCGGTCCCAAATGAAATGGCCATCCGCGGTTGCGGCGGCTGTCGCCACCACCACAGGCACCAGCGCGGCGGGCAGGGTTCGAGGCCTTGCGCCTTGCACCCACTGGCCGATGGTGGCCATCAGGACCTCCAACCTGGAGCCGGGAGATGAGCCTGCCTCACGGCCTGCGCGGGAACTTCGAGAAGTCCGGCTTGCGCTTGGCCTTGTAGGAATCCCGCCCCTCCTGGGCCTCCTCCGTCATGTAGAACAGCATCGTCGCATCCCCGGCCAGCTGCTGGATCCCCGCCAAGCCGTCGTCGGCGGCGTTGAAGGACGCCTTCAGCATCCGAAGGGCGATCGGCGACAGTTGAAGCATCTCGCGGCACCAGGTGACCGTGGTGGCCTCGAGCTCGTCAAGGGGTACGACTTCGTTGACCAGGCCCCACCGAAGCGCCGTTTCGGCGTCGTACTGGCGGCAGAGGAACCAGATCTCCTTGGCACGCTTCAACCCGATGGTACGCGCGAGGAGCGAGGCACCGTAGCCGCCGTCGAAGCTGCCTACTCGCGGCCCGGTCTGTCCGAAGCGCGCGTTATCGGCGGCAATGGTCAGATCGCACACCAGGTGAAGAACGTGCCCGCCCCCGATGGCATAGCCGGCCACCATCGCCACCACCGGTTTGGGAAGCCGGCGTATCTGCACTTGGAGGTCGAGCACGTTGAGACGGCCGATGCCGGCCTTGGCAACCGCATCGTTGCCGATGTAACCGTCGTTGCCGCGGATCCGCTGGTCCCCGCCGGAGCAGAAGGCCATCTCGCCTTGGCCGGTGAGAATTATCGCTCCCACCGATGGATCGCTGCGAGCCGCCTCGAAGGCGTCGGAAAGCTCGAAAAGCGTCTGGGGGCGGAAGGCGTTGCGCACCTCGGGACGATTGATGGTTATCTTGGCGATTCCATCCATCAGCTCGTACTTGATGTCGCCGTACTCGCGCGCCGGAACCCAGTTGAATTCAGTCACCTGCACACCTCGCAATCGCCGGATACCGATCAAAGGTTACCTGGACCCCGCATCAAGTGGTCACTGGCGGATCCCACTGGGGCGCGATACCGGCCAAGCCACGGCGGCCGTTAGCTTCTAATCCGGGATGCCAAGACTGATAGCAATAATCGCCCCGCAGACCCAGGAGCTGGTGGCCCGCATCCGCAGGGCCTGGGATCGAGGAGAGGCCGTCAGCGTGCTCGACCCGGGGCTGCCCAAGGCGTATCTCTCCACCTTGGTGGAGGCGCTCGACCCCGACCTGGTCGAGGAGAGCGCGGGCGGTACCCCAAGGGTCCGGCACCACCCCATCCCCGACGGCGCAGCGCTGGTGATAACCACCAGCGGCACCTCGGGGCCGCCTAAGGCGGTCGTGCACACCCATGACGCGATGCGGGCCTCGGCCCTTGCCACCGGGATACGGCTCGGTGTGGTCAAGGGCGAGGGGCAGTGGCTGTGCACCTTGCCGCTCACCCACATCGGAGGGTTCTCCTCCATTACCAAAGCCATGCACCAGGGCCTGGAGTTGAAGGTCTTCGAGCGCTTCGAGCCTGACGCTCTGGAGCGCGCCGCCCGGCGACAACCCAGCTATATCCCGGTGGTGCGCGCGCATCTGGCGCGCATGGACACCTCGCTGTTTACGAAGCTCGTGCTCGGTGCAGGTGTCCCCCCCGCGGAGATGCCACCCAACGCACACGTCACCTACGGACTGACCGAAACAGGGTCAGGCCTGGTCTACGACGGCGTGCCGCTTCAGGGTGCCGAGGTGGCGATCGCGCCCGACGGGGAGGTATTGCTGCGCGGGCCAATGCTCGCCCCTTGCTATCGGGACGGCAGGCCGCTGCTCGGCCCGGATGGCTGGTTCCACACCGACGACGCGGGCGCCTTCGAAGGTGGCCGCCTTGCGGTCTTCGGCCGCCGCGGCGACGTCATCAACTCGGGCGGCGAGAGAATCCTGCCCCAGCAGGTGGAGGCGATAATCGAGCGGCTTCCCGGCGTAGCGGAGGTAGCCGTGGTCGGAGTTGATGACGAGGGTCTGGGCCAGGCCGCCTGGGCGGTCGTGGTTCCCGAGGCAGGAGGAGATCCTCCCACTCTGGAGCAGGTCAAAGAGGCGGTACGCGGGGTGCTTCCCCACTACTGCGCGCCTCGGGTGTTGAAGCTCGTGCCCCGCCTTCCCAAGACGCCTCTGGGCAAGGTGCAGAAGCACCTGCTGCGCGAGGAGCTTTCCCGCTAGCGGATAGTGGCCACCATGGCGCCCCCGTCGACCACCAGCACCTCGCCCGTGATCCACCCGGCCAGGTCGCTGGCGAGAAACAGAGCGGCGCCCGCGATATCGGAGGGCTCCCCTATGCGGCCCAGCGGCAACCGTCCGCTGACCCTCTCCTCGTGATCCTCCCATAGCGCCCGGGCAAAGAAGGTGCGGACCAGGCCGGGCGCAATCGCATTCACCCTCACCTGGGGTCCCAACTCGTTGGCCAGCTGCCGCGTCAGATGTATTACGCCGGCCTTGGAGACGTTGTAGTAGCCGATTCCCGGCTCGATGCTCATGCCACCTATGGAGGCGATGTTGATGATGCTGCCGCGCTGGCCTCCCTGGAAGCCGAGGCGCACCGCCGCCTGGCTCCATAGCAGAACCGCTCGCAAGTTAACCTCGGTGATCTTGTCGGCCCTGGAGACGTCCAGGCCCATCAGCGGGCCGAAATAGGGGTTGGTGGCGGCGTTGTTGACCAGGACGTCGAGCCCACCCATCCGCGACACGGTCTCGCCGAGGACCCGCTCCGGCTCCTCCACTCCTCCGGCGTTCGAGGCGATCACCTCAACGGCGTCGTTGCCGGTCGAGGCGCGTATGTCGGCCGCCGCCTCCTCGAGCGCCTCGATCTTCCTCGAGGTAAGCACGACCTTGGCTCCGGACGCGGCGAAGGCCTGGCCTATCGCCTTGCCTATCCCGCGCGATCCGCCCGTCACCAGTACCGTCTTGTCGTCAAAGCGCATCTCCATTCCACAAAATTAGGCCAAAAGCCCGCCTGAATGCCGGAATAACATCGATTGACTACGCCAACTATGGCCTCACACCGGCCGGGGTTAGATTGGACTTTGCTGTTATAACGCAAAGCCGAACCGTGCCGGACCGCCCGGCACCTGCCAGGAGAGCAAGCTTGGGAGCCAACCGCCTTAGCAATTCGACCAGCGCCTACCTGCGCCAGCACGCCGACAACCCCGTCGACTGGTGGCCGTGGTGCGAGGGGGCCTTCGAGGAGTCACGGCGCCGGGACGTGCCCGTGCTCCTCTCCATCGGATACTCCGCCTGCCATTGGTGCCACGTGATGGCGCACGAGTCGTTCGAGGACCCTGAGATCGCCGCCATCATGAACCAGTCATACGTCGCCATCAAGGTCGACCGGGAGGAGCACCCGGACGTAGATGCCGTCTATATGGAGGCGGTGCAGGCCATGGCGGGGCGGGGCGGATGGCCCCTCACGCTCTTCCTCACGCCCGACGGCCTTCCCTTCTACGGGGGAACCTACTTCCCTCCTCATGAGGGAGCCGGTGTGCCAAGCTTCCGGCGCCTTCTTACGGAGGTCTCCCGCGTCTTCGCGGAATCCCGCGACCAGGTCGAGGAGCAGGGCATCAGCCTGCAGAAGGCAATCGCCGCGCGCACCTCGATCCCGGCTTCCCCAAATGAGACTCCTCCCGCCCCCCAGGAGTCGGCAACCGCACTGGCCGAGGCTATCCTGGCGGCGCACGACCCGGAGTGGGGCGGAACGGGCCGGGCCCCGAAGTTCCTCCAGCCCCACCTGTGGATGACAGCTCTTGACCTGTGCCTGCTAGGCGCCGACCCCCGCCTGGAGCAAGCCCTCACCGCCACGCTCGATGCAGCCGCGGCCGGCGGCATCTACGACCACCTCGCGGGCGGGTTTGCGCGCTACTCCACCGACGCCTTCTGGATGGTGCCACACTTCGAGAAGATGCTCTACGACCAGGCGCTCAATGCACGCCTATACCTGAGGGCTCACGTTGTCACAGGCAATCACGACTACCGCCAGGTTGCCGTGGAGACGATCGACTTCACTCTTGCGAATCTGCGCGAGCCGGGCGGTCTTTTCGCAGCCAGCCTCGACGCGGACTCCGAAGGCGAGGAGGGCAGCTATTACGTCTTTCGACGCGAGGAGATCGAGGAAGTGCTCGGTACGGACGCGGAGGAGTTCATCGCCCACTACGGGGTGACCAAGGCGGGGAACTTCGAGGGGCGCAATATCCTCCACCGGACCCGGCGAGGTGAGATGGCCCGGAGCGAGTCCCTGGAGCGCTCGCGTCGCGAACTTCTGACCTACCGCGAACGCCGCATGGCGCCCGGGCTGGATGACAAAGCCGTGGTCGAGTGGAATGCCATGTTCGTGGCCACCCTGGCCGAGGCAGGCTTCCGGCTGGAGAGGCAGGACTACCTGGAGCTTGCCGTTTCAAGCTTCGATCTTTTGCTGGCACGGGCCGCATTCGCCTCGACGCCCAAGCGCCTGGCGGCGGAGCAGTCGCCACCGGCGGTGCTCGCCGACCACGCCCAGATGGTCGCCGCGGCCATCGCCCTCGCGCAGTTCAGCGGTGAACCACGTTTCCTGGAGAAGGCAATCGAGCTCTGGGATCAGCTGGTGGAAAGCTTTGATCGCGCGGGCGGGGCCTTCGTAACCACCGCAAGGAAGTCGCCGGGCCTTATCGCCAAGGTCCCCGACATCTTCGATACCGCGTATCCTTCCGCCAACTCCGCTCTGGCGCGCGCGGCTTTTGACCTCTCAGTCCTAACCGGCGACACGCGCTATTTCGAGACGGTGGAGGAATTCCTGATCGGCTTGGGCAACAACCTTCCCGCTCACGCCATAGCCTTTCCCAGCCTGGCCGGGTTGATCGCAGTCGCGGGTGTAGGCAGCGCCGAACTCGTCATCCCGGGACACAGCCACGAGCTGCTCGAAGTGGCGCGGCGTGCGTACCTGCCCAACCTGTACCTGCTCTACGGGGAACCCTCTGCCGGCCCGCTCTTCGAGGGGCGCCGGCCGGGCAACGCCTACCTGTGCCGTGATTACGCCTGCCTCGCCCCGGCTTCCTCGGCAGCGGAGCTTTCCGCGCAGATCGAGCGAGTCGCGGCCGAGATGCGCGGTTAGGTTGAATGCGGAATGCGAGCACACTGCCAAAGGCGCGCGGCGGCGCTGAGATGAGAAGACGGGATCGGGAGGATCGGCCCCTGGCGGTGCCGTTTGTGGTGCTCGGACACCTGGGCAGCGAGCTTTTTGCCATGAACCTTGGCACGACCAGGGTAAACCGTATCGAAGGTGCCGACCTGGCAACGGCTTCCCGGGCACGCGCCTTCGAGGCGATGCTCCTCGGGGGGCTGGACCGACACCACCTAATGGACCAGGGGCGTCCCGAGCTCATCTACGGAACCGTATTCGAGCCTTCGGGGCAGGCGCCATCCAAGCGCCAGCTTCGCACCATGCTGGAGGACAACTGCGTCCCTGACGGCATGTATGTCCTCGGCTCTCCGGGACCCTCGGTTGCCTACGCCAGCCTGGACGGCAACCGCTCCTCCACTGCCCTGGTACGGCTGCATAAGCGCTTTGCCATTGAAAGAAGCGCTCGCTCGGGCAAGCTTTCCGCGCTCTTCCCCAAGGACGGGGCGGTCCTCTCCTACCCTCTCCTCGACCAGCGGGCGGTGGCGACATTCCCTCGCGAGCTCGAGCGCAGCGACTCGCTACGCGAACTCTCCGCCTTCCTTGGCTTTCGTCCTGGATACCTGCTGATCGCCCTTGCTAAAGTTCATGGTGGCTACTGCAAGAAGGTCGTCGTTAGCATCCTCCCCGAGCTCTGAGACCCAACGACGGCCGGTGGCGGCCGCGGAGTTTCCCAAGGAGCGTACCAATGCCGAAGAACACTTATCACCCCGCATTCCTCGACGCCATGGCCGAGCTGGACTCGCTGGAGCCTGACATCCGAGCCCAGATCGAAGAGGTTGCAGCCAAGACCGGCTTCATCCCAAACGTCTTTCTGAAACTCGCGCTGCGGCCGGCTGAGTTCAGGGCGTTTTTCGCCTACTACGACGCTCTCATGGTCAAGGAGTCGGGCCTCACCAAAGCCGAGCGGGAAATGATCGTCGTGGTCACCTCGGCCGCCAACAACTGCCTCTACTGCGTGGTGGCACACGGGGCGATTTTGCGGATCTACTCCAAGAACCCCCGCCTCTCGGACCAGGTCGCGACCAACTACCTCATGGCGGAACTCTCGCCCCGTCAGAGGGCGATCTGCGACTTCGCCCTCAAGGTGTCGGCACGGGCTCATTCCCTCAGTGACGACGACTACGCGGCGCTGCACGAGGTGGGCTTGTCCGACGACGACATCTGGGACGTCGGCGCGATCACCGCCTTCTTCGGACTCTCCAACCGGATGGCGGGGTTGACCGGAATGACCCCGAATCCAGAGTTCTACTCCATGGCGCGAGGCTGAACGAAAATCACAATCCGCCCCTCCTGCACCGCTTTTGCGAGGCTATGAACGTTACGATACAGTTGCGAGTTTGGATGCATCATGAATCCCAAACGGATTCCTTCATGTACTCCAGAGCGCGGGCTACGGGCCCTGCTCTTAGCGCCGGGCATGGTGCCGTGGCGGGACTGCAACTGTGGGCGGAGGCTAGGGGATGGAAACAGGCAGTGGCACTGGGCCGGTTGCCGACGGTGGCGCCGCGAGGGGCTCCCGCGCGCCACGACTGAGAGGGAGGCGTCGAAGTGCGCCGGCGGCATCCGAGCGGGCATACGACGTCACCAAACACCGCATTTTACGCGGCTCCTATGAGGGGGGTTCGCTGATCTCCGAAGGGGAGATCGCCGATTCCCTGCACATATCACGCACGCCGGTACGCGAGGCCTTCCTCCGGCTTCAGTCGGAAGGATTGCTCAAGCTTTACCCCAAGAAGGGCGCCATGGTGGTGCCGGTCTCAAACCACGAGATCGAGATGGTGTTCGAGACCCGCCTGGTGCTCGAGCGCTTCGCCATCGAGAAGGCAATGCGCAACGGTCAGGGGCCCCGCGTCGCCGACCAGATCGACTCAATCATCGCCAAGCAGCACGGTGCTGTTGAGGCGGGCAAGACCGCCGCCTTTGCCGACCTGGACCGAGAGATCCACCACCAAATCATGGCCGCCGCCGGGAACGAGATCCTCGCCGAGCTCTACGACTCGCTGCGCGACCGCCAGATCCGCATGGGCAAGCTCGCCCTCTACCTGAGCCCTGCCCGAGCCGAGCACATCATGGCCGAGCACCAGGAGCTCGCCCAGCTTTTCCGGGAGGAGAGCCTGGAGAAGCTGCTCACGAAGATGGCCGAGCACATCCAGGGTACGAGGGACGCGCTCGTCTCCTGAACCCGCGGCTCAAAAGAGATAGAAGCGCTCCGCCAGCGTGCTCAAGGCCACGCTCGTCCCCACTGCCAGCTCACCGCCGGCTACGCCCCGGAGCCTGGCCACTATCTCCGTGCCGGCAAGTTCGAGCCTTGCCTCGGTCTGCCATGGCATCCTGCGCGCCTCAACCACCCTGGCATTCCCGATGGACCGACGTCCCGGCGCCGGTTCGGACGGTCCGGGAGGCGCCAGGGCCAGGTCTGCCGAGAAAAAGCATGCCGTCCTTCCCCTGAGCTCCGGCTCGACATCAGGGTGCTCCGGGAGCATTACGACGTTGTCGGCCCCGATGATTCGGGCCACCTCCACCGAGCCGGGCCTCCCCAGGACATCGCCGGCCCTCCCCTCCTGCAGAACACGCCCACCGTGCATCACCACCAGACGGTCGGCCAGGTAGGCGGCTTCCAGCACGTCGTGAGTCACCACGAACAGATAGTCCACTGCGCTCTTCACATGGCTGTCTATGAAGCGCAGATGCTCCAGGCGCATCTGCGCGTCCAGTGCGGAAAGGGGCTCGTCCAATACGACCAGGCTGGAGTTGGCCGCCATCGCCCGCGCGAGCGCAGCGCGCTGGTATTGCCCACCCGAAAGCGACCCTGGCATCCTCTTGGCAAACTCCTCCAGGCGCATCTGGTCGAGACGCTGCTCGGGCAGGCGGCCCCGAGTGCCGTATATGGAGGCCAGGCGCATGTTTTGCGCCAGCGTCAGGTGAGGGAAGAGCCCGAAGCGCTGAGGAACATACCCGATCGCCTCGGAGCGCATGGATCCCACCTCCCCGTCCACGCTGACCTCCAGGCCGGGGGCTACACTGCCGCACAGCGCGTTCAGCGTTAGTGTCTTTCCCGATCCCGACGGGCCAAGCAGGACCGTACAACCCCTCGGTGCCGTGAACTCGGCCCGAAGTGAAAACTCCCCGACCATCCCTTCAACGCGAATCCTCGATCCCTCGGTGCGCGCTTCCAGGATGGCGGTGGGGGGCCGGTTTCGAGCCGGCCGCTCCAACAACGAGAGCAGCCTGGAGGAGGGCCATGACAGCCTCGAGATGGCCAGAGCCACCAGCCCGGAGAGAGCGAGCGTCGCCAGCACCGGTGCGGCGGTCGCTCCGAGCCCGGAGCCCTCGAATACGACGTAGGTGTAGACGGGGAGAGAGAACGGGCTGTAGGCCACCAATAGGACGGCGCCGAACTCACCGAAGGCGCGGAGATAGCCGAGGATGATCGAGGAGCGGATCGAGCTCCAGGCCAGGGGAATGGAAATCTGCATCATCTCGGCCACCGGCCCCATACCCAGGCTTCTGGCAACGATGCCGGCCCGTGGGTCAAGACCCCCGAAGGCACCGCGAGATCCTTCCACCACGTAGGGGAGCGAGGCGAACGACTGGGCGAGGACGATGGCGGCCAGGGTGTTCACCAGCCGGCCCCCTAAGGCCCTCCCTATGGGGGACTCCGGACCGAATGCGACCAGGAGCATAACGCCCGCCACCATGGGTGGCACCCCTAGCGGCAGGCGCAGCAACATGGCCAGAAGATGCGCCCTCCGGGTGGTATGCCTATGCAGCCAGTATCCGGTCGGTACGCCAACCAGCACGACCAGAACGATGGAGATCAATGACGCCGCCACCGAGTTGAACATCGCCTGCCAGAGGTCGGCGGTGGTCGGCGGTCCGACCCTATGTCCCCCGAAGTAGATGAGCAGTGCGGCAAGGGGCAGCACCAGGAAGGCGCTGCCGACGCCGACCACACTCATCACCAGAGCCGAGGTCTGAGATCGGCCGGCCACTCCCCGGGCAGGGCGCCTCAACACTCCCGTGGCTCCTTCCACACCGTCCCAGGCCGAGGCCCTCCCATCGGCTCTGCAACTTTCAGAGCTTGACTCCCTTGGGAACCGCAGCCGAATCGCCGATCACCTTGGGGGCCTCCGGCAGAATTCCTCCCGCCCTGAGAAGGTTCTGGCCCGCTGGCGAGTACAGGTAGTTCACGAAGGCGGCCGCCTGGGCGGGGTCGGGAGCCTTGGCAAGGATGGTGACGGTGAAGGAGGCTCCGAGCGGATAACCGGTGGAAATGGTGGGTATACCGGCTTGCTTGGCTTCATTGGAATAGAAGAAGCCGGCGTCCAACTGACCGGTCTCCAGCCGCGCCACCAGGCTCTCCTCCGGAAACACCTGTGTGGGGTTCTCGGTCGGGCCAAGCACAGCGCCGGGAAGCGAGGGATCGTTGGTGGAGGCGGCCACCTCGGCAAGGAGCTTTTCCACCAGAACACCCTTGGGATCGAGCGCCGGGTCGGTCCGGCCCAGCTTGAAGCCCGGTTCTTGCATCACCTTGTACCAGGGCTGAGACCGTAGCGCTTGTGCGAAATGGGAGGAGGGGTTGTATCCGATCACCAGCGGCGCGCTGCCCAGGTCCGCGTACCAGCTTTCCCAGGCACCGTTCGCCGCACCCATCAGGCCGGCATTGGCCGAAGGCGCGGCGGAGATGAAGAGGTCGAAGGCGCTGGTGCCGCTCTTGATCTGGTTGACGAGCCCGGTCGAACCACCGGGAAGGCCGTCCAGGGTGATCCCGTCAGCGGCTTTGAAGGCCGGGGCGATCTTGTTGACCATAAGGCCCACCAGCGAGCCCGCGTAGGCGACCTTCACGGAGCCGCCAAGCCGGGTTGCCCCGGCGGATCCAGATTGGCTAGGAGCTGCCGGGGTTGCTCCACACGCCGCCCCGAGCAGGCCCAGAAGGGCGAGGGCGCCGGGAGCTAGGCGTCTTTGCAGGCTCAAATCAACCCTCCTTGTGCAAGAGATGGCGAGGTGGCACCTTCAGGCAGCACCCAGGTAGTTGGGCATAACGCCCAGCAGGCGGCGCACGCGCCGCGACTGGATCTCGTCCAAGGCGTCAGCGACACGGGCGTCGGACTCGGAGGTATGGGTGTAGGCGAGCCAGGAGCGCTGCACGGCAACCGGCGTACAGTCCAGCCCCAGCGCTGAAGCGGTTCCTCTCATCGTCAAAGTGGCGTCGAAGTCGCCGAAGCGCACCGCTGACGCGGCCTCCAGGTGGGAGCCGAACCCACCTGGTCCAACCTGCACGCCATGGCCGGCGGCCCAATCGTCGCTCACGCGCCGAACCCCCGATCCCTCCACCCGAGCGGCAAAGCGCACCGAGGGTGCGAACAGATCGCCCACGGCCCGTACACTGGCGGGATTGCCCGGCTTGGTGGCGATGCACAGCTCCCACGCGGCAAGAGGCACCGGGTCCGGCCAACCGCTCGGCAAATCCGGGATGTCGCCCTCGGGTAGGTGCACCAGGGCCAGATGGGTGCGCTCCCCGGCAAGGTTGTCGAGCGAGGCGCGGTTGGGCATCGACCACCAATAGAAGCCACGGCCAAGCCTGCTTCCAAGGTAGGAGGCAAGAAACCCCAAGATTGGATCGCACCCGTCGACCAGAATCGCGGGGTCGCCGATCCGCTTGACCGAGCCGCGCGGCCCCACCGCGGCATTGGGAGCAAGCCAGGAGCCGCCGAGGTAACCGTTGGGCAGCTCACGCAGGACCAGATGGTTGCCCACCTCTCCGTAGACTCCCAAGGCGGACTCGGCCGGCGCACTTGGGCCGGCCATGACACCGAAGAGCTCCTCCACGCCTGCGCCCAGCTCGGCCGCAATCCGGATGGCCAGGCCAACGCGCGGTTGCTCCTTCCCGCGCTCGATTGCCGAGAGGGCGGGACGGGAGATACCCAGGCGTTGACAAAGCTCCTCCTGGCTGAACCCCAGCCTCCTGCGCTGTTCCGCGATGCTCAACCTTGACCCCCGATCGATGAACACTATAGGCTACATTTCCATCTCCACATAGTGAATTCATTACGGAACATTGGTCCGGAATGCCCCGCCGGCGAGAGCCGACCTTGTCTTGGGCGCTAGCATCGGTCGAGTCAGGAGCCCGGGACGAAAACGCGCGTCCGCCAGTTGCCATTCAGCACCGGTCAGGCCAGAGGAAAGGAATCCACGGTTATGCGGCGCTGGTTGCAGGGGCTGGGACTTTTAGCCTCGTTTGCCCAGTTCCTGGCCATGCTCGTCTATTCCGTCAACCGCTTCCACCACTACGACCTCGGAATCGACTTCGGCATCATCAATCAGGCGACAAAACTCATCGCTTCCGGCCACGCCAACCCGTACAACACGCTTTACGCGCACTCCTACATGCGCGACGAGTTCAACCTCCTGGCATGGCCCTTAGCCCTGGTGCGGCTCGTATTTTCGTCGGCCCTCTCGCTCCTGGTGGTCCAGGCATTGGCAATCGCCACAGCCTCGTTCCTGGTGATAAATTTCGCTATCACCGAGACCGAACGCAAGATGCAAGGAGCCGCCCCCCGTCTGTTAATTGTGGGTTCGGTGATGCTCCTGGTCATGGCGAACCCTTTGGCGTGGGAGGCCGACTCATTCGACTTCCATATGCAGCCCATTGCCACCGTCGGACTCATTCTCGGGCTGGTCGGTTTTTGGGAACGGCGCAAGCTGCTTCCATGGGTTGGCCTTGCCATCGCGCTCCTCAGTGGATCGGAGTCCGCCCTGCTCGTGATCGGCCTTGGTCTGGGCATGCTGGCCATGAAATCGATGCGCAGAGCCGGAGCAGGCGTGACACTCCTGGGCGCGGCCTGGCTGGCTCTGATTATGGCGCTCGGTGCGCACCTGTCGACTCCCCTGGGACCGTCGTACGGCTATCTCGCCCACTCCGCCAATCCCTCGTTTTTCGCGATCCTGGCGGGCATCATCACCCACCCGGCAACACCGTTGAAGACCCTGGCGAGCCGTGCCGGCGACGTCGCCACGATCGTCGCCAGCTCAGGGATCATCGGCCTGTTGTTCCCGCCTGCCCTGGGCGCCTTCGTTGTGGCCGTCGCCGCCAACGGCCTGCAGCTCACCACCTCGTTCATCACGCTTCAAGCCGGGTTTCAGAACTACCCGGAGTCAATGCTCATGGTGGCAGCCTTTCCGATCGTGGCGGCATGGATCGCCAGGGCCGCGCGCAGCCGAAATCCACGGCTGTCCGTGGCGGCTGCTCCGGCACTCGCCGTGATGTCCCTCGCCATCGGTGTCGCCGGCCTCGCCTACGATGTACGCATCCCCGCCACCTGGCTCATAATCCCACCCGGTGCAGCGGCGGTACTGAGCCGCGTCTCTCCTCCGCCGTCGACGGAAGTCGTAGCCACCGCGACGGTCATCGGCCGCTTTGCAGGCAGGGATAACGTGTTCCCCTGGATATATCGAGCTGAGAATATCCCGGTCTGCTCCGCCAACATGGAGATCATCCTGGCCGCCAAGTACGGCATAACCTTGCTTCCCCGCGGCACCATCGCGCCGTATGCCGCGCGAATTGCGCGACTCCCCCAAGCCCACCTGGTCACGCGAGGCGCCAACATCTACGTGTACCGATTGACCGGCTTGAAGCCAGGCGAGTTACTACAAGAACCCGCAGGCAGGCTGGTCGACCACGGCTTACCGGTAGGCCAGTGCCAACCTTGAATACAGGCAAGCGACGCTGAGACCGCCAGAAAGATCAGTCGTCGAAGCCGGAGTACTTGGCCAGCTCCTCGGCCATGATCCAGCCCAGGGCAATCAGGGAGTCACGGCGCTCTGCATCCAGCCCGACGAAGAAATCACCGAAGCCCGCGAACTGCGCCGTCGGCGCGGGGGGAACATAAGCGGTGTAGCCGATGGTTTCGCCGGTCCCGGTAAGAACAAATGACCTGTCGTCAATGCGGTGCTCACCGCCAAAGCGCCGGGCCAGGCGGCGCGCCCAGGCGCGCTCCTCCCCACTCGGCTTGTGGCCGGGCTGGGGCACTATGTCCACCAGACCCTCGAAGATCTCGAAGCCGCCCCGATCGGTCAGTCTGGTGCCAACCAGGACGTCCTCGTCGGGGAAAGCCAGTAGTGCCTTGCGGAACTGGCCCTCGCGGATTGCCAGCATCGTCTCGCGGGAGTTGGGCCCCGATTCGGCAAGCATGATCCCCACCACGATGGCGGGCGTGCCGCCGATGCGCTCAAGCGTGTAGAAGGCGTAGCCTGTCAACTTGTCGTCCTTGCGGACGTCGGTGACCAGCACCCACTCTTCGCGCGCCTTGGAAAGGCACCCGATATCAAAGCTCGAGCCGGCCGCCTCCGAAAGGTCAGCCATAACTGATAATTCGGAGTCGGAGAGCACAGCGCAGTCGCGGGTATTGATCTCGATGGACATAAGGCAGCTAGCTCCTCAGCGGGTCCCGGATTCTCGATTTCGCAACTTCCAGCCTAGCCGACCGGCCCACTTGCGTGGGCCGACGGAGCGCCCTTCGGGTCGCCCCCAACTGCTCCCGCCACGAGCAATCCCAGCTCAGCGGGGTAGTGGGTTTGTGAATTTACGAATTAAAGAACCAGAGACTCGGGTCGCAGGAACTCCCTCAATTCGCCAATCAGAGAACCGGAATCCACCGCCACTTTCAACTCGGCCGAAAGATCGAATGCGTTCTCCCCGACACGCAACAGAACCCCGGTGCGACCAGGGTGGTTGACGAGAACCGAACGTATCCGCGACAGAAGGGCCCAGGTTGCCTGGCCAGGATCGAGACGGATCTCAAGCGCCTCTTCAGCTGCGGCGGCCTCCACCTCCTCAATGGACATCGCGACGAACGTACGCTCGTCCTCGCGTTGATTGATGCGCCCTTTTACCAGCACGATCTTGTCGTCCGCCAGCATCGCTCCGTATTCGGCCATCGTCTTGGGGAAGACGAAAACGTCGATGGAGCCCGAGAGATCCTCCAGCACGAAGCTGGCCATGAGCTCTCCCCTCTTGGTGTAGCGGCGCGAGAGCGCCGTCACCACGCCACCGAGAACCATCACCTCCGATGACGAACCCCCCGGCTCGCCCAGGTCGCCAAGCTTGGAATCCACCCGGCGGGAGAGCGCCCGAACATAAGCGGCAACCGGGTGGTCCGATACGTAGAGGCCGAGCATCTCCTTCTCGAAGGAAAGAAGCGCTGCGCGATCATCGGGCAAAGCCGGCACCACCACCTCGAAGCCAAGACCGCCGGCGTCCTCCTCCGCCCCGGAGTCGAAAAGCCCCATGATGCCGTCCTTGTCCTCCTTGCGCTTGCGCATCACCCGCTCCAGCGTCGAGTCGAGGCTTTCAAGGAGGCCCGTGCGAGTGTGGCCAAAGGAGTCCAACGCCCCCGCGCGGATGAGGGAGTCCATCACTCTCCGGTTGAGGACGGATACGTCCGAGCGGGCAAGGAAGTCCGCGAAATCCCGATACGGGCCATTGGCCTCGCGCTCTGCGATGATCAGCCCCACCACGCCCTCACCGACGTTGCGAACCCCGGACAGCCCGAAGCGGATGGCCGATCCCCCCTCCGAAATGATGGGGAAGAAATCGGCCCTCGATTCATTGACGTCGGGCACGAGGATGTCGATGTCGTGCTCCTTGGCGTCGCCAAGGTAGAGGCCCGTCTTGTCCTTGTCGTCCTTCACCGAGGTGAGCAGAGCCGCCAGGTAGTGCGCCGGGAAGTTGGCCTTCAAGTAGGCGGTCTGGAAGGCGACCAGGCCGTACCCGTAGGAGTGCGACTTGTTGAATGCGTAGTCGGCGAATGGCTCGATGATGTCAAAAAGCGCCGTACCGATCTGCTCGCCGTAGCCCTCTTCGATACAACCGGCGACGAACTTCTCGCGCTCAACCTTGATCAGCTCGCGGATCTTCTTGCCGCACGCCTTGCGCAGGTTGTCCGCCTCGGCCAGGGAATAGCCCGCGAATTTCTGCGCGACCCTCATCACCGACTCCTGATAGATCATCAGCCCGTAGGTGTCGGAGAGGATTTCACGCAGGTCGTCGTGGATGTAGGCGATCGGCTTGCGCCCATTCTTGCGCTCCGCGTAATCGTTGTGCATGTTCGCGGCCATGGGTCCGGGGCGATACAGCGCCACCAGGGCCGCCACGTCCTCGAAGCCGGTCGGCGCGAGCGACTTCATCAGCGCCCGCATCGGCTTGCCTTCAAGCTGGAAGACCCCGATGGAATCCGCCTCCCGCAGCATCGCCAAGGTCTTTTCGTCCGCCAGGTCGACGTTGTCGATGTCGGGGCGGACCCCGGTGGTCTCCTGAATCAGGTCCAGCGCCCTCTCGATGACGCTCAGGGTTCTAAGACCCAGGAAGTCCATCTTGAGCAGACCGAGCTCCTCGACCCCGTGCATCTCGTACTGGGTGACGATCGGCGCTGACTCGACCGAGGCACCCGCGTCGGGCTTTCGCTGAATCGGCAGGTACTCGGTGAGGGGCTCATGGGTAATCACCACCGCGGCGGCGTGGATTCCGTCCTGGCGACGGAGGTTCTCAAGTCCCAGGGCCACCTCGACCACCGCCTTGGCTTCAGGGTCCGCAGAGACCATTTCGCGCAGCTCGGTGGCGACCTTGTATCCGTCCTCGTAACCCGGGATCAGCTCGAAGCAGGCGTGCAGCGGGGTGTCGCGCCCCATCACCAAGGGTGGCATGGCCTTGGCGATCCGGTCGCCGAGCGCGTAGGGAAGTCCGAGCACCCGGGAGGCGTCGCGCACGGCGGCACGGGCCTTGATGGTGGAGAAGGTGATGATCTGGGCCACATGGTCGTAGCCGTAGCGTTCGGCCGCATAGCGGATCATGTCGCCGCGGTAACGCTCGTCGAAGTCCATGTCGATGTCGGGCATCTGCTTGCGCCCGGGGTTGAGGAAGCGCTCGAAGAGAAGGTCGTAGCGGATCGGATCCAGGTCCACGATGTTGAGGCAGTAGGCCACGCAGCAGCCGGCCGCGGAACCGCGGCCCGGACCCACTCTGATCCCCTTCTCCTTGGCGAAGCGGATCAGATCCCAGACCACGAGGAAATAGGCGCTGAAGCCCATGTCGGCAATGACCGACAGCTCGTAGTCGAGACGTTCCACAACCTCCGTGGGAAGCTCCTCGCCGTAGCGGCGCCTGGCCCCCTCATAGGCAAGGTGGCGTAGGTAGGCCGCGGAGGAATCCTCGTAGGCGCCAAGGCTGAAGCGCTCGGGAACCGGGAACTCGGGGAGCTTGGGCTTGCCGAACTCGATTTCAACCTTGCAGCGCTCTCCAATGGCCAGTGAATTGTCACACGCTTCGGGCACCTCGGAGAACAGAGCGCGCATCTCCGCGGCGCTCTTGATGTAGTGCTCCTCGCCCTCGAAGCGGAAGCGCTTCTCGTCACTCATGGTTGCACCGGTCTGCACGCAGAGCAGAGCGTCGTGGGCCTTGTGGTCCTCCCTGTGGGTGTAGTGCGCGTCGTTGGTGGCAAGCAGAGGGAGCGAGAGGTCCCGGGCTAGCTCGACCAGAAGGGGGTTGGTCTTCTTCTGTAGGGCCAGCCCGTGGTCCTGCAGCTCGACGAAGAGGTTGTCGGGGCCGAAGATGTCCTTCAGCCGCGCGGCGTGTTCCCATGCTCCCTTCTTGTCGTCTCGGATCAAGGACTGGAGCACCAGGCCCCCCAGGCAGCCCGTGGTGGCGATGATCCCCTCGTGGTGTTCCTCCAGGAGCTCGTAATCCAGGCGCGGCTTGTAGTAATACCCCTCGAGGTAGGCCAGCGAGGCCAGCTTGATCATGTTCTTGTAGCCGGTGTTGTTCTCCGCCAGCAGGATGATGTGGTAGTAAAGCTTCTCGGCTCCGCCTTCGCCATCCATCGAGTCGTCCACCCGCCCGCGCCGGGCTGGGCGTTCAAAGCGGCTCCCACCGGCCATGTAGGCCTCGATTCCGATGATCGGATTGACGCCCCGCCTGTTGGCCTCCTTGTAAAAGTCGAGCACCCCGTACATGTTCCCATGGTCGGTGATGGCCATGGCGGGCTGGCCGTCCTTGACCGCCTTGTCCAGCGCATCCCCGATTCTCGCGGCTCCGTCAAGCATCGAGTACTCGGTGTGATTATGCAGGTGGACAAAGGAATTCAACACACGCTCCCCTGGGGATCCGGCAACCGCTTCAACCTTATCCCCCGCACCCGGCGCCGGACTCCGGGTAGGGCCGGACTACTCATTTTCGGGCCGCCCTGACCCGTCCCACTGCCCGCTGGTAGCTTTGGGCCTGGGTCCGGAAGGCCCATCAGGAGGGCAGGAATGCTTACAGTCGAGATGATCGAAGCCGGTGCCCGTCACTTCGGCCCGCGGATCGCCGTGTCCGCCCCCGACGGTCGCATGTCCTACGCGGAGGTCGATGAGCTCTCCAGCCGCGTTGCGAATGCCATGGCGGGGGTTGGCTTCGAGGAGCTCGAGCGAGTCGGCATCCTGTTCGGCAACCACCTGCACACCGTGGCGCTCGACTTCGCCGCGGTAAAGGCGCGGCTCACCCGGGTCCCGCTGAATGCACGCCTTGCCGCCGCCGAGCACATCTCCATGGTGGCCGGCGCCGGCGTGAGGCGGGTTGTCTTTCAACCCGAGCTGACCGAACGCGCTCTCGAGCTGGAGGCGGCGCTCGACGGCCTCGAGCTCTACTCGCTGGGCCCCAACCCGGCTGGAAAGCCGGACCTTCTCCAACTCGCCGGCCACGCCAGCGCCGATCGCCCACGACTCCCATACGCGGCTTCCGACCCCATCCTCGCCCTCTACACCTCCGGTACGACCGGCACCCTGAAGGCCGCGCTACACACTCAGGCGAGCTACGCGGGAGTGGTCGCCAACATCATGGCCAACCTCGTCTTCCCTGCGCGAGGGGACGTCATGGTGCACGCCGCACCGCTCATCCACGCCTCGGGCACCTTCGTGCTCCCGTTCTGGCTTCGTGGCGGCCGGGCGCACGTGCTGCCCGGCTTCGACTCCGGCGCCTACCTGCATGCGTGCGAATCCGAGGGGGTGACGCACGCCTCGCTGGTGCCAACCATGCTGCAGATGCTCATGACCAACACCCAGGTCGACAGAGACCGACTGGCGCTCAAGTCGATCATCTACGGCGCCTCGCCTATGCCGGCTGCGACCATCGGCGAGGCCCTGGCCGCTTTTGGCCCGATCTTCACGCAGTATTACGGCCAGACCGAGGCTCCGCTGGCCATCTCCGTGCTTGCCCCCGAGGACCACCTGGGCGATGCCGAGCTGCTCCGCTCCGCCGGCGTCCCTTCCATCGACGCCCGGGTCCGGGTGCTTGGCAACAATGGGGCGGAGCTTGCCGCAGGCGAGACCGGAGAAATAACCGTGGAGTCCCCCTTCGTCATGGCCGGCTATCTCGACGCTCCCGAGCTCAACTCTCAAACCTTCATCTCCCCTGGCAGGGTTCGCACCCGCGACCTCGGGTACTTCGACGATCGGGGTTATCTCCATCTCGTGGACCGCTCCTCGGACATGATCGTCAGCGGCGGCTACAACGTCTACCCCCGCGAAGTGGAGGACGTGCTGCTCTCGCACCCTGCCGTTGCTGAATGCGGGGTGGTTGGCAGGCCCGACCCCACCTGGGTCGAGGCGGTTGTCGCCTTCGTGACGCTTCGTCCCGGCAAGCAGGCGACAGAGGAGGAGCTTCGCGACTTCGCGCGCAGAAACCTGGCGGGGTATAAGGTGCCCAAGGAGATCCGCTTCTCCGGGCCATTGCCCAAATCCGCAGTGGGCAAGGTACTGCGCCGCGCCTTGCGGGACGAGATCTAGGAGGCGGCATTGTCCCTTGTCGAAACAACGCAGGACGGCGAGGTGACCCTGATCGCTATCAATCGCCCGGAGGTCAGGAACGCGGTCGACCGGGCCTGCTCCGAAGAGCTGGCCCACGCATTCAGGGAGTTCGAAGCAAATCCGTCGGCCAAGGTGGCCGTCCTCAGCGGCAATGGAGGCACCTTCTGCGCCGGAGCCGACCTGGCCGCGCTCGCTCGGGGCGAGGGCAACCGCTTCGAACGCCACGGGGACGGGCCGATGGGTCCCACGCGGATGGCTCTTGCCAAGCCGGTCATCGCAGCCGTCGAAGGACACGCGGTGGCCGGTGGCCTGGAGCTGGCACTCTGGTGCGATCTGCGTGTCGTCGCGGAAGGCGCCGTCCTGGGGGTCTTCTGCCGGCGCTTCGGAGTGCCCCTCGTCGACGGCGGCACGATCAGGCTGCCCCGCATCGTCGGCCTGGGACGCGCGCTGGATCTCATCCTCACCGGAAGGCCGGTGGAGGCGGCCGAGGCGCTGGCAATAGGCCTGGCCAACCGGGTGACGCCCAAGGGGGAGGCGCTTGCCACCGCCAAGAAGCTGGCTCATCAGATCGCCTCCTTTCCAGAGGTCTGTATGCTCCAGGACCGCGCCTCCACCTACGAGGGGCTACAGATGGGACTGGAGGAGGCGTTGCGCAACGAGTACCAGCACGGCACCATCTCGGTCAGGGATGTCATGTCCGATATGGCTCAGCGCTTCGTGGAGGGCAAGGGGCGCCACGGCTCCTTCGGCTGAGTCACGGCCGGTTTGCCCGCACCCCCGGCGACGGAAGGCCTATTATTCGGTGCTAAGAGGCCGGGAAGAGGCCTCGCGTGGTCTTGCGCATGAGGAGGGCTCGTCATGAAGACACAGGCAGCGGTGTTATGGGAGGTTGGCAAGGAGTGGAGCGTTGAGGAGGTCGAGCTGGCCGACCCTCTCCCCGGAGAGGTGCGCGTAAAGCTCGCCTCCTCCGGCCTATGCCACTCCGACGAGCACCTGCTTACCGGAGACCTCCCCGCCGCGCTACCCATGGTGGGGGGGCACGAGGGAGCCGGAATCGTCGAAGCAGTGGGGGCCGGAGTCACCTCGCTGGCCGAGGGTGACCATGTGGTCTTGAGCTTCATCCCCTCCTGCGGGCGCTGCGCTGCCTGCTCCACCGGCCATCAGAACCTCTGCGAGCTGGGCTCCTTTCTCCTCGCCGGAACCGAGATCGCCGGGGGCCAGCGCATCAATGCCCGTGGCCACGGGGTCGGGACCATGTGTTGCCTGGGCACCTTTTCACCGTACGTCGTGGCGCACGAGAACTCGGCGATAAAAATCCGTGACGACGTACCTCTCGACAAGGCCTCCCTGGTCGGCTGCGGAGTAACCACGGGGTACGGCTCGGCCGTCTATGCCGCCGGAGTCCGCGCCGGGCACACCGCAGTAGTCGTCGGCTGCGGAGGTATCGGCATCAATGCCATCCAGGGAGCCAGGATCGCCGGCGCCCAGTACATCGTGGCCGTCGACCCGATTGCCTTCAAGCGAGAGAGCGCCATGCTCTACGGAGCCACCCATACCATGCCAAGCCTGGACGAGGCCCACGGCCTCGTCCAGGACCTCACCTGGGGGCGCATGGCGAATTCCGCGATCATCACCACCGGTGTTGCGGATGGGCAGATGATGGCCCAGGTCATGGCGGTCCTAGGCAAGAACGGGACAGCGGTTGTCACTTCGCTGGGCCGCTTCGATCGGATGGACGTCAACCTGAGCCTGCTGGATCTGACCCTTTATGAAAAGTCGGTGCGTGGCGCCCTCTTCGGCTCGGCCAATCCGCGCTTCGACATCCCCCGCATCCTCGACCTCTACATGGACGGGATCCTCAAGCTGGACGAGCTGGTCACCAGGACCTATCCGCTCTCCCAGGTGAACGAAGGATACCAGGACATGCGCGATGGCAGGAACCTGCGCGGCATGATCGTCTTTGATTGAGGAGCTGACCGGCGATCTGATGGCCGAGCTAACCGGGGCGCGCCTCATCGGCTGCACTCTGGTGAGCGACAGCGGATCGACGCTGATGCTGCTCCGCCCCGGCGGTGTGGAGCTCTGCAGCAGCCTGGTCGAGGGTGCCCCGGGGCCGTTCACCGGGGCCGAGTTCAGGCTCGTGGCGAGGCTCGCTCGCAGGGGCCTCGTGCGGCTGGCCGCACCTCCCGGCCGGCCCACGCCTGCAGTAAGCGCGGTGGTGCCAGCGCTTGACAGTGCGGGCGTGAGCGAGTGCCTGGCCAGCCTGGCCAGGATACCCGAAGTAACCGAAGTGGTCCTGGTCAGCGACGGCAGTCCGCAGGCGGACCAGCTGGCCTGCCTGGCCGCCACTCACGGGGCGCGCTTCGTCGCTCTGCAAGCGAACCACGGTCCGGCCGCAGCCCGCAACGCCGGAGCCAGCCTGGCCGGAGGGGAGATCCTGCTCTTCCTGGACAGCGATGCGGCGGCGCTGCCCGGACTCTCGCAGCTGCTCCGCCTCTTCGCCTCGCCAAAGCTCTCGCTGGCGGCGCCCCGGATCCGCTCGCAAGGGCGTGAAGCCGGGCGCCCTCTTGCTGCAGCCCTGGCGGGATACGAGGCTCTCCACTCCCCGCTTGACATGGGCCCTTTGCCCGGCGAGGCCGGTATCTCCCCGCGCTATCTCCCCGCAGCCTGCCTCGCGGTCAGGGCGGCGGACTTCCACGACCTAGGCGGCTTCGACGAGCATCTCCGCTACGGCGAGGATGTCGACCTGCTCTGGCGGCTACGCAAGAGGGGCGGTATCGCCTACTACTCGGGCAGCGACGGCGCAACGCACCTGGCACGAAGCACGCTGGGGGCATTCCTTCGCCAGCGCTTCTCCTACGGCACCTCCGCTGCAGCGTTGGTGGAGCGGCATCCGGGAATGCTCAAGCACCTCTTGCTCGACGAGGTAACAGCAGCACTCGCAGCCTTCCCCTTGGCGGGCGCCTCGCTCCGCCTGGCCACCTTGGCTGATGCGCGCCGGCGCCTGCGCACTTCTGCCGGGCGGGCCGGTGTCGACATCCAAGACCTGACTGTTCCATCCCGAGAGGTGGTTGCGGCACTGGCCGCGGAGGTTTCCATGCTGGTACGAGCGCTCGGCATGCCCGCACTCGCCCTTACGGGATTTTCAGCGCGGCTGAGGAGTAGGCTCGCCACCTTGCTGGGGCTGCTGGCCGTGACCCGCGCTCTGCAGGCGGCCCAAGCAGGCGCCGCGCTGCCGCGAACCCTGGCAACCGGGGTCATCTCGGTGCTGGACGACCTCGCCTACTCCGCCGGACTGGCCCGCGGCTGCGCGGCAAAGCTGTCGCTGGCACCCTACGTACCCGAGCTGCGCACCGGGCCGCTGCTCTCCCGCCTGGCGCAGTTGGCTAGTAGGTCGACCGCTCGGAAAGGATCCGCCGAGGGTTCTCCACCGTCATCTGGTCGATCTGGGCCTCGGTGACGCCTCGCTCGCGCAGCGCGGGAATGACATCGCGCACCACGTGCATGTAGTGCCAGTTCGGTGTAGCGACCGCCAGCGCAGCGTCGTCGAACCAGTCGTTGTGGCAGGCGGCGTCCTGGCTGAGGACCATCTTGCCCGCGTAGCCGAGACGGCACATCTCGGCCACCGTTGCCACGCGCTGCTCGAAAGGCAGCAGGAGGTCGATGCCAAAACGATCCATGCCCAGATACGACCCGGCGTCAGCGAGTTCCCGCAGGTACCCGATGTCGGTGGTGTCGCCGCTGTGCCCGATTACCACCCTGGAAAGGTCGACGCCCTCCTCGCGGAAGACCCGCTGCTGCTCCAATCCGTTGCGCCCGGGAGCAAAACTGTGAGTCGTGATCGGAACTCCAGTGCGTCGATGGGCTTGCGCTACCGCGCGCAGGACGCGCTCGACGTCCGGGGTCACCCCCTGGTGCTCGGTGGCGCACTTGAGCATGCCGGCCTTCACCCCGGTTCCGGCGATACCGTTCTCGATGTCACCCACGAACATCTCCACCAGCGGCTCCTCGCCACCCAGCAGAGTTCCGGGTCCGCGATACAAGAAGTAGTAAGGAAGCTCGTTGTATGTGTAGAGGCCGGTGGCCACGACAATGTTCAGATCGACGCGCTCCGCCACACGCTGGATCCGGTGAATGTCCCGGCCCAGCCCTACGACGGTCAGGTCGACAAAGGTCCGGACTCCGGCGGCCGCCAGCTCGTTCAGACGTGCCACGGCTTGGTCGACCCTGGCCCCCTCCTCCCCGAAACCGGTTCGGTAGTTTTCTTCTATCTCCGGTGAGAGGACGAAGATATGTTCGTGCATCAAGGTGAAGCCCAACTGATCGGCATCAACCGGACCCTTGACCGTCTCGACCTGGACCATGATTCCCCTTTCCCGGCCGGTCGGCCAGCCGCCAGCCTAAGCCTGGTTACCGGCTAGAAGACCACCTGCTCCCACTGCGCCTCGGCCCGCAGCCGGGGCTTTAGGACCTTGCCGCCCGCGTTGCGCGGCAGGCCCTCCTGACGAACCCAGACGTACTGTGGCACCTTGTAGTCCGCCAGCTTGGTGCGGGCAAAGGAAACCATCTCCGCGACGTCGAAACTGACTCCCGGAACCGGGACCACTACTGCGCCGACCTTCTCCCCCATCATCTCGTCCGGAACTCCGATCACCGCAACCTCGAGCACTCCCGGGTATGCCGCGAGCACGTTCTCCACCTCCACGGAGTAGACGTTCTCCCCTCCCCGGTTGATCATGTCCTTCTTGCGATCGACAATGATCACCAAGCCGTCCACGATACGGGCCATGTCCCCAGTGTGCAGCCAGCCGTCGACGAAGGTGTCCCTCGTCGCCTCAGGCATGTTCCAGTAACCCATGGCCACATTCGGGCCACGGATCAGCAGCTCGCCCGCACCGGTATGCGGGTCCGGCTCGAAGAGGTCCACCTCGGTCACCGGCACCGGGAATCCCACCGAGTCCGCGTGGTCGCCCGCGTATTCGTGCGGCAGGAACGTCGCGATCGAGGCGGTCTCGGTTAGGCCAAAGCCGTTCCCCACCCGGGCGCTGGGGAAGGCGGCCATCAGCTTGTGCACCAAGTCCGGAGGCATAGGCGCCCCGCCGTACAGAACGTATTTGACCCCGGACGTGTCCAGGGCGGCGAACTCGGGCTGGACCAGCACATACCAGTAAAGTGCGGGCACCGAGACGACCGTGTCGATCTGGTTCTCCGCCACCGCCGCAATGAGCGCCTTGATGTCCGGGCCGGGCAGGATGACCAGCTTGCCTCCGTAGCGAAGCGTCGGGACCATTTGAGCTATCGCCGCGGTCACGTGAAAGAGGGGAACCGTCACCAGGCTCACTGAGGGCCCGCGCTCCAACGGAACCACCCTGAAGACGCTTTCCATGTTGGAAAGGAAGTTCTCATGCGAGAGCATCGCACCCTTGGGGAAGCCGGTGGTGCCACTGGTGTAGAAAATGGCGGCCAGGGTCCCCCTGCCCGCACCCTGGCGGCGCAGAGGCTCGCCCGAGGGCATCGCCAACCCCGGTCTGAACACGTATTTTGCGCCGGAGTCCTCCAGCACGTAGGCCGCCTCGCTCTCGGTGAAACGCGTGTTGATGGGGACGACCGCGGCACCGGCAAAGATTATGCCGAAAAAGGCGACCACAAAATCGTTCCCGTTGGGGAGCATCAGCCCCACCCGGTCACCTGGCTCCACCCCCGACGCGGCCAGACCTCCGGCCACGCGCTCCACCGCTTCAAGGAGCCCGGCGTAGGTGAGCTCTCCTCCGCCGATCTCCTGCAAAGCAACCAATTCGGCATGGGACTCCGCGGCCTTTACCACCAGATCCACCAGTGAGTCCGGCAAATCCTGATAGTGCAGCACGCCCAGTTCGTCTCGATAAATGCCGGACTCGTCGAACACTGGCTCATCGGAATGGATGCCCGCTCGCTCGATCACGGCTGCCCTCCTAGCACGGCGGCCGCGCCTGAGCGGGCCGGTGTTACAAATGACGTTACCGATCGGTAGCTTATCGCCGGCCCTCCGGGTGGTCAAGGTGGCCGGAAATGGCCTTTACGCCCCCGGAAGGAGCGTCACGAGGGCGGGTGACCGCGGATTCTTTGTGGTCCAGCACTAAGAATCATGGCATCTTCTCGTTATTATGAAGTGCGTGCATCGCCGGGGCGAACCCGGCCAGTAGGCCGCCGGAAGGTGGCGGGGCATGGACATCTAGAACGACGGGCGCAGGGGTATGGCCGATAACAGGGCTGGGATAGGGACGAGGCTCACCTTGAAGGAGGTCCTGGCCCAGCCCTCACTTGGACTTCGCCTGGTCACCTCGGACCAAAGTGCTTTAGCCACCTCGGTGACAGGTGCGCACTCGTTCGAGATCTCCCGCCCCACCAGGTGGTTCTCCGCCCACTGGATCGCCCTTACCACCGGATTGCGCCTCAAGGGCCGCCCGGCCGAGCAGCGAGAGTTGGTGAAGGAGTTGCACAGCGCCGGAATCGCGGCGCTGGGGTTCGCGCTGGACGTCAATTTCCGTGCGGTCCCGCCAGGACTGCTCGAGGCAGCCGAGGAGTTGGGGCTCCCGGTCTTCACGGTCCCTTTCGCCACCGGCTTCGCCGAGATAATCGCCTTCGTTAACCAGGCGCTTCTCTCTCCCAACGTGAACGCCCTGCGCCGTTTTGTCTCCGCACAGGATTACCTGCTCGACTCGCTGCTCAGCCCGGACCCCGTGACCGCCATGATCGAGCGCCTGGCTCCGCTGGTGCCGGCGGCGGTTGCCCTCATCGAAGGCGGCTCCGGTGAGGTGGTTGCCGCGAGCGACAACATGGACGCCGGCCTGCTGGCGGAGGTTCGTGAGTTCATCGAGTATCAGAGCCCCTCGTCGGCAAACATGCAAGGCCGGGGGGCGCGCCGCCCAGCCGAGCAGGCCGATCCCTCCCTGCCCGGACTTACCCAGCTGATTGAGTTCGAGGCCGGGCAGGGGCCCGGGCTGGCGCTGGCAGTGCTGCCGCCAAGCCGCCCTTCGATGTGGCTTGCCCTGGTCGGCACCACCGACTCCGGCGAATCCGACTTCCAGCTGGCGCTTCCTCTGGTCCGCTCCGCCGGTCACATGCTCGCCATCGCACTCGAGACGCGAAGCGACCGGCTTGCCGAGAGGCGCGCACAGGAACGGGCGCTTGTAGCCGAGGTGTGCGGCCTGCGCGCCGCCAGGACACCGGCGGGAAGGCCGGCCAAGCCTCAGCTGGAACGGCTCTTCTCTCTGGGGATCGACTTCTCGTCCCCCGCCTGGGTGGTGTGTGGCTCGCCGATGGCATCGGCCGCGGAGGCGGAGCGGGATTTCTCCGCCCTGCTCGAGACGATCGAGGAACACCCCCCAGTCATCTGGGACATGACCGGGGAAGTAATGGTGGCCATCGTCCAGACCGGCACCGAGACGATGCCGGATCAGCTCAGGCAACTGACCGGGAATCTCTTCCGCCTGGGTGTCTCCTCACCATGCCTGGGTGCGGCCGCCCTTCCGGCCGCCTATCGGGAGGCTCGTGCCTCCCTGGGCGAGCTGCTCACCACCCCGCATGGGGACCAACCCTCGGACGTGCTGCTCTTCGAGGATGCCTCCATGACAACCTGGCTGATGGCCCAGGTGGACTTGCGCAAGCTGGCCGAGAAGCAGGAGCGCCGGCGCGCCAATCTAACCGTAGAGCGCCACGCCATCACCACGCTGCGCGCCTACCTCGAGTGCAACCTGGACATCAACCTTGCCGCCGCCAAGCTGGGCATACACCCGAACTCGATGCGCTACCGCCTGCATAAGGTGCGAGAGAGCCATGGGGTGCGGCTGGAGGACTTTGCGGAGCTGGTGGACCTATACCTGGCGCTCAAGATTCTGCCTCGATCCTGAGCTGCTTTCCCAGGCGGGGGGCACTGTCAGGCGCCCTCGCCGCTCAGTTCCCTACGGTGCTATCTTGGTCACAAACCCGCAGCAGAACTGAGAGGTAAAGTGACCGAGACATCCTTCTGGCACCCCTTCGCCAACATGGCGGAAGTCACCCGTAGCCGGCTCACCATCGCCGAAGCCAATGGCAACTACGTATACGACGACGCTGGCCGTCAGTACCTCGACGCCACCGCCTCGCTCTGGTACGCCAACGTGGGGCACGGGCGCAAGGAGATAGCCGAGGCGATCAACGCCCAGCTCTCCAAAGTCGCGGCCTATTCCACCTTCGCCGACATCACCAACGAGCCGGCGGAGCTGCTCGCCGCCAAGGTCGCATCCGTTAGCCCAATGCCCGGCTCAAAGGTCTTCTTCGTCTCCGGAGGCGGGGACGCGATCGACACAGCCGCCAAGCTGGCGCGCCGCTACTTCCATGAGACCGGCCACCCCGAGCGCCAGATACTCGTCTCTCGCGGTGACAGCTATCACGGGACCCACGGCTTCGGCACCTCCCTGGCTGGAATGCCCGCCAACCGCGCAGGATATGGCGACCTGATCAACTCGGTCGCCCAGATCGATCGCGACGATCCCGAGGATCTGGCCGCGCTGGCCGAAAATATCGGCGCCGAGCACATCGCCGCCGTCTTCGTCGAGCCGGTCATCGGCGCCGGTGGCGTCCATCTTCCCAAGCCCGGCTACATAGAGAGGCTGCGCGAGATCTGCACCAGCATCGGCGCGCTTCTGGTCATCGACTCGGTAATCTGCGGCTTCGGGAGACTGGGCGAGTGGTTCGGCCCCGAGCGCTTTGGCGTGATCCCCGACATGATCACCTTCGCCAAGGGAATAACCAGCGGATATGTTCCTCTGGGCGGGGTGGTTGTCTCGGCCGGCGTCTCGGCACCCTTCTTCGAAGGCAAGGGCGCGGCCTTCCGGCACGGGCCCACCTACGCGGGTCATCCGCTCGCGTGCGCAGCCGGCCTGGCCAACCTGGAGATCATGGAGCGGGAGAACCTTATCCCACGTGGCCGGACCCTGGAGGGGAGCCTGGCGGAAGCCCTCAACAGCACCCTGGACTCCCCGCTCATTAGCGAGGTGCGTGCAGGAATGGGTCTGCTCGGTGCAATCGAGGTCGAGGCGAATGTGCTAAAGGAACGCCCCGCGACGCTGGGCAAACTCCAAATGGCCATGCGCGAGCGGGGAGTGCTGGTACGCACGCTTATGACCTCCATCGCGGTGTCACCCCCCCTGACCATCACCGAAGCGGAGATCGAACGCATCGGCGCCGCCTTCGCAGACTCGCTCAAGCAGGTGGCCGCCGAGTCCTGAAGCCTCGGCGCCGGCCCCGTGCCGGTGAAGATCGTGAAAGGAGCATCCGTGCAGGCGATTCTCGTCTCCCGTTTCGGTGGCCCCGAACAGCTCGAGCCCAGCCGGCTTCCCGACCCGGAGCCATCCGCCGGCCAGGTGCGCATCCGCAACATACGCGCCTCGGTGAACTTCGCAGATGTGAAGGCCGTTTCCGGCAATTATCCGGTTCCCGGGATGCCGTTTGTGCCGGGCCTCGACACTTACGGCGTGGTCGACGCGATCGGAGAGAACGTCGACCATTCCTGGCTCGGACGGCACGTAGTGGCCTTTGTGGACGATGGAGGCTATGCCGAGTACTCCCTGGCCAGGAAGGGCCTCTTCTTCGAGGTCCCGCCGGGGATCGATCCGGACCAGGCAGGTGCGGCCCCGCTCTTGCTCGGGACCTGCTACGGCCTGATGACCAGGGCTTCCAAAGTCCGGCAAGGGGACCGTGTCCTGGTGCACTCCGCCGCCGGCGGTATCGGCACCACAGCGTTGCAGATGGCGGCGGCGCTGGGAGCCTCCACTGTGGTCGGCGTCGTGTCCAGCCAGGAAAAAGCCGGCTTGGTGGAGGAATTGGGAGCGAGGCCGGTGGTGGCTCGGGAGTCCGGATTCGCACAAGCAGCCAGACGGGCGGCGGGGGGTGACTTCCAGGTCATCTTGAACGCCGCTGCGGGCGACACCGTTGCCGAGGACATGGAGGTGCTCGAGTCGTTCGGGACGCTGGTCGTCTTCGGGATGGCCGCCGGGAAGCCCGGAGTTGTCCAAACCGACCAGCTGCACTCCCCCAACCGCACCGTCTCAGGCTTCTCCTTCGGGACGGTGCGCAGGTCACGTCCGGACGAAGTCGCCTCACTGATGGAGCCCTCCCTGGCCATGCTCCACGACGGGCGCATCCGTATGGTGATCGATTCGGTGCTGCCGCTGGCCGAAGCGGGCCAGGCGCACCACCGCCTTGCATCGCGCCAGTCAAAGGGCAAGATCCTCCTGACTCCTTGAGCCGGCCAGGACCCGTTGGGCACCTGCCCTTGTGGATATGATTGAGCCATGACAAAAGAGGCGGCGATGCAGGTGGGCGAAGACGCGGCGGCGGAGGATATGGAGTTCGTCGAGGAGGATCTCGTCATCGAGGAGGTCTCGATCGACGGAATGTGCGGCGTCTACTAGACGGCCCGGCCTTGCGTCGCGAGCGGCTGCTTCTCAACCCGCGTATTTCCCTCAGGGAGGAGTCCTTCGGGGCCCTCTGCTACAATTTCTCGACGCGTGAACTCTTCCTGGTCAAGTCACGGCTGGTCCTGAAGCTGGCCGAACTCGCCAGGTGCGGTGTCGACCGATCGGTGGCTGAGGCCACCCTTGGTGCTTCCCCCGAGGGCTTCGACCGGCTGGTCGAAGCGCTGCTGGCAAGGAAGGTCCTGCTGCTTGAAGAGGCGCCCGGAGGCCACCGCGATGAATGACTCCCTTGCCGCCGCCCTGCGCGCCGGACTGACGGCACCAATCTGTCTGACCTGGGAGCTCACCTACGGCTGCAATCTGTCCTGCCGCCACTGCCTCTCGGACTCCGGGTCCAGGGCGCCCGGGGAGCTAAACACCAACGAAGCGCTCGAGCTCATCGACACCTTTGCCGAAATGGGTATCTTCTACGTAAACATCGGCGGTGGCGAGCCGATGATGCGCAGGGACTTCTTCTCTCTGCTCGAGCACGCCGTATCACGCCGGGTCGGGGTCAAGTTCTCCACCAACGGCACCTTCCTGGACGCCACTGCTGCGCGGCGCCTGGCCGGAATGGACTACGTGGACGTCCAGGTGTCGATCGACGGTCCAGACCGGGCCACCAGCGATGCCCTGCGGGGCCGGGGGTCGTTCGCAAAGGCGGTGGCGGCACTGGAGAATCTGGCCACGGCCGGCTTCGCCGATCCCAAGATCTCGGTCGTGGCCACCCGCCACAACGTCTCCCGCCTTGACGAGCTCGAAGAGATGGCCCGCGGTTTCGGGGCCAGCCTGCGCGTGACCAGGCTCCGCCCCTCGGGCCGCGGCGCGCAAAGCTATGCCAACCTGCGACCGACCCCCGAGGACAACCGGCACCTCTTCCGCTGGCTCTCCGAGCGTCCCCACGTCCTGACCGGCGACTCCTTCTTCCACCTCTCGCCGCTGGGTGATCCGCTGCCCGGCTTGAACATGTGCGGCGCCGGGAGGGTGGTGTGCCTGGTCGACCCGGTTGGCGACGTCTACGCATGCCCCTTTACCATCCACCCGGACTTCAAGGCCGGGAATATCCGCGAAACGGGCCTTGCGGAGATTTGGCGCAGCTCGGGCCTTTTCACCAGCTTGCGGTCCGAGCCCGGCCCCACCGGCTGCTCGAGCTGCTCCGCTTATGCCTCCTGCCAGGGGGGCTGCATGGCGGCCAAGTTCCACACCGGATCCGGGCCGGCCGACCCTGACCCGGAATGCGTGATGGGCCGGGCCGGTGCTACGGCGTCCACGGTGGTATCGATTCGTCCTCGGCGCGCAGCCGCGGCGACGCGTTAGGCACGGACTTGCCCGTCGGGTCCGCCGCAAGGCTCTTTGCCGCTGATCTGCAACTCGCAGGCCGGGTACTGAAGAGCCGTGCCTACTTCGGCCCCCACCCGACCAACTTGAACCGGCGTGAGGAGTTCCGTCCCGCTTACGGTGAATACCTTGCGGCGCGGGCGGCGGGTGGTGCCGCACTGGTGGTGACGGAGGTGGCTTCGGTGAGCAGGGAGGACTGGCCGTATGAGTACGCGCCGCTCCTGCCCGCGGCCGCTTCCTCTCTCGCGGCCACCGCCTCGGCGGTGAGGGGCGAGGGCTCGCTGCTGGTGGCGGGGATAGGCCACGCCGGCGGCCAGGGCTCCTCCGCCCACTCCCAGCAGGTGCTCTGGGCCCCCTCCCCCTTTGCGGAGACCACCACCAACGAGCTCTCCGCCGAGCTGGAGGAGGAAGCCATCGAGGCGATCATCGCCGACTTCGCCACCGCCGCGGCATCGGCCGTCGCGGCCGGCTGCGACGGAGTCGAGTTGAACGCCGGCCAATTCTCCCTAATACGCCAGTTCCTCTCGCCATTGACCAACCAGCGGGGCGATCGCTGGGGTGAGGATCGTGCCCTGTTTGCCTCCGCCGTACTGGAGGCGGTCCGGCGCAGCGTTGCGGGCGGGGTGGTCGGCATGAGACTGTGCATCGACGAACTCGCCCCCTGGGCCGGCATCCTCCCACCCAGGGCGGCAGAGATCTTCGCCGACCTGGCGGACCGGGTGGACTACCTGGTCCTCGAGCGCGGATCGATCTACACCCACCACGCCACCTGCCCCGACTTCCACGCAGGCACCGCCTTCCTGGACGAGGCACTGGCAGAGTTCAAGGCCACTTGCCCCTTGGCGACTCCGCTCGCCCTGGTGGACGGACGCGTGACGGTGCGTGAAGCAGAGGAGATGCTCGCCACAGGAGAGGTCCAGCTCGCCGAACTCACCCGCGCACTGATCGCCGATCCCGAGGCTTTGGCCAGGCTGGCCGCCGGCGGGAGCGAGAGGCCGTGCGTCGCCTGCAACCAGGGGTGCCAGGTGCGGGATCCGCGCAACCCCGTGGTCACCTGCGCCTTCAACCCCGATGCCGGGCACGAGGCCGAGGCCAAGATGCGTGACGGGGTGGCAAGGGGTCGGGCTCGAGACAGCAGGCCGGCAGAGCTCCTGGTTGCCGGTGGCGGCTTGGCCGGCATGGAGGCCGCCCTGCACGCGACCCGCCTGGGCATAAGAGTCCGCCTTTACGAGGCTTCGGGGCAAGCGGGCGGGGAGCTGGCCCTACTCGCCGGGCACGGCCCCAATCCTCGGCTGGCGCGGCTGCTCGAGTACTATCTGTCGGCCCTTGCCACGGCAAAGGTGGAGGTGAGGCTTTCACACCCGCTGACCTCCTCAGACCTCCTCGCGGCAGCCGAGGCCGGGAACCCGGTGGTGGTCGCGACCGGCGGCCTCTACCTGCCTCGTCCCTCGAACCTGGCGCGCCTGACCGAGAACGCCCCGGTGGGCTCCCCCCGGGTGGTGGGGGCGGCACAGGCCCTGCGCGAGCCGCCGCAAACCGGATGCAAGGTGGTTCTCTTCGACCCGACCGGCGGCCCGTGGGCCATGAATACGGTGGATGCCCTACTTACTGCGGGAGTTTCGCTGGCCCTGGTGACCCCCGACCGCCTCCCCGGCTCTCAACTTGCCCTCACCGGAGACCTGGTGCCTGCCGCGCAGCGCCTTGCCCGGGCCGGTGTTCCGTGCTTCACCGACACCACCGTGGCCGGGCTCACCTCCGGCGGAGTGTCGATCGAGGAGCGCTTCGGTCCCGGACGCCGGACGCTGGAGGCGGAGGTGGTCGTCGACTGCTCCCCGGCGGTAGCAGCAGGTGGCTGGCCGGAGCACAGGCTGATACGTCCGGCCGGGGACGCGCTCGCTCCGAGGGGATGGCAGGCCGCCGTGCTGGATGCGCGGCGAGCGGTGGCCACCTTGACCGCGGAGGTCGCCGATGGCGGCCTTTAAGCGCCTCTTCTCCCCCATCGAAATCGGCCGAATGCACCTGGAGAACCGGATCGTCTTTTCCGCGCACCTGACCAACTTCGCGGTCGACGGGCTGCCCACCACGGCGCACGCCGCCTACTACGAGGCACGCGCCAGGGGCGGGGCGGGTCTAATCATCACCGAGGAGCACTCGGTCCACCCCAGTGACTGGCCGTACGAGAAGATGATCCACGGCTTCCGCCCCGAGGTGCTGGTGGGATACCGGCAGATCACCCGGGCCGTGCATCGCCATCCGGCCAAGGTTATTGCCCAGATCAACCACAACGGCCCCCAGGCGTCCTCCATGTACTCGCGCCTGCCGGTGCTCGGGCCGAGCCAGGTTCCCGACCCTCTCTTCCGCGAGGTGCCCAAAGAGGCCGGCGCCGCCGACCTTGCCGAGGTGGTAAGGGGCTACCAGCTGGTGGCGGCACGGGCCATCGAGGGTGGCTTCGACGGTGTCGAGCTGCAGTGCTCCCACTCATCGATCGTCAGAGCCTTCCTTTCCCCCGCCTCCAACCAGCGTGAGGACGGATACGGGGGCGACCTTTGGGGGCGGAGCCGGCTTATGCGCGAGATCGTCACCGGAGTCCGCCAGGCAATCGGCCCTGACCCGGCGCTCGGGGTCAGGCTCTCGGGCGATGAGATGATCGAGGGCGGGACGGGACTGCAGGAAGCGGTCGAGCTGGCCCGGATGCTCGAGGCCGAGGGAGGCATCGACTACATCAACACCTCCATCGGAGTTGCCACCGCGTCGCTTTACACCATCGAGGCCTCGATGTCATTCTCCCCGGGATACGCCCTGTTCATCGCCTCCGCCATACGCAAGGCGGTCAACCTTCCCGTAGTGGGCGTCGGCCGCATCAAGGATCCCCTGCAGGCGGAAAAGGCACTGGCCGCAGGCCACTGCGACCTGGTGGGAATGGTCAGGGCCCAGATTGCCGACCCGGACCTGGCCGCCAAGGCGCGCACGGGCCGCACCCGCGATATCCGCCTCTGCCTCTCATGCAACCAGGAGTGCGTCGGGAGGGTGGGGATGAACCGCTGGCTGGGCTGCATCGAGAATCCCAGCGCCGGGCGGGAAAGCCTCGTGCCGCGAGCACCGGTACTGCGCGCCTCGGCGCCAAAGGTAGCGGTGATCGGCGCGGGACCGGCGGGGTGCCAAGCCGCCATAGCCCTTTCCAGGGCCGGAGCGAGCGTGGCGCTGGTGGAGGCCGCCGAGCAGCTTGGAGGCCAGCTCGCCTTGGCCGGCCGGGTCGCCTCGCGTGCCGAGTTCTGGGACCTCGTGCGCAATCAGCGCAACGAGCTGGCCGCGCTGGGCATCGAGCCGGAACTCGGTCGGGCGGTCGGTCCCGATGACCTGGGGCTGCTCGGCGCCGACGCCGTGGTGGTGGCAACCGGATCCCGCGATGTTACGCCCGGGTGGGCCATGGAGGACGGTGTGCGCAGGATGCGGATTGTCTCCGCCCGCCAGCTCATGACCCGGTCGCTCGGCCTTCCCAGCGGAGCCAAGGCCGTCGTCTACGACGAAGTCGGCTTCCACCAGGCGACCTCGGCCGCCGAACTCCTCTGGGAGATGGGGGCCGAGGTCCACTTTGCCACTCCATTGCTGGTCGCCGGGCAGGACCTCGGAATAACTCTCGACTACGAGACTTTCCGTATGCGCGCCGCGGCGCACGGGGTCGAATTTCACACCGCCCTCATAGCCACCGGCGCCGGAGCCCGGTCCGCCACCTTCGTCAACCATCTTGACGGCGGCGAGTTCGAGCTGGAAGCGGACCTTCTGGTCCTTTCCCTCCACGCCACGGCGGATGACTCCCTTTACAAAGTGGCACGCTCCAGCGGGATCCCGGCGCTACGCATCGGCGACGCGCTCAGCCCGCGGCGGGCACACGCCGCGATCATCGAGGGGAATTTGGCGCCTGAGCGCGTAGCCGAACTCCTGCAGGCGGCCCGGCCATGACCGCGCCCTGCGAAGTGCTGATCGTGGCTGTCGGCTGCGAGCCCGGCCGCAGCCTTTCCGCCATCACGGGCCAGGGCGCGGATTGCCTGGTCCTGCCGGCACGACTCCGAGAGGGCCGGAGAAGGCCGGCGCCGGCGGCCGGCGAGGGAGATCCGACGCTCTCGCTACTGTGGGCCGAGCCCCCCGGGCAGCGCCAGCTGGCGCTGATGCTCGCCGAGGTGGCCCGCCGCCTTGGAGCGCGCACCGTGATCCTGGCAGGATCCTCCGACGCAGTCGAGCTGCTCGGACACACTGCAAGAGCACTGGAGACACCGGTTATCGGCGAGGTGGTCGAAGTTCGCGGCCGGGTTATGCGCACCGCCGAGGCCGATGGAGTCCAGCTCGGCTATCCCCTGGACTCGACCCGGGGCGTGGCCCTTTTCCACGTGCCCGAGCGCGAAGCGGCGCCGTTGGCCAAGGGGGCGACAAGTTTGCGGCCTGCGCCCGGCTCGGTCAGAATCCGAGCCGGGCGCAGGACCGCCGCCTGGATTACCGGGCATCGAGGCAGGCTGGGCAGCGGACCTATCGTGATCCAGCCCATTCCCACCTCACTGAGCACGCGCGAGATCGTGCAGATCCAGGCTACGGGGCGTGCCAGGCAACTTGGGGAATCTCTTGTGGTGTTGGCGGCCGGGGCGGGACTCGGCCAAGCCGGGATTGTGGCCATGCTGGATGCGGCGGCCACAAAGCTCGGAGCCTCCTTCGGGGCCACGCGGGTCGTGACCGATGCCGGTTGGGCACCCGAAGAGGTCCAGATCGGAACCACGGGCACCACCGTCTCACCTCTCCTGTACGTGGCCATCGGGATCTCAGGCGCCCCACAACACACCGGCGGCCTCGAAGCGCCTGGCCGGGTGATAGCGGTCAACACCGACCCGGCGGCCCCGATATTCGGCCTCGCAGACCGGGCCATCCTCGCCGACGGCCCCGCCGTGGTACAGGAGCTATGGGAACTTGCCCAAGGAGATGGAGGTGCCCATGACGGCGATCGAGGGCGGTAACGCAGCCTACTTCGATGCGGTGGTAGTGGGTGCCGGTCCCGCTGGGAGTGCCGCGGCCCTGGTGCTCGCGCGCGGTGGCGCCAAGGTCGCCCTGCTGGAGCGAGGAACGGAGCCGGGATCGAAGAACCTCTACGGCGGAGTGATCTATCCAGCCATCCTCGCCCAGCTCATACCGGACTACCTCGAAAGTGTTCCGATCGAGAGGCGAATAACCCGGCGCATCACCATGCTGGTGGATGATGGACGCGCCACGTGGCTGGCCCATGACAACCCCTCCTGGGGCGACCCGGCGGCCCCTAACGCGTTCACGGCCTACCGCCCGGCCTTCGACTCCTGGCTGGCCGGGCTGGCAGTGGCGGCCGGAGCAACCCTGCTTCCCTCCACCACCGCCACCCGACTGGTCCGCGACGCATACGGGCACGTGGCCGCAGTTGCAACCGACCGCGAGGGCCCGCCGCTGCGAACCAGGATGGTAATTGCCGCCGATGGTGCCAACTCGTTCCTGGCCAGACAGGCCGGCCTAATGAAAGGTGCCGGGGCCGAGGGCTACACGCTGGGCGTGAAGCGGGTCCTGGGTCTCGGGGCGGAGGAAATCGAGAGGCGCTTCAACGTCGCCTCCCCCGGCGAGGGAGTGGACATCGAGATACTGGGCTGCACTGGCGAAGTGCCCGGTGGCGGCTTCCTCTACACCAACTCCGAGACCGTTGCGGTGGGGTTGGTGCTGTCGCTCACCGGGCTGGCCGCCACTAAGAGCCGGCCGGAGGAGCTGCTGGAGCGCCTGCAGCGTCATCCCAGCATCGAGCCCTTACTGCACGGCGCCGAGCCGTTGGAATACGGGGCTCACTTGATCCCCGAAGCCGGCTTCTCGCACTGGCCGCGGCTGGGGTCCAAGGGCCTCCTGGTCGCCGGCGACGCGGCCTTCGCCTGCCTGGCGGCGGGGTTGTGGCTCGAGGGAGTCAACTACGCCATCGCCAGCGGCGCCGAGGCGGGACGAGCGGCGCTGGCCGAGTTCGACTCCCACGGGGCTGCCGACGCGGCGGCGGTCTACGCCTCGGCCATGGAGGCGTCCTTCGTGGGCATCAACCACCGCCGCCTTCGCCACGCTCCTCGGCTGGTCATGTCGAGGGCGACTCAGGTCGGCCTGCCACGATTCGCCAACCATCTGGCTTCGGAGATCTTCAGCGTCCGGGACCCCGAGCCCAAGCCCGGCCTGGCGCGGGCGGCCTACGCCGCCGCCCACAGATCCGGAGTTTCGCCGCTTGGGGCCGGGGCCGCCGTGCTCCGCGCGCTAAGAACGTTCGGATAGTTGCCATGCCCAGGATTACCGACACTCCCAACTCGAAGCTGAATTACCGGCAGGCCACCGAGCCTCCTGAGCCGGGGCCCGGCATCGACTTGGACCAGGAACTAGGGGGGGTCGAATTCAGGATCTCAACCCGCCCACACATCACCCTGGACAACCGGGTCTGCGCAGGCTGCACCGCCAGGAGGTGCCTCAACGCCTGCCCGGCCCGCCTCTTCGTGGAGACCTCCGCGGGCGAAATAATCTTCAACTATGAGAACTGCTTTGAGTGCGGCACCTGTTATCTGGTCTGCGGCCATGAAGGCGCCCTGAGCTGGAACTATCCCCCGGGAGGTTACGGTGTCCGCTTTCACAGAAGCTGATGCGCCCTACTCCATGTCCGGGAGCGCGTGATGGACGGCCTGGAAGCGTTGGTGATCCTGCACGGGCGCGGCAATGGGGAGGCGGCCGCACTGAACGCGGGAGAGCTGAACGCCCTTGCGTGCGCACGCACCCTTTGCGGCCTGGGAGGCTTCGCGGTTGCGAGCCTGGGAGGTACCGAGGCAGTGGTGCGGGAGGCGGTCGCTTTCGGAGCCAGGCGAGCGTTCCTGCTCATACCCGAACAGGGGGACGCCGCCTTCCGCAGCGCGGCCGAGGTTACCGGGCTCGTCCGGCTGGAAGGCTTCCGCTTTGCCTTTTGTGCCGACCGTGCCCGCAACGGCGACGGCGCCCTATTCGGAACCTGCCTGGCCGGCGAGTTGGGCTGGGAGATCGTACATGGAGCCGTCGCCGTGGGCAACGAGGACGGCGCCCTCGCCATCGAACGTGCCGCCGGTGGCCAAGGCGAGGTGATCCGGGCCGATCCGCCGCTGGTGGTGACGTTCACCCCGGGTGCAGGAGAACCACGCGCTCCGCTGGCCGGAGTGCTGCGTGCCGCTTCCGTCACCATCGAAGTGATTCACCTGACATCAACTATCCCCGGACCGGAGCCCAAGCCCCTCCGCTTCCAGGCGGCAGCGCCGACGCACCTTCTCCAACCCCCCGAGGGGGTGTCCGTACGGGCACGGGTCGCCTCGATGAGCGGGCGGGCGCGAGCCTCGGCGCCGGAACCCGAGGCACTCGACCCGCGCCAGGCCGCCGCGGAGATCCTTGCGGCAATCCGTGAGGCGCTCGGGCGATGAGCCAGGTACTCGGGCACCTCACCTGGCCGGAGGCCAAGGCCCTCGTCCCGGCGCGGACGCTGGTGATCCCCATCGGCTCCACCGAACAGCATGGTCCCCATCTCCCCCTATGCACCGACACCCTGGTAGTGGAGGCCCTGTGCCAGGCGCTCGCCGGCTCCTTCCCGGAAAGGATCCTGCTCGCCCCGACCATCGCCATCGGTGCAAGCGACGAGCACCGCGGCTTCGCCGGCACCTTGAGCGTGGGAACCGAGCCCCTTGCCTCCTCCCTGCAGGCCTTGGCCACTTCGGCGAGCGGATTTGCCAGGGTCCTGTTTGCTACCACCCATGGCGGGAATCTGCCGGCCATACGGCAGGCGGCAAGGGGCTTGGCCACGGCTGGGACCGAATGCCTTTGGTGGTGGCCTGGACCCGGCCCCTCCGGCCTGGTGCGCGCGGGCGACCTTCACGCCGGCTGGCTGGAGACTTCCCTCCTCCTGCACCTGGCCCCGGAGCTGGTGCGCCTGCCGCTCGCCTCCCCCGGTCCCGGCCCGGGGGCCGATAAGCTGATGCCCATGCTTGCCAGCCAGGGTGTGGCGGCCTATTCGGCCAGCGGCGTGATCGGAGACCCCGCGGGGGCCAACGCCGAAGCGGGCAGGGCCATCTTCGAAGCCATGTTGGCCGACCTCGAGGCGGTCGTCGTCAATGGCCGGGGACGCGATGTCTGATAGCGGGCCTTCGGTTGCCGTGGTAGGGGCCGCACGCGGCATGGGCAGGGCGGCCGCGCTTCGCCTGGCCGGCTCCGGCCGTCCGGTTGCCGCGCTGGATCTGGAATCCCCCTGCCCGGACCTGGGATACGAGCTCGGCAACATCGCCGAGGCAGACCTGCCCGACGAGGTGGCGCGTATTGGCGCCGACTTCCGCGACCCTGACCAGGCCGCACGTGCGGCTCTGGAGGCCGAAGGTGCGCTTGGCTGCGTGGACCAGCTGGTCGTCACCGCCGGCGGCGTCGTCGGGGGTGGACGGCTCTGGGAGGCACCCGCAGACGAGCTGCGCCTTGCCCTCGATTTCAATCTGGTCGTCCTGCACAACGCCGTGCGCGCCTTTGTGCCTCTCCTCCGTCGCGGTCACCACCCCACCTCGCGGCGAATCGTCGCGGTGGTCTCCGTCGCAGGCGACAGGGGCCTCTGGGGCCTGGGCGCCTATACCGCCGCCAAGCACGCAATGGTCGGATACCTGCGCACCCTGGCGCTCGAACTCGCGGAGGAGCGCATAGGAGTGAACTGGGTGTCTCCCGGCTCCACCCGCACCGCCATGCTGGATCGGACGGCGGCCTTGTACGGCCTGGCCTCGGCCGATGAGTTCAAGCAGCATCAGCCTTTCGGCCGGCTGATCGAGCCGGACGAGATCGCCGCCGCCATCGAGTTCCTCCTCTCGCCGGGGGCGGCGGGCATGACGGGCGTGGACCTCAGGGTGGACGCCGGCATGGGGCTCTAGCCGATGCCTGGCGGCACAGCGCCCATCCACCTGGCCCGCGCCGAGGCCGACGCCGGCGGGTTCGCGGGTCTGGAGGCGCTGCGCGCCGCGGCTTCGGAGATCACCGAGGGTGCCGAGCTGGTCGTGATTGACCCCGAGGCGCTCGCATCCTGCGCCTCGGGCCTCCTCGAGGAGAGACGCAGGGCGGGAGAAGCACCGCTCGAGGCCGGCATCTGGTATAACGCATCGCCGGACGGAGCTCGCGCCTTCGCCCTGGTCGCAAACTGCATCAACTTCGGCTCGGGCTACTTTCCGGGTTTGAAGAAGGACGGTTCGAAATCCGGCTACAAGACCATGGCCGCCGGCCTTACCGAGTTCTTCGAGACGAACTGGCCCTTCCCCCCGTCCCGGCTGGAGAAGATCGGCGGGCCCGCCATCGCGCATATTCTCGGCCAGGGAGACGAGCCCTCAGCCGAGGCGCTCGAGCTTGTCGCGATGATGCAGGTTGACCTGGCGGAGTTCGGGGTTCACCTGCGCAGCGGGTTCGGGGACTCCTTTGCCGCCATGGCCGCAGTGGCGGGGCATGGTGCGGAGGTCCTGGTCCAGGCGCTATATGGATTGGGGGCTTACCGGGACGGCTACCGCTGGAAGGGGATCCTCTTCCAGCCGGCCAAGAAGGCCCAGATCACCGCGTCCGACCTCGCCCTAGTTGAGAGGCATATCGCCCGGCACCGGTCGGGCGGCGCCAAGATTCCCGGGCTGGATCGCCTCACCGCCTTTGCCGACAACTCCGTGCCCCAGGTGCTGGAGGCCGACGGCGTGCTGCGCTACCGGGAGGACCTGGCGATGCTCATCGCCGCGGGGAGCGAGCTCGAATACGGCTCACAGGCAGAGGTAGAGATCAGGGCCTGCACCATCAGCGCCGTCGAGCGCCTCTCGGAGGCAACCCAGGCCGAGCTCGCGCCAGCTGAGATCGATGCACTGCTGTGGAACCGCAAGCACGATCCGGCACGGGAGCCACACTACCGGCGCCGCCCGTCACATAAGACGCGCTGCCACTACTACTGAGTCCCGGACTCAGCGGTGGGTGAAAATGAGATCCTTGCCGGCCATCTCCTTGGCCACAGCCACCAGGCGGGCTTCGGCGTTCCACGGCGCCACCAATTGCAGCGAGACGGGAACCGGGGTTCCCGCACTCCCCCCTTGCGGGCTACCCATCCCCTGCAGCGCCTCATCGGAGATGGCGAGTGCCAGCGGCAGCGCCAGGCCGGGATTCCCGGCAAAGTTGAATGGAAGCGTGTTTCGGTTGAGAGAAGCGCCGATCGCCTTGGAAAGCGTCGGTATTGCGAAAGGCACCGTGGCCATGGCCAGCACGTCGTAGTCCTCGAAGCGCTCCTCCAACAGGTTCTGGAAGGCGTGCCGGTCCTCCAGGGCCTGGCGGTAGGCGTGGTCGGCCACTGCTTCACCCGAGAGGAGCCTCTGGACCACCATGGGGTCGATGCGGTGGGACTCGCTCAGGAGGTGCGAGTCGCTCCGGAAGGCCTCAGCGGTAATCACCTGGTTGGCGCTGTGATGGACCTTTGCCAGGTCGATATCGCTGAACTCGGTGACCACCGCCCCGATGCGTGAAAGCGCTAGCCGGATCACCTCGTTGAAGGTCTCCGCCTGCGCATTCACGAGCAGAGCCACCCGCAACGGCGCATCCAGGCGCTCCGGAGCGTACCCGGCATCGATGATCTGCATCGACTCCTCCAGCGCTCCCGCCGAGCCGGCCAGAGGGCCCACGGTGTCCAAAGACGGCGCCAGCGGATAGACGCCCACATTGGAGATTCGGCCCCAGGTGGTCTTCAGCCCAAGCAGCCCGCAGGCCGCAGCGGGGATGCGCACCGAGCCGCCGGTGTCGGTGCCCAGCGCGAAGTCGGCCAGTCCCAGCGCGACGGCCACCGCGGATCCCGAGGAGGAACCGCCGGGCACCAGCGAGGGGTCGATGGGATTGACCGGGGTACCCCACCAGTGATTGATACCGGTGGAGCCGAAGGCCAGTTCGTGCAAGTTGGCCTTGCCCACTATCCGCGCCCCGCGTTCCCGAATCCTGTGCAGGCAACGGGCATCCTCCCTGGCGGGCTCCGCCCTGGAAAGCAGCAGTCGACTGCCGGCGGATGTCTTGGTGCCTGCGATGTCGATCAGGTCCTTGACCGCCACCCGGGGTGAATCGCCGGAGCCGGGATACTCTTCGATCGCCCAGTTGGATTCGCTTGCCATCTGACCTCCCTTGGGGCCCCGCCGTCGCCCGGGCGCCCGCCTGCTGCATGCTAGATCAGCACACCGCCGGCCACTTCTCAAATCCGCTCGGCTCGGCTAGCCCGATTGCAGGGTGGAAACGCCGGCTACATTGCCCGCTTGGGACATCGCCGAGAGAGCCTGGGAGTCCGCTTTCAGGTAACCGTTCAGGAAATCCGTGGTAACTGCGGCAACGACCGCCTCGTATCCGCTCTGCTGGGTGTAGGCGATCAAGTGATCCGCGCCCTGGAGCCAGAGGAGGTACTTGGGCGAGGGGGCCTGGGCGTAGATTTGCTGGGAGGCGGCCGGGGGATTGATCGGGTCGGCACTTCCTTGGATCACCAGCATGGGCACCGAGACTCCAGCGGGAAAGTAGGTGCCTGGAAAAGTGGACAGCTCTGCGCCGGAGAAGACCACCACCGCCTTGGGTCGCGAGTCCCGGCAGCAGGTGTTGTAGGTCATGGCCAGCACGGTGTCACCGCCGTCGCTCTGACCGGTGACCGCGATCTCGGACGGGTCGATCAGCTCGTAGAGAGGGGACGCCGAGTCGGTGTTGGCGGCCAGCGCCCAGCTGACTGCGGCAGAGACGTCAGCAGGCTGGTTGAGGATGTCGGCTTCGTCGAGGCCTCCCTCCGCAGGCGGGCTGGTGCGAGGGAAGTCGATCGCGACCACCACGTAACCGGCCTGGGCCATGGCGTCGATGATCGGCATGTAGTTCACGTACCCCATGTCGTAACCGGGAGCGAACATGACCAAGGGCATGCGGTAGTAACCCCGGTAGGGCACGGGCGTCGAGCCGGAAGGTAGCGCCGGATAGAAGGCTCCGATGCGAAGCACGCGTGGGCCACAGCTCTGGCCCGACGTCGAGGGTACGCAAAGGCGGGTGCCCGGCTCGCTGTAGCTGGTGCTGTAGCTGGCCACCTGGTAGACGGTGCGGCCCTTTGCGGTGCCTGGAACCACGTAGGTTGGCGGCGGTGCGGTGGTCGTAGTCGACGGCTCGGACGAGGAGCCCGCGGCCGGGCTACCTTTGCCACCGGTAAATCCTTCCGCCGCCACCAGGGCAACCACGGCAACCAGGATGACGAGGATCAGAGCGCTGCGAACCAGCCGGTACCGCCGGGTGCGGACCAGCCTTCGGGATGGGCGCGAAGATGCGCTCATGGTTCTATTGACCAAGGCTCAGCTGGGCCTCTTCCCGCTCGATGTCGGCAATCTGACGCAGGCGCGCCACATGCCGTTCGCCCTCGAAGGCCGTGGACAAAAAGACAGTCAGGATCGCCTCGGCATATGCGGGAGGGACCACTCTCGCCCCGAGCGCGATCACGTTCGCGTCGTTGTGCGCTCTGGCCAGGCGGGCGGTGTACTCGTCCGGACAGAGGGCTGCGCGCACACCGTGGACCTTGTTGGCGGCGATCTGCTCGCCTTGCCCGCTTCCGCCCACCACCAGGCCGAAGTTCGCCTTTCCGTCACGGACCGCCCGGGCAGCACGGGCGCAGAACCACGGGTAGTCCACCCGCTCGGTGGAGTCGGTGCCCAAATCCATGATGGCCGCGCCCCGCTCGGCCAAAAAGGCCTTCAGGTGCTCCTTGAGTTCGTAGCCGGCGTGATCCGCGCCGAGCGCGATTGAAAGACCTTCGTACAAAGCCCCTACCCCACTAAATGAACCTGACACCGGCGCGGTGGCCGCGGTTGCATGCCTTCAAGTCCTGTGCGCCCTGCCTAGAGATAGGTGCCGGGCAAATGCGACTCATCCGGCGGGGCAGGCAGTCCGCGGCGCCGCATCTCGTCCAGCTGGTTTCTAGCCTGCATCTGCTGGGCGAAGAGCGTCGCTTGGATCCCGTGGAAGAGTCCCTCCAGCCATCCGACAAGCTGGGCCTGGGCCAGACGGAGTTCCGAGTCGCTCGGGAGGTCGCTCTTCAGGAAGGTCAGCGACAGACGGTCCAGCTCGGCCGCCAAATCGGCCGAGAGCCCGCTCTTGAGTTCGGCGACCGACGTCTCATAGATCTCCTTCATCCGCGCGCGCGACGGCTCGTCCAGTGCGGTCTGGCGCACTTCATCGAGGAGCGTCTTGATCATGGTGCCGATTCGCAACACCTTGGAGGGTGCGGATACGGTCTCGGTTTCCGGCTCTTCCGCCTCGGCGCGGTCGGCCACGCCTACGGAATCGGGCACCAGGAGAACCTTCTCGTTAGGTTCGGTCTCATTCTGCGACATAGGTATTTAGATTAGCCCCCGCTCGTCGTTTCCCCCGGGCGCCATGAAGATGAGACTCACGTGACCGGGTCACGCCATTCGACCGGCGGCCGGAAAATCCGCGAGCGAGCCGGCCCACCATCTTCCCCCGATCGCATACGCACTGGGTGAAGCGGCGTCCTGGGCCACCTTGGCCGCATGGTTGGTGACGGCGATGCGAGCCTGTCGACCGCCCCAGAGCCGTGGTCGGCACCACCGATCAGGCGGAGGCGATCTCGACCGGCAGGCGGCGCTCGGTGGCGTCAGTCTCTCAGATGCTCCTATGGTTGCCAAGTGCTTCCGGCGAGCAGGGTCGGGCCGATTCGGCGGCACTGGCTCCCCGTGGCAGTGGTACTAATGGGTACGGGCTGGGGATCGAACCAATTCTCACCGATGCTGCTGGTCTACAGCCGCACTCTGGGAATGACCACCGGGGCATCGGAGGCAACGTTCGGCGTCATGCGCTCGGAATGATCCCCGGATTGCGCCTGGCCGGACCCCTCTCCGACCTTCGCGGGCGCCGGAAGGTGGTGTACCCGCCGCGGCCCTCCCTTTGTCGCCACCGTTGCCCCCATAGCCGGAGCACACGACGTCGGGCTTCCGTTCCTCGGACGCTTTCTCGCCGGGGTCTCGGCGGACGCGGTCTTTGCCGCGGGGAGCGCATGGCTGCGCGAGCTCTCCCGCCCACCGTTTGGCAATTCCAGCGAGCACGGCGAGGCGCCATCTCCATAACTGCGGGCTTTGGTTTCGGCCCGCTGGTCGCCGGTCTGCTCGCCCAATGGGCGCCCGCAGCAACGGTGGTACCCTACCCGGTATGGATGGCCGGGCTCCTGACCGCTATGGGCACCGTCCTCGAGACGGTGCCCGCTAACCGGCGGCGCGCTTTCGGTCTTGCCGTCCCCGGATTTTGCAACCGCTGCTTTGTCGGTCCAATGGCGCCCTGAGGCTTTGCCACCACTTCGATCGCATTCGCGCTGCTTCCCCGGGCGGTGGGCACGGAGCACATCAGCGACGGAATCGCCTTCATGGCCACGATCACAACACTCTGCCTGCTTACCGGCGTAGCCATCCAGCCTTTGGCGAGGCGAATCGATGTGCGTCACGGCGGCAATCGGAGGGCCGTCTTGGGCCTCGCCATCCTCGTGGCCGGCCTGGCGCTCGGTGCAGCGACCGCCGCGGCCCGCTACCTCTGGTGGCTAGTTCCCTGCGCGATCGTCCTGGCCGGGGGATCGGCGCCAATCGTGGGCGTTGCCGCCGGTGCTGCGCTCCTCGTTGCGGCGCTGGTAACCGTCGAGCGGCGCGCGGCCGAGGAGGTACTACCGCTGCGGCTCTTCGCCAACAGGATCTTCTCCGTCGTGGGCACCCCGGTCATGGCGGTCGGCATGTACCTGCTATCGCTGCTGGGGTGGCCACCTCGACCTCCCTCAGCTCGATCCCCATGTTCGTCATCGAGGTCGGCATCGGCGGGGTGACCCAGGTGCTCGTCATCGCCGTGCAAGACGCCGTCCCCTAAGAAGACCTCGGCGTCCCCACGGCTGGCGCGACCTTCTTTCGCTCGATCGGCGGGTCGTTCGACACGGCGGCGTTCGGCGCGATCTCTGCCCACAGGCTGACGGGCAACCTTCGCTACTACCTCGCCGCCGCCCTTCCCCTTGGTTTCACCGCCTCGGCCCGCGCCGGGCTCGACCTCGATCCTCGGGCTGCTGGATGCCGCTCCGATTGGAGGGTACCCGCGACGCGGATATTGGCGGGGCTCGTCCGCCGGCTCCACGTTGCTGAAAAGGCCCTCACCTTGCTAATAGACTGTCTCATCGAACCTGGCTACGTCGCGGCGGTCGCGGCGCGCCATCTGCAGCGCTGCGTCCCGGATGGCGTAGCGACACCGCCGACGGGCTGGCTCGACCTCACCGGACAGAGGGAAGAGCGCCGTTGCCACCTTGATCTCGGCGCACCATGCCGGCTGGCCAAGATGCTCCGCGAGCAGGTTCCAGAGCGCCACAGCGAGCCGGCCGAGCTTCCCACCCGGCTGGCGAGGCAGTTGACGGAGGAGCTGGGGACGGCGGCGTTCCGCCAGCCGTCCCCAGCCGGCATCGTCACTGGTTCAGCGGGCGAACCGGGGCGGGCTCACCCCATCATCGCCTCACCTGGGGCGGATAGATCGCCGACGAAGGCTCGGGGACTGACGACGTGGACATCGCAGGGGGCGTGGCGGATTAGTTGGGCGCTGGCACTGGCGTCGAGCAGCCCGGCGAAGCCGCCGTGGCGAGGGGTGCCGACGACGACCATCCGGGCCCTGCGGTGCTCGGCGAAGCTGGCGATGCGCCGCCCGACGTCGCCGTGGTCGCCGACGACGCGAAGAACATGCCCGGCTGCTGTCACGCCCAAAGCGGCCAGCTGCTCCACGTGCTCGGTGACGGCAGCTGAGGCGGCATCGGGGCTCCCGGCGTCGACGGCGTCTTCCATGGCTACGTCGGTTTCGACGACGTGGAGGACTTCGACGGGCGCGCCGAGTGCAATGGCCAGCTCGGCACCGGCCGCACAGACGCCATTGGCGGTCGGCGCACCGTCGACTGCAACCAGGATCGGACGAGCCGGCCCCGACTCCCTCGACGCTATCGGTGGCGCAGCGTAGAGTCCTGGCGCGACTTGCTCTTGCTCAGCGCGTTCGGCGGCGAGGAGCAGGGAGTGGCCGCGTGAGAGGACGCCGATGCCGACGACGACGGCGCCGGCCCCGAGGTAGAAGGGGACATGGACGTTGAAGTGGGCGGCGAGCCTGGCGGCGACATAGGGGGCGAGGCCTCCGCCGATAAAGCGGACGAAGCCGTAGGCGGCCGAGGCGACCGGTCGCTCAACAGGTGATACCAGCATCACCGCCTGGGTGGTGAGGGTGTTGTTGAGCCCGACGAAAGCTCCAGAGACGATGACCGCGACCACGAGCACCGAGCGCGACGAGGTGAAGACGGCGATGACCGCCAGGTCGGCGGCGAGCAGGAACAGGTTCACGTACAGCGTGGCGGGCGTGCCGAAACGGCCCTGGAGCCGGGGCGCGACCAATACGGCGAAGACGGCGACGAGCGCGCCCCAGCCGGTGAACACATAGCCCAGCTGGCGGATGCTGAGGTGCATAGGGAACGGCGTGTATGCGAGCAGGGTGAAGAAGCCCCAGTTGTAGAAGAGGGCGGTTGCGCTCATAATCGCCAGACCCCGGTGGCGCAAGGCGGCGAGGGGCTCGACGATGGAGGTCTTTCTCGGCGGTCGCGGCGTGCGGTCCACCAGCAGCACCGTGGCGATGAGCGAGACGGACATGAGCACGGTAACCCCGAAGAAGGGGCCCCGCCAGGAGATACCGCCGAGCTCGCCGCCGACCAGCGGTCCCAGACCGATGCCGATACCGAGCGCGGTCTCGTAGAGGACGATCGCCCCGGCAAAGCCGCCACTGGCAGAGGCGACAATAACCGCCAGGGAGGTGGCGATGAACAAGGCGTTGCCAAGTCCCCACCCGGCCCGGAATCCGATGATGCCACCGATGCTGCCCGACGCGCCGGCGAGGGCGCTGAAGGCGACGATGAGCATCAGACCGACGACCATGGTTCGCTTCGCGCCGATGCGGCTCGACACCCAGCCGGTCACGAGCATGGCAACCGCGGTCACCACCAGGTAGCTCGTGAACAGCAGCTCGACGCTGCTTGGACTGGCCTTCAGCTGCTTGGCGAGGGCCGGCAGGATCGGGTCGACCAGGCCGATCCCCATGAACGACACGACGCAGGCGAACGCCACCGCCCACACCGCTTTGGGCTGGCGGAAGGGGCTCACCCTTGCGCCGTGGCCGGCGCTCATCGCCAACAACCGCCCGCGACGTCGGCGCTGCCGACCTGCACAGCGGTGCCCAGATTGGCACCCTGCGAGTCCAGGCTGCACAGGCTCACGATGGACGGCAGGGCAGCGCGGAGATTTTTCGCCTCGTCGGAAGGCAGCCTCGCGATCAGCGCGGCTAGGGCCTCCGCGCCGGCTTGGCGCCGGCGAACCACGTAGTGCTCGCCCGCCGCGGTCAGCGCCACCAGCACCACGCGGCGGTCACCTGGGTCGCTGAGGCGCTCGGCGAGACCGTCATGTTCGAGGCGAGTGACGAGCGCGGTCATCGAGGGTTGGGTGACGCCTTGCAGCTCGGCCAGACGCGTGAGCCGCTGCGGCCCCAGGCGCTCCAACGCGTGCAGAGTGGAGACACTGGTGAGGCTGATGTCACGGGGCATACGCCTCACCGTCAGAGCCGCCAGCGAGTAGAGAGCACCCGCCACCTGCCGATTCCACTCGCAGTCGTCTGTCGTGTCTGTGTCTTCCCCTGGCATGGCCATAGAGCATAGGTTAATCTATATAGACAAAGCCATGTATCGAGGGAGTGGCTGATGGAAGCGGCTGGCCCGTTAGTGACGATCTCTGCTGCCTATGGTGCCGGGGGCGGCTTTGTCGGCCCGCAGGTAGCCGAGCGCCTCGGCGTCCGCTTCGTCGACCGGGCAATCACGGCATCGGTGGCCGCGGAGCTTGGCGAACTTCCTGATGCAGTGGAAGCCGTCGAGGGCGACCTCGAAAGCGGACTCGGTCACTGGCTGTCGTACTTCGCTGCCGCTGGAGGGGGGATCTGGGGTGGCTTTACTCCTCCTGAAGCAGGTCGGTACCTCGACGATGCGACCTACAAGAGCCACGTCGCGGCCGTGCTGCGACGGGAGGCGGATCACGGCGCCGTGATCCTCGGCCGCGGCGCCCAGGTCGTGCTTAGCGATGACCCACGGGCCCTGCACGTGCGCCTCGACGGCCCAGTCAAACGCCGGATCGCCCAGGCAATAGACCTCGGCGGGCTCGACGAACGCGCCGCTCGGCGCGCCCAGCACCAGACCGACGCAGGGCGGCACTACTACTTCCACCGTCTCTACCACGGCGACGTGGCGGATCCCCGCTACTACCACCTCCTCATCGACGCGACCGCGGTTCCCCTCGCAACCTGCGTGGCGATCATCGTCGCAGCGGTGCGCGGCCGCGAGGAGCTTCGCCGGCTGGGCGAAGCGGCGGGTACCTTCGACTTCTGAGCGACGTGGGACCCACATCCAAAGGACGAGTTCGGCGGCATAAGCCACCACCCAAGGCTTACTGGCTTCGCCTGGAGCGGTAACGCTGCGTGAGACGCAGCCGCAGAGCGCACGCTGAACCAGGGAGCAGGGACTGGCCCGGGTGGAGAGCCAGACCGGCGAGACCGAGGCGATCAAACGCGCTCGGCGGCCATGCGCTATTCGGGCGCGGGGCCCCGGCGGTGCCGGCCGGTTAAACCGCCAGGTGTCCGACCAAGGGCACGTCCAGCTCGGCCGAGGTGAGCGCCCCGTGACGAGAGACGAGATGGAAGGGGCCTACGTCGGCCGGATCGAGAAACGCAACAGGCGCCGTGGCCACGAGGGCCAGGTCGCCGAAACGTTGATGCGCGCGGCCCTCGTTGTGGTCGGGCCCGAAGAGGCCCAGGTCGAGCGCCTCGTCGCGGCTCAGCACAACGGCGATGTCGGAGTAGACCTCTTTGGCGATCTCCTCGGCCGCGGCCAGCTCCCCCCGACGCAGGTGGAGCCAGCGAAACCGCCCCTCGCCGCTCTTCATGGCCGTAAGCGACTCCAGGCGGGGATCGAGCGAGATCGGCGGATCCGGCACAACCACCTCTCCATGGTCGGCCGTCACAACCAGAGCCGCTCCCGGGGGCAGGACGGCTATGAGTTCGTTTACCAGGAAGTCGAGAAAGCGCAGTTCACGAAGATAGGGATCGCCGAAGCCGTACTCGTGGGCCACGCTGTCGAGACCCTCGTAGTAGGTGTAGACGAACGGCCGCCCCGAGCTGAGCAGCAAACCCACCTTGGAGACCATGGTCGAGAGGGTGCGGAACTCGAAAAGCTTGGTATCGCCCAAGTATGCCCGGGTGAAGCCGGTGTTGGAGTATTGGGCCTTCGATACCGCCGGTACATCCAGCCCCATGAACGGCCTGGCGGAGCAGATGGTTCCCGGCGAAGCCGGCCTGCGCCCAAAATCGGGGTAGGACCAGCGCAGGCTGTTGAAAACCTGGTCCTGGCCGAGCCTCATGCGATAACCGACGATCCCGTGGTCGAGCGGGGAGAGCCCCGAGGCTATCGAAGTTAGGGCGGTGGCCGTCGTCGTGGGTGCCACCGAGCAGATTGTTGTGCCGGCGAGCGAGGCCAGCAATGGCACCTCATTGGAGAAGGCGGTCAGCTGCTCAGTGCCGAGGCCGTCGACGACCAGCAGGACGATCTGATTCGCCGCGGTGACGACCTTTGGCACCCAGGAGTCCGAGGACGGGTCGAAGGTAAGGTTCAAGTCGCGGATCAGCTCCAGGATCCGCAACTCGGAGGGCCATCCCTCCCCGTTGCGGTTGCGTGCCAGCGAGAGTGCGATCGAGGGCACCACGTTGGAGATGCATGCCCCCGAGTAGCTGGGAATCCGAAAACCTGCTCGTGGAACCATCGACTCTCTCTCCGCCTCTTGGCAGACTATCACGGCTCGCCGTGAGTCCATGGAGCCCTAGCCTCGCTCCCGAGACCTTGCCCAATCAGCGCCCCTCCCCCGGGGGCGGCTACGATGGTAGCCGTGAAGGTGTCGACCCGCGGTGATTACGCGTCAAGAGCTCTGCTCTCCCTGGCCCTTCATGTGGACGAACCCGGCCCCACCTCCGTGCAGGAGGTTGCCAAACGGACCGGCCTTCCCCAGCCCTATCTCGAACAAATCCTGCTCGCCCTGAAAGGTGCCGGGCTTGTCAAGTCCAAGCGCGGAGTCGGAGGAGGATACGTCCTTTCCCGTGACCCCTCCCAGATCACCCTGGCCCAGATAGTCAGCGCGGTCGACGGGCCCATTGTCGCAGGCGACTTCGGCCAGCCACACGAGAACGGTGCCTGCGAGCACGAGGGGCAGTGCGTTTTGCTTACCGTGTGGGAGGAGGTCGGTGCCCACATGCGCAAGCACCTTGACTCCTTCACGCTGGCGGACATGGTGCACCGCGCCCGCGGCGAGACGCTGGAGCCGGTGGCAGCGGCCGAGCTGAATCACACCTGACAGACAGCAGACCAGGGCGTTAGAATCGGCCTCAGCCGGGTATCCCACCGTCGGCGACCCGAAGCGGACGGAGTGCGCCAAGATGTCTGAGCCAAGAGAAGAACCCACTGGCGGAACCTATCCCTACAAGTGGGAGACCGACACCATCCTTTCCGACGGCCGTACTGTCGCCATCCGCCCCATAAAGCCATCGGATGCCGAGCGCATCGAGGAATTCCACGGGCGCCTCTCCCCCGAGTCGATCTACTTCCGCTTCTTCACCCCCATGCCCAAGCTCTCCGAAGTGATGCTTTCCCGCTTCGTGAACGTGGACTACGTCGACCGAATGGCGCTGATCGCGCTGCTGGGAGACGTCATTATCGCCGTGGCCCGCTACGATCGGCTGCCCGGTAGCGGGACTGCCGAGGTGGCGTTCCTGGTGGACGACGCGCATCAGGGGCGCGGGCTCGCCACGTTGATGCTGGAGTTCCTGGTCGAGGCGGCACGCGAAGCCGGCATTCACCGCTTTATCGCCGACACCCTCCCGGAGAACGCCCGGATGCTGAGGGTCTTCCGCGAGGCCGGCTTCGCAGACACCCGCGCCTTCGAGGACGGCGTGATCAGGGTGACCTTCGACATCGAACCCACCGTGCAGTCGGTGAAGCGTATGCAGGCCCGCGAGCGCCTGGCGGTGGCACGGAGCGTAAGGCGCATCGTGGCGCCCAAATCCATCGCCGTGGTGGGGGCATCCCGTGACGCGGCCTCGGTGGGCAACGTCGTCTTCCGCAACATCCTCGAGAGCAGCTTCGAGGGTCCCGTCTACCCGGTGAACCGGGCGGCCTCGTACGTCTCTTCGGTGCGCGCCTATCCCTCGCTCTCGGCCATCCCCGAGGATATCGACCTGGTGGTGGTGGCGGTTCCCGCCGCGGAGATCACCGCACTGGTGCAGGAAGCCGCCGAGAAGCAGATCGGGGGGATGGTGATCATCTCCACCGGTTTCTCCGACACCAGCGATGAAGGCGCCCAAGCCGAGCGTGAGCTGGTCCGCCTGGCGCGCAAGAACGGGATGCGTGTGGTAGGCCCGGCTTCGATGGGTGTCGCCAACACCAGCCCGCTGGTCTCGCTGAACGCCACGATGGCCCCCTACGGGCTGCTGCCCGGGCGTGCGGCGCTCATCTCCCACTCCGGCTCCCTGGGCCTGGCCATCGTGGAGGAGGCTCGGCGGCGCGGACTCGGGCTTTCCTGCTTCGTATCCTCGGGCAACCGGGCGGACATCTCCTCCAACGACATGCTCCACTACTGGGAGCTGGACGACAACACCGACGTGATCCTGCTCTACCTGGAGTCTTTCGGCAATCCCCGCACCTTTGCCCGCGTGGCCAGGCGAGTGGCCAGGTCCAAGCCCATCGTGGCGGTGAAGGCCCGCCGCTACACCGACGTGGCCGCCTCGGTGCGCGCAGCCCTGCCGGAGGAGGCAAGCCGGCAGCAAACGATCGTCTCCCCCGGCGGCAAGACGATAAGGCCCATCGCGGTGGACGAAGCGGTCGACGCGCTGATGAAATACACCGGGGTCATTCGCATCGACTCCATCGAACAGCTCTTCGAGCTGGGCCACGGCCTCGTCACCCAGCCTCTCCCGCGTGGCCGCCGTGTCGCGATCCTCTCCAACCGCGGCGGCCCGGCACCGCTGGCCCAGGATGCCTGCGAGGCGGCCGGCCTCAAGATGGCCGAGCTGTCCGATGAAACCAAGGAGTCGCTGCGCGAGCTGGTTCCCCAGGCTCGATACTCGAACCCGTTCGAGCTGCCCGCCGCGATCGAGCCCGAGGCCTATGGCAAGGCGCTCGCGATCCTTCTGGCGGATCCGGGGGTGGATGCGGCCCTGGTCCTCTACATTCCCACGGTAACCGGGCGAGTCACCCCGGTTCGCACCAGTGCCGGCTCCCTTTCCGCCGAGGCGGACCAGCGCACCAGCGCTGCGGTGATGGGCGCTCGCGGCGTAGCACAGCAGATAGCCCAGGTCGCCCAGCAGGAAGGTGTCGCTCTACCCAAACCGGTGCTAGCCAACTTCCTCAGTCTTCCCGGAATCCCGGTAGAGCTGCGTCGGCATCGCAGGGAGGTGCCGAGCTTCGACTTCCCGGACATGGCGGCCATCGTTCTGGCACGCATGGCCAACTACTACGCATGGAAATCCACCGAGGAGGGCGAGCCCCCTGAATTCGATGGCGTCGACATGAAGCGCGCGGCTGCCGTCATCGCCAAGGCGCTCGAGCGCGGGGGTAAAGGCGATTACGTATCCGGGCCGGTCGGCACACATTCGGTATGGATCACAGGCGAGGAGGCCGCAGAGCTGCTCGGCAGCTATTCCATCGCCACCAAGGAACACGTGGAGGTAGCGGGTTATCTGAGCTTCGAGCTCTCTGTGCCCATAGATCTATCCGTCTCGCACGACCCCATCTTCGGCCCTTTCATCAGCATGGGAATCGCGGGCGAGATCTCCGAGCTGCTCGCGGCGCGCACCATGGCAACTCTGCCCCTTTTCACCTCCGACATACCCGCCTTCATCGACTCCATTCCGGCCGTCGCGCTCATCAACGGCGCGGCCGGCCGCAAGCCGCACGACATCGCGTCCCTCGCGGACCTGATCGGGCGGGTCGGGGCGATGATAGACAACCACTTTGCGATCGCAAACCTCGAGGCGAGCGTGGTCTCCACTCCCAGCGGCTGCTACATCTCCTCCGCGGAGGTGCGCGTGGTGGACTGGACCCCGCCGCCGATGACCACAGTGCGCTCCCTGGCGTGAAAAGACCCGGTGTATGATGGTCGCACCTTGAAACGATACAAAGCCGGCCGTCGGTGACAACTTCGACGGCCGGCCGCTAAAGCGGCAGGATGGGACGGATGGGTCGTCGCCCCGCCCCGGCTGTCAAGGATGCGGAGAAATGCGGGCGCTGCCCGCTGGATTGCGGGAATGGTAGGCAATGGGCGACGACCAATTGGCCCTCGGCATGGTGGCGAGACTGGCGGACCAGAAGCGAATCCTTACGCTCGAGGAGCTGCTGGCAGGTCTGAACGGGGTGCCCCCCGAGATCCGTGAGGGCCTGGCGCGCAGCGTAGCCGCGTATTCCTTCCCTGAACTGGTCGAGCGCCTGGCCAACGATCAATCGCGCAAGGTGCGCGAAGCCGTCGCGGCCAACCCCAAGGCCGCCGACCATCCTGCAATTGCCATTGCCGCCGTGCGAGCCGCAGCCGCCACCGGCGACCGGGCGATGCTGGTGCGCTGGTCCACCCAGCCCCGCATAACCGACTTGCCCGAGGCGGTGGCGATCATCCTCGAAGATCGTGAGGCGGCCTGCCATCTGGCCCGCAAGGCCCAGTTCGCCAGGAGCTTTCCCGCTCTCTTCCGGGACACATTCCGCCAAAGCCTGCAGTCGGGTCGCCTTAGCGCGGCTCGAGCCTGCCTGGCCAATCCAAGAGTCTTCGAGTTCCCCGAGGTGGTGCTGACCGCCGGGCAGCACCAAGCCTTGGCCACGGTACTTCTGGCCAACAGGTACCTGCGCGAGTATCCGAGCGTGGTGCCCGAGCTAGCCCAGCTCCCGGCCATACGCCGCGAGCTGGCCGCAATGCCATGGATCCACGGGATCGGACGGGCGGTGGACTCGATCATCGCCTCCGGGGACGAAGAGGCGATCGGCAATCTGCTTTCGAAGTCGGCCGGCCCGGCCACACTCCAGCGCGTGGCCGCCTACGCCGCCGACGATCCACAACGCGACCGGCTGGCGGACCGGATCCTCCGCCACATTGGCAGGAGCCCCGAGCGTCTTAGGAGATGCCTCGAGGGGGACTCGGGCGATGGAATTGATTGCTCCGCCATCGAACGTGTTGCGGCCGCCTGGGTGCGCCGACGGTCCCAGGTGCCTCCTGGAGTGGAGCCCCCCAAGTGGATCCTGGCCGCCGCACCCTTCATGCCCGGCCCGGTGCCGGTGTCCATGGTCGAGCAGGTGATCGAGGCATGCGCGGGGATAACCTTCAAGTTCCAGCCGGACCTGACGGTCTCCACCCGCAACCTGCCCATCCTGGTCAAGCTGAACGGCGACGCCGTCTTCCGCAGGGGCGTCTTCTCCTGCTGCCTCGCCTCGGAATGCGAGGCTCACGTTCTGGCTTCCGCGGCGATATCGCTCTCGCGCATGGTCGAAACCAACCATCGCGACCTGCTGGCCCGCTTGCGGGCCTCCAGGCCCGACTTCAGCGAGAGCGCTTTCGGCTCGATCGTGATGTCTGCCATCCGCGTCGGCGGGACGGTGACGGCCTGAGACCGGAGCGCCTTAGGCGCGGTGGTTGATTGCCACGTACTTGAGGGCGAGGTACTCCTCGATCCCCTCGAAGCCTCCCTCACGGCCAAAACCGGAGTGCTTCACCCCGCCGAAGGGCGCGGCCGCGTTGGAGACCAGGCCCTGGTTTAGCCCGACCATACCCGTCTCCAGCTTCTCGATTACCCGCAGCGAGCGCGAGAGGCTCTGGGAAAAGACATATGCCACCAGGCCGTATTCGGTCGAATTGGCAAGGTGGATGGCCTCGTCTTCGCCTTCGAATGTGACGATGGAGGCCACTGGACCAAATATCTCCTCGGCCGAGATGCGGGCGTCGCGGTTGACGTTGGTAAGCACGGTGGGCGCGAAGAAGTGCCCCGCTCCATCCAACTTGTCCCCACCGGTCACGAGCTTGGCACCTCGGGTGAGCGCGTCCTTGACCAGCCCCTGTACCTTGGCCACCGCATCGGCATCGATCAGCGGGCCGACCTGGATGCCTTCCTCGGTGCCACGCCCAACGCGCATCGAGCCCATGCGCGCGGCCAGCCTGTCGGCAAAGGCATCGGCCACCTTTGAGGAAACCAGGAACCTGTTGGCCGAGGTGCAGGCCTCGCCCATGTTACGCATCTTCGCCACCATCGCCCCTTCGACTGCGAGATCCAGATCGGCGTCGTCGAAGACGATGAAGGGCGCGTTCCCGCCGAGTTCCATCGAGAGGCGCAGGAGGTTGTCGGCGCTCTTGGCCACGAGCATCTTGCCGACCTCGGTCGATCCGGTGAACGACAGCTTACGCAGACGCCCGTCGGCGACCAGGGCGTCGGTGATCGGACCGGGGCTGGTGGTATTGACCACGTTTACCACACCGCCCGGCAGGCCCGCCTCGGTGAGGATCTGCGCCAGGGCCAGCGAGCAAAACGGGGTCTGCTCGGCCGGCTTCAGGACCACGGTGCAGCCCGCGGCGAGCGCCGGGCCGATCTTGCGGGTCCCCATGGCGAGCGGGAAGTTCCAGGGTGTGATCATGTAAGTGGGTCCGACCGGTTGCTTCATGGTCAGCACGCGCGAGTTGCCGTCCGGGGCGACGTAGTAGCGCCCGTCGATGCGTACCGCCTCCTCGGCGAACCAGCGGAAGAACTCGGCTGCGTAGGCCACCTCGCCGCGCGACTCCGAAAGGGGCTTGCCCATCTCCATGGTCATTAGCAGGGCCAGATCCTCCTGGCGCTCCATGATGATCTCGAAGGCGCGGCGGATCACCTCGGCCCTGGCACGGGGTGGCGTCTCCGCCCACGCTTCGAAGGCCGCGGAGGCGGCATCAAGGGCTGCTACGGCGTCCTCTGGGCTTCCGTCGGCAATCTGGGCAAGTATGACATTCGTGGCCGGGTCCTCGACCCCGTAGGTGGCGCCTGTCGAGGAGTCCACCCACTTGCCGCCGATGAAGAGCCGCTTGTTGACCCAGGACAGGACTTCCTGCTCGCGTTCGGACATTTTTGACCACCTTGGACGAACTTTTTTGGTTGAGTTCATTCCACGATAGTTTGAGTTCCCTGGTGGCTTAGGAAGCGACCCCCTGGCACAGCAGCCACGTCTTTGTATTGCCTCACAACGACCCAACACCGAACCTGTGTCGTCCCACATTTAGGAATCGCTCAGGAGAGGATGTCCTTGGTAGTGAAGCGAGCCCAGGCCGCGCCGAAGAAGACCACCATCCACCCCGCCTGCTCCAGGAGATTCTTCAGGATTCCCGACCAGACCACCGGCGAGCGCATCAGATCGATACTGGTTTGCCAGTAGTGGGTCAGAAAAAGCGGGGCGATGTGGGCGAGTTGAGGGATCCCGTCCAGGATCGACAGGATTATCACCGTTCCGAAGGTGACAGCTGCCGCCCCGATGGTCGAGTCGGTGAGCGTGGAGGCAAAGACACCGACGGCCACGATCGAGAAGGTGGAGGCCGCGGCCAGCAGACCGACCAACAGCAAGCGCCAGATTCCGTCCAGCAGGGAAATCTGCGTTCCCGACAGCGTCACCACCGGACCGATCGGGAATAGGGCCGATCCAACAATAAGTCCTACCAGCACCACGGTCAGCGCCGCAGCGGTGGCGTACACCAGGGCCACCAGCGACTTCATCGCCAGCAGCCGGGTTCTGCTGACCGGAGCCGAGAGGAGGTAGCGCAGCTTCCCCTCGGTGGCCTCTCCGGCGATGGTGTCGCCGGCGGCAATGGAGACGATCAGGGGGATGATTATCAGCTGCGCGGTTAGAACCGCGGTGAAGCCGAGAAAGACCCCGTTGTGGGTCACCTTGTCGAAAAAGGCCGGACCCTGCCCATGGCCACCGCCAGGGGAGCCGACTATGTCCAGCACCACCCCCAGGAAGATCGGGATGGCCGCCAGCAGGGCGAAGCTGACCAGGGTGCGTCGCCTTTTCAACACATAGCCGAGCTCCTCAAGAAACATCCGAGGCCTCCCCGGTCAGGGCGACGAAGGCCTCCTCCAGGGTGGGGCGGTCCTCGGCCAGGCGGTAGAGCCCAATGCCCGCTCCCACCAGAGCGGATGCGATCTCCTCGATCGCCACAGAGGCCCGATCCATGGTGAGAAGGCCCGCGTCGTCCGTGCTCGGCTGCAGGCCGAAGCGGGCGCGTAGCAGCTCGCGCGCGGCCGTTTGGTCGCTGGTCCCGATTGACAGCCGGGCGGGTAGCTGTCCGCGCAGCTCGCCAATCTCCCCCTGGAAGAGCAGCCGCCCGTGCTGGATGACCCCGACATGAGTGCAGAGCTGCTCGATCTCCGAGAGGATGTGCGAGGAAACGAAGACGGTGGTGCCCTGAGCGGCGAGCTTGATGATCAGCTCGCGCATCTCGACGATGCCCTGCGGATCCATCCCGTTGGTCGGCTCGTCGAGAATCAGCACCCGCCGCGGATAGAGAAGCGCGTTGGCCAGGGAGAGTCGCTGCTTCATGCCCAGGGAATAGGCCCTCACCTTGCGATTGCCGACTTTGGCAAGCCCGACCATCTCCAGGGCGGCGTCGATGTCGGGGGCCAACTGACCCCCGTCGCCCGGCGCACGAGCGGCCAGCGCGCGACGCCGCTCAACCCGCCCGTAGCGGGACATTCGCTGGAGGTAGCGCCGCGCTGACAGGGTCGGATAGAGCCCTGGTCCTTCTACAACCGCGCCTACGTCGACAAGAGCGCGAGTGGTCTCCTTGGGCACGGGGTGACCAAGGAGCTCGATCTCACCGGCGGTTGGGAAGATCAACCCGAGCAGCATTCGAATGGTGGTGGTCTTCCCGGAGCCGTTTGGACCGAGAAAGCCGTAGACCGCACCTTCGGGCACCGAAAGGTCGACCGAATCCACGGCCAGCTTCTCTCCGTAGGACTTGCTCAGCCCGGAGGTGGCGATCAGCTCAGCCAAGAACCCGCTTCTCCCCTGGCGCTACCACGCCTGCTGCCGCGGGAAGGGGGCCGGGCCATGCTCAGCCCTGCCCGAGATCCGCCAGCAGCACGCTCCGCGGAACCGCCCCAAAGGCCAGAGTGCCGTTGTTGCCGATGAACACGGTCGCGACCGAGGTGGTCACCACCGTCCCCTGGCCAATTGCCGTGGTGACCTTGGTTCCGGATCCGAGCAGGCCCGACATCAACGAGCTCGAGGCCGGCCTTCGGGGAAGTCCGGTGACCACTTCGACGGTCGAGAAGCCGGTGCCGATGGACTTGTGGGTGACCGCGGGAGCGGTGGTCGTACCTCGCCTGACCGGCGCCATCACCGCACCCGGCCTGAGCGTCTTGACCGTGGCCCCGGAAGGCACGCTGAAGCTGAAGACCGAGGAGGAGGGCGCCTTGAACGAGACTGCCGAATAGTAAACGGAGAAGGCCGCCGAGCTCGAGCCCCTAGGCGTGATCCACACTCCTAGCACGTTGCCGGTGGAGGCGTCGACGGCTATCCGAACCCCGCCGATCAAGGAGGAGGGATCATTGGGGGCCAGATTCAGCACGTATGCGGGCTGCCCGGCCACGTACTCCGGCGAGTTGACGGTCACTGCCGCTCCGGCCGGGAGGTGGGAGAGCAGGGCATCGGCAATTGCCGAAGGCGACGGTGGCGTTGATGCGGTGGCCCTGGCGTGGGAGACGGCCTTGGCCCCGGACGGAAGTCGAAGATCGGTTGCGGTGTTGGTGGTGGAATCCCACTCCCATACCGACCCGGCCGAGGCGTAGAGATCGAACTCTCCGCTGGTCGATGGCACCTGGATGCGCAAACTCGAAGCATGGTTGGTCCAGAAGTTGGCCGTGACGCCGCTGGTCAGCGCCTGGGTCAAGAGCCCGGAGAGCCCGGAGGGAGCGGATCCCCCCGAGAGCTGGTTGACGAAGGAGGTGGGTAGTCCCAGCCCACTCGTCTCGACGATGGTGCCGGAGTAAATCCTGCCGCTGGGCCTGAGCGCCGACTCGATCAGCTGGGCAGGGGTCTTGCCGGCCAACGTCGGCGAGCTTGCCGAGACGACCTGGGGATAGGCGAGCGCCGTGCCAACGGCGCCCACGGTGACCACCGCGGGAAGCGCTAGGCGGACTCCGAAACGGGAATTGAAAAGCTTTGAAACCGCGTTGCTCACAAGAGCCTCCTCTACACGGCGGAATGAACAAACTCTAGGCAGCGAAACTGAGATTTAGCTCAAAGGCGTGCTTCGCACCCGTTGGAACAACCGTCGCGGCACCCCAATTCTTCCGTGCCGACCTTGCCCGTACCTGTGTCCCAGCTGTGACCTGCATTACAGCCTTGCAATTTGTGCGGGAGTGTGAGATCATTCCTAATTCCACCGCAAAAGCATGACCGCAGGCTTCGCCATTGGTCGAGGGGGCCAATTCGGAGCCCCTCGCCCCCGAGTGTGACGAACGTCATCCCCGCTCAGTGGAATGTACGCCTCTGAGCTGGAGAATTGCGCAAATCGGCGCGACCGCTCCGGAACAACCGGCGGCCATATGTGTTATACTTTAGCGTTCGAAATTGACAACAAGGCACTACAGATGACGAAGACAACGGTAACAACACGGAAGAAGATCGCAACCCCCGTAGAGGAGGTCCCAGCCAAGGCGCCACGCAAGAGGCGCTCCAAGGGCGACGCCGCGACGGTCGAGGCCGCACTCAGCATCTCCGGGCTCGGAGCGGACGCGGTTCGTCTCTTCCTCGACGACCTGGCACGACACCCGCTTCCCTCCCCCGCCGAACAGGTCGAGCTGGCCAAGCGCGTGCGCGCCGGTGACGAGGCCGCCAAGTCCGAGATGGTTGCCGCCAACCTTCGCCTTGTCGTGCACTGGGCACGCCGGTATCAGGACCGTGGCGTCGAGCTTTCAGACCTGATCCAGGAGGGCACCTTCGGACTTATCCGCGCGGTCGAAAAGTTCGACTGGCGCCGAGGCTTCAAGTTCTCCACCTACGCGACCTGGTGGGTGCGTCAGTCACTGCAGCGGGCCGTGCACAATCATGGCCAGGCGATCCGCCTTCCCATGGAGGCTGCCGAGCGTTCGCGCAGGGTCGACAACGTCACCCGCGAACTTCAGAACGAGAATCAGCGCAACCCAACCGAGGAGGAGATCGCACGCAGCGCCAACCTCTCCCCCGCCCAGCTTGCCGACGTGCGCCATGCGGCCCGCGTTGTCGCCAGCCTCGACCAGTCGGTCGGGCCCGAGGGTGAGACCAGCCTGGGAGACCTGGTGATCGGTAGTGAGAACACCTTCGAGGACGAGGTTGACGAGGCTCTCACCCGCGACCAGCTGCGCAAGGCGCTGGAGGAGCTGGATCCGCTGGAGCGCGCAGTGGTCATCCTGCGCTTCGGCCTGGATGGCAATCGGCCGGCTTCGCTCGAGGCGACGGCCAAGCACCTTGGCATCGGCCCGCGCCGTGCACGCCGGCTGGAGGCCGCGGCACTGGATCGCCTCGCCGAGCATCCCGGCCTGAAGGCTCCTGCCGCCTGATCCATCCCCGGGGCGCTTCTCCAGCGGGTGGCGCCGAACTTTGGCTTGCAGCCACCTCCGCATCTTCGTGGAGGTGGCTGCTTCTTTTTCCCGGGCGGTGAAGATGGCCCACGGCTGGGGTTCGGTATTGCCCATTGCAGGCAAGCCGAGGCTTGGGACCTTTCGGACCGCGTGACTCGACTGCAGGTCGAGGGAGCCGCAGCCGCCCACGGGCAATGCTCACCCCGCACGCCCCGCTGGGGCGCAAGGTCCCGGAGGAGTTGGATCAGCCGAACGCCCAAGGCCCGAGCGGGCCGACGTCGGCTTTCGTACGGCTGCCTCGTCTCTTCATGCTGGCCTGCGGTCCCGTCGGGGTCCATTTCACCCACTGCGCCCCAAAAGGGGCGAGGTACCGCCCATCGGGAGGCCGCGGTCTTCGGGCCGGGCGTGGCGGGCGAAAGCCGCCAGGCGACCGCGGAGGAGACCAAGGTGCTTAGGGAAGAGTGCGACCGGGAGCCGGACAATGAGATGGACTTCCCCACCGCTTCCCAGAGCGGCACCCTGGGCCGTGCCGTTGCGCATTTCCTGGACTCCGGCTCCGCCGTGCTCCAGGTCCCGGCGAGACAGGGGCAGGGCTGGATTGTCCGCGTCTGGCGAGGCATCTCGATCCTCGAAGTCACTGCCATCATCCGGCACGCCCGAGGGCGGATCCCTCGCGATATCGGCCCGGGCAACCAGGAGTTGCTCGCCCTGCATTTCAGAGGAAAGGCCCCTCCATCCAAGTGCAGCGGATGCCGGCGTCATCCCGGTTTTCCCCAGTCAATTCCCCGACGCCGATTGCGGCCCATGAAATGGTGGGGATTCGCCACGGGGTAACCCTTGGTGATGCCGGCTCACCAGTGGCCGGCAGGGCTCCCCATCATCGCAGAGATTCATGACGACGTCTGCAACGACGCCGTGAGGGGTGAACACGAGCAAAGTTGAGTTTGGTTGGATGGACTTATGGACAACGCATCGACGCGGCCACAGGGTGCACCGCCAATTACGGCGCCGCGGACTACTCTGACGGGACAAACACAAGGCTCCGCCTGACAGCAGGACTGGACCGAGAACCGTCTGCCTCTCGCCAGGGGCGCAGATTCGAGGCGAGCTCAGAATCCGATCCCGCCTTCAGGGGGAGGAGCCTGATCTGGTGCGATCTCTCCTTGGACGGAGGCCGCACCAATGGCCCTGCGCAGACGATCACCAGCCTCGATTCCGCCCAAGTGCTCGGCGCAGCGCAGCGCCTCGGTGGCATCCACGGTGCCGGCCTTGAGCATCTCTGAGATGTCGACCCAGTCTTGAGGTCGATTGAAGAGCGTCTTAAAGACGGTCAAGTCGGTGGCGGAGATGACCGGGATGGAGGTCCCTGCGAACCTATGCAGCTCCTTGCGGCTTTCAACCAGCCCGTAGTAGTCGTCCTTGGCAAAGAAGAGATCGATCGACCCGCCGCGCATCCAGCGCAACCGTACCTCGTTGCGCACTTGGGCCACTCGGATCAGCTGCCCCGTCCATCTGACCTGGACGGGCAGGCCGCGAAAGACCCGCTCCGCCTCGGCTCCGGGCAGTGCGACGTTGATGTCGATGTCGCTGGTGGCTCTAGGCCGTAAGGTGTGATAGGCAAGCGCTATTGCGCCGCCGAAGGCGTGTGGGATCTCGGCTGCGTCGAGGCGGTCGTGGACCGCAACAATCCGCTCGGCCATGGAGTCGGCCCTCATCGCGCCACCTCGAAGGCGTCAGCGAAGCTCAGCACATCCTGGAGAATTCGCCCGTTGAGCTCCGGATTGGCAAAGCCGGAGTCCTCTGGAGGCACAAGAGCCAGCGACATTCCGCAGGCGGCCAACAGCCGGAGCAGCATGTTGAAGCTCGGATCGAGCTTGCCCCGCTCGTAGTCGCTGACCCTGCCCGGGGCGAGGCCGACCTCCTCGGCCAGTTCCGCCTGGGAGAGGCCCGCTTGGCTCCGCGCCTTGCGGATCAGATAGCCAGCCGGCGTGTATTGTGTGTAGGCCATGTAGGACAGCCTATCGAATTCGATAGTGTACTCAGCTTGCTTGCAAGCAGCATGTTGTGTCACGGGGGATGTCGCGGAAGATCGCGGTAGCCAGCACCTGCGGTCCGGCTTCGGGCGGGCCGGCAAGGCTGTGGCGCCAGCGCTCGCAGTCCATCTCGGGCCGGACGGTGAGTCAGACGAGGCGCATGACGGCGCGGACGGGGCGCAACCCGCCAACATGAAGTCGGCCGGCTCTCCGCTGTTCATGCACACTTCGACCTTGGGTGCTGAGCCCTGAAGCGGAGTCACCTTGACGCGTACAGTCGCCTCGGATACGCGCTTGCCCCTGCCGGCTTTGATGGCCGGCGGCGTGCGGGTGCAGGCGTAGACGGGGTCGGGCTCGCAGCCGCGCTGTGCGCCCGGCTGAACCCCGGGGATCGTGCCCTTGCTGACCTGCTTTGTCATGTGCATGAAGTCGTTGAACAGCCCTCTCCAGAAACTCGACGCCTCGACCGCGAAGCGCTCGCGCCGGCACGGAGTGAAGTAGGCGTTTGCGGGAATGAGCATGGCCTCCAATGGCCCCCCTTTGCCCTGCACCCGGATCTCCAGTCGATGTCCTCCGACATGAGCACCGCGCCGACCGCGACCATCGTTTTGGTCCTAATTCCGTAGCCCCATGGTGGATTTCGCGTTCCATCCGGATGGGCGAGGAGAGGCGCAGGGCGAGGTCAAGCTCCGCGATCTGGGGCTGCTTCGCCTGTCGCGGAAGCCATCGTCTTGAACCATGGGTTACGAGGGCCTCTGATGACCATCCGAACTAAGGTTATCGGAAGATGACATCAGATGAACTGGAGGTGCCATGAATGTGTCCAGTGCATCTTCCGGCACGGCGCCGCCCGTCGAAGTGACCCGGCGTTTCGCCTGCTGCAACGATGGTTGTTCCGGGCGACGTTCACCCGTGCTGTGTTGACTGAGGACCGCCGGCGCCAGCTTGAGTTGCCTGAGTTCGAATCGAGTCCGATCACCCTAAGCACAGGAGCAGGCGCAGCCCCGGCAGTACTGGTGGAACGTGTCTCGCTCAGCTGCTCCATACGCAAAGCTTTCCTCAAGCAATGAGCGCGGCTGAAGTCTTGGCGGTGATCGGAGCCCTTGCGCTCGCGGCTCTGCTCGGGGTTAGTGACTCCCCGAACGCAATCGCCGCTTTGGTGTCGGGTCGTACCCGCTCGTTCGCCGCTGTGGCCACCTGGTCGGTCGGCTGGACTCTGATTGGTGGCCTACTGGCCGGCACGGTGGTTGCGCGCACCACCGTGGGGCTCGTCCGGGTTGCACCACATCTGCTCGCCCCGGTGCTCGCCGCCGGCTGTTGGTCAGCGGTCATCTTTACCTGGTGGACCGTTCGACGTGGTTTTCCAACTAGTGCCAGTGTCGGCCTCGTTGGAGGACTTGCCGGCGCCGCATGGGCGGCCGGCGGCTGGCACGGGGTGCATTGGGGAGGTCTTGAAGACTACCGCTTGGTCGGTGTGCTCGGCGTTCTCCCCGGGATCCTGGCTGCCCCCGTGATTGCCAGTATGGTCGCCCTTATATTCGACCGCTTAGTCCGTCCCATCTCCCTGCACCTGCGACGCGGCGCCGCACGGCCCCTACGCGTCGGGGTGTGGATCGCCTCGGCGGCGGTCGCACTGGCCGACGGCACCAACGACGGCCAGAAGGCCATGGGAATCCTCGCAGCATCACTCTCGGGGGCGGCAGTACTCCAACCAGGCGGTAGCGGGATCTCGTGGCCCGTACGGGTGACGAGCGCGGTGCTGCTGGCGCTCTTCACCGTCCTCGGTGGGCGCCAGGTCGTGACCACAGTCGCCCGCCGCCTGTGGAGTTCCAGCACGACTGACGACCTTGCCGGCCAGTCCGCGGCAGCAGCGGTCATCTTCTTGGCGGCCTGGCGCGGATTGCCGCTTTCCACCTCAACGGTGGTGACCTCGGCCAAGGTGGGTACTGGACTCTCCCGGCGCCCCCGGCACCTGCAGCACCAACAGGTACTGCGTATCCTCGGGGCATGGCTTGTCACGCTTCCCGCTTGCGCCATTGCAGCGGCACTCCTCGTCGATGCGTGGAGGCTAGCGCGATGAAACCCGGGCGGCGTAGAGGCGCCGGCTGGAGATGGCCGGGCTGGATTGAACGCCTGTCTATTGAGTCCCCTGACGTCATGGGCTTGCTCATTGCACAGGGCGAGGTGAGTGTCAAGGCGTTGGAAAGCTTCGAGACCTGGTCAAAGAGTGGAGACATCGACAGTGCCCGGCAGGTCCAAGATCTTGAGCACGCTGCTGACGATGCTCGACACTCGCTGGTTGCAGCACTCAAGACGTCACTCGCGACTCCAATTGGCCAGGAAGATCTCTTCGTGCTCTCCGAACGCTGTGACCGGGTGGTCAACCGGGTGAAGAATGTCGTGGCCGAAGCCGGGGTATTGAGTTGGTCTCCAGACATGCACGCGGCCAATATGTCTGAGCAGCTACGGGCGGGGATGACCGCCGTCTTGACTGGATTCAAAGCCTTGACCGCTCGTGGGGACACGACTGCTGACGCAGCGCTCAGCGTCACCCATTGTGTGCGGGGTGTCGAGCGCGATTACCGCAACGCCATGGCCGAACTGAGTTCCCAGCCAGACCTTCGCGAGGTCTTCACCGCCCGCGAGATTTACCGCTTATACGTCCGTGCGGCGGAGGCACTCGAAGCGCTTTCCGACCGGCTTTGGTACGCCGTGCTGTCCGAGCCATGATTACGTCCCCTCAACCGGTAGGGATTCGTCATGAGCATCCCTCGGCGATGCCGGCTCCCGCTCAAAAGTAGCCGGCAAGGCTCCCTGCTGCCAACCAGACAGAATGATGACTGCGTGGACACTGTCCACGGTGATCTCACGTGATCATGTTGCCACCTGGCGACGCCGGTGTTGAGGATGATGCTCCCTGCACGTTGTTTCACTCGGAGTCCATTTCGGTGATGGCCTGGCGGCCCGCTTTCTCGTCCACGATCGCACTGCGGATGGCGTAGGCGGCTGCATCCTCGGCGTTGACGGGCGGAAGCTTCCATGTCATCTCAAGTCGTGAGCGCGATCTCCGGTGGATTGTTGAAGCGGCGATATACCTGTCGGGCGATGTAGCGCTTCAGCGATCTCCTGATCTCCTCTTGCGTCTTTCCCTCCGACTTCCTGTGCTCCACATG
>JAJYNL010000090.1 GCA_021786375.1 Actinomycetes bacterium
TGACAACCTCGACCCTCGCTACGTCCGCCTGAACAGCGAGGAGCCCTACCGGCTCAAGGTCACCTGCATCCGGGCCAAGCTGGACGCGACTCGAGTGCGCATCGAGCGTGGAAGCCGCCACCAGGCAGGAAAAGAGTACGGATCCACCCGTGAGTTGCTGGACGATCTCATGGTCATGCACCAATCGCTCATGGCCAACGGAGGGGGGATCCTGGCCCGGGGAACCCTGGCTGAGGTGATCCGCCAGGTGGCGACTTTTGGCCTCTCGCTGGTGAGCCTCGACGTGCGCGAGCATGCCTCGGCCCACCACGCCGCTCTCTCCCCTCTTTTTGACCGGCTCGGGGAGGGCGACACCCTCTACCAGGACCTCGCCAGGGGGGAGCGCAAGGAGAGACTGGCCCGCGAACTCGCGTCGCTGCGCCCGCTTGCCCCTCACCCGCCACCGCTCACGGGCGCGCCCGCGCGTACCTTCGCCACCTTCCGGGCCATCCGGGAAGCCATCGAGCGCTTCGGCCCCGATGCCTGCCAGAGCTACATCGTCTCCATGACCCGGGGAGCCGACGATCTCCTCGCCGCGGTCGTTCTTGGAAGGGAGGCCGGCTTGGTGGATCTGGTATCGGGGGTGGCCCAGGTCGACTTCGTACCACTGCTCGAGACGATCTCCGAGCTGGAGCAGGCCGGCTCAGTGCTGGAGGAGCTCCTGACCGTGCCCGCCTACCGGCGGATCGTCTCCATGCGGGGAGATGTGCAGGAGGTGATGCTCGGTTACTCGGACTCCAACAAGGAGGCGGGAATCACCTCCTCGCAGTGGGGTATACACAAGGCCCAGCGGCAGCTGCGCGACGTCGCCCGCCGGCACGGCGTGGGGCTGCGGCTCTTTCACGGGCGCGGAGGGACTGTCGGCCGTGGCGGGGGCAACACCTACGCCGCCGTGATGGCCCAGCCCTGGGGCGTTTTCGACGGGCGTATGAAGGTTACCGAGCAGGGCGAAGTCATCTCTGACAAGTATCTACTGGCGGCGCTGGCGGAGGAGAGCCTGGAGCTGCTGCTTGCGGCATGCTTGGAGGCCGGAGCGCTTCACGGACGGCCCAGGGTGAGCGAGGCGGACATCCACGGCTGGGAGGCGGCCATGGAGCTGGTCGAGGCCGAGTCGAGGCGGCGTTATCGATCGCTGGTCGACCACCCCGACCTCCCCGCCTACTTCACCGCCGCCACTCCGGTAGAGGAGCTGGCCAATCTCAATCTTGGTTCGCGCCCCTCACGGCGCGGAGCCGCCCAGGCGGAAATCGGCTCACTTCGAGCCATCCCCTGGGTCTTCGGATGGACCCAGTCGCGACAGATTGTTCCGGGATGGTTCGGGGTCGGCTCCGGGCTCCTGGCCGCCCGCCAGGCCGGTTTGGGCGCGACCCTGGCGCGGATGCAGGCCGGCTGGCCATTCTTTTCCAACTTCATATCCAACGTCGAGATGACCCTGGCCAAGACCAACCTGCGTGTGGCCAGGATCTACGTCGATTCATTGGTCCCCGCCGAACTCAGGTATCTCTTCGCCTCCATCGAAGAGGAGTACGAACTCACAGTCGAGCAGGTTCTCGCACTTACCGGCTCCCCCTCGCTGCTCGCCCGCGAGCCGGTGCTGGCCCAGACACTGGCCACTCGGGACGGACACCTCTTGCCGCTGCAGCTCATGCAGGTTCAGTTGCTGGCCCGGGTGCGCGCGGTGCGCGAGGAGGGCGGAGAGCCTGACCCTGGCCTCATGCGCGCCCTGCTGCTCACCATCAACGGCATTGCCACCGGCTTGCGCAACACCGGCTGAACGAACGCCCGGGCGGGGCCGGTCGCGCGCGAGGGCCGCGGCGGCCGGCATAGGAGTTGTGGCTGCTAGACGAGATCGAAGCGGTCCAGGTTCATGACTTTGCCCCATGCCGCAACGAAGTCCCGAACGAACCTCTCCTTGCCGTCGGCGGCCGCGTAGACCTCGGCAATGGCCCTTAGCTGCGCGTTGGAGCCGAAGACCAGGTCGACGCCGGTGGCAGTCCACTTGAGCCGCCCGCTCGCGCGGTCACGTCCCTCGAAGACGTTCTCCTCGCCGGCCGAGGTCCTCCATTCCGTGTCCATGCCAAGCAGGTTCACGAAGAAGTCGTTGGTCAGCACTCCCGGATGCTCGGTGAAGACTCCGTGCCGGGTCGAGGCGTAGTTGGTGCCCAGGGCCCGCATACCGCCCACCAGCACGGTCATCTCCGGCGCGGTGAGGTTCAGCAGGCTGGCCCGCTCGATGAGCAGCTGCTCAGGGGGACGCTTGTCACCAGCGCGCAGGTAGTTCCGGAACCCGTCGAAGAGGGGCTCCAGGACTGCGAAGGATTCCGCGTCGGTCTGCTCGGCGGTCGCGTCGGTGCGCCCCGGGGAGAACGGGACGGTCAATTCGAAGCCGGCGTCACTGGCGGCCTTTTCCACGGCGGCGCATCCTCCCAGCACGATCAAGTCAGCCAGGGAGACCTTCTTCCCGCCTGGAGCCGAGCGGTTGAACTCCGCTTGGATGTCCTCCAGAGATCGGAGCACCACACCCAGCTCGGCCGGGTGGTTTACCTCCCAGTCCTTCTGGGGAGCCAGGCGAATCCTGGCGCCGTTCGCCCCGCCTCGCTTGTCGGTACCGCGGAAGGTCGCAGCTGAGGCCCAAGCGGTCGAGGCAAGCTGGGCAATCGAGAGGCCTGAAGCCAGCAGCCGGGCCTTCAGGGCACTGATGTCCTGCTCGTCGATCAGCGGGTGATCAACGGCCGGAAGCGGGTCCTGCCAGAGCTGGGCTTCGGGCACCCACGGACCCAGGTAGCGCGAGACCGGCCCCATGTCGCGGTGGAGCAGCTTGTACCAGGCTCGTGCGAAAGCGTCTGCGAGCTCTTCAGGGTGCTCGTGGAACCTCTTGGCGATCGGCGCGTAGACCGGGTCGAACTTCAGGGCCAGGTCTGTGGTGAGCATGATGGGTGCGTGGCGCTTGGAGGGGTCATGGGCATCGGGAACGGTTCCCTGCGCCTCGGGGTTCTTCGGTGTCCACTGCTTGGCGCCGGCCGGGCTGGAGGTGAGCTCCCAATCGTAGTTGAAGAGGTTGTCGAGGAACCCGTTGTCCCAGGTGGTTGGAGTGGCGGTCCATGCACCCTCCAGGCCGCTGGTCCAGGTGTCCACCCCGGTCCCGCTTCCGTGGCTGTTGCGCCAACCCAGGCCCTGTTCCTCCAGGGGAGCTGCTTCGGGCTCAGGTCCGATGTAGCTTGCATTGACCGCGCCATGGGTCTTGCCGAAGGTGTGCCCACCGATGATGAGCGCGGCGGTCTCCTCGTCGTTCATGGCCATGCGGGCAAAGGATTGCCGGATGTAGCGCGCGGCAAGCAGGGGATCGGGGTTGCCTCCCGGCCCTTCGGGGTTGACGTAGATGAGGCCCATGTGGTCCGCGCCGAAGGGGCCCTCCAGCTCACCCTGGCCACCGTGGCGTTCGTCGCCGAGCCACACCTCCTCGGCGCCCCAGTTGGTTTCGTCCGGCTCCCAGATGTCCTGCCGGCCGAAGCCGAAGCCGAAGGTCTTGAAGCCCATCGCCTCCAGGGCTACGTTTCCGGCAAAGATGATCAGGTCCGCCCAGGAGACCTTTCGACCGTACTTCTGCTTGACGGGCCAGAGCAGCCGGCGTGCCTTGTCGAGGTTGGCGTTGTCCGGCCAGCTGTTGAGCGGGGCAAAGCGCTGTGCTCCGCTCCCGCCACCTCCCCTTCCATCGGTGATGCGGTAGGTGCCGGCGGCATGCCAGGTCATGCGTATGAAGAGCGGGCCGTAGTTGCCGTAGTCGGCCGGCCACCACTCCTGGGAGTCCGTCAGCACCCCGACGACGTCCCGGCGCAGGGCCTCGACGTCGAGGGCCTTGAACTCCTCGGCGTAGTTGAACGACTCGCCCAGCGGGTTGGATCGCGGGAGGTTGCGGTGCAGCGCCTGAATATTCAGCTGGTTAGGCCACCAGTCCCGGTTGGTGCGGCCAGGCAGGCCGCCGATCTCATCAGTGGTTGGCATCTTGTCAGTCATCTTTTCCTCCGTTGTTGCGTTGCTTGTCGTCGATCGGAACTTTCACGTCCCCCGGGTCACCGGAAGTCCGTCGCTTGCGGCATGAGGGGCAGTATCCCCAATAGGTGACCTCGGCTTCGTCCAGGAGGTACCCGTGAGTCTCCGAAGGCGTCAGGCAGGGCCGGTAGCCCACAGCGCAGTCGACATCGGCCACCGCTCCGCACAGCCGGCAGACGACGTGGTGATGATTGTCTCCGACGCGCAGCTCGTACAAGGCGGAGCTGCCGGCCGGCTCGATGCGCCGGACCAGCTCCGCCTGCACCAGTGTGGCCAGCACGTTGTAGACGGCTTGGGCCGAGACGGTTCCCAGCTCAGCGCGAACGTGCCTGATCAGGGTGTCGGTGTCCGCGTGTGGACGGAGCTCCAGAGCATTCAAGGTCGCCAGGCGTGGGCCGGTCGTGCGGAGTCCGGCGGAGCGGAGCGCTGCGACGAAAGTCTCGCGGGAGGTGCCCTCAGTGGTGGCCGTGGTCATCATTGCGCTAAGTCTAGCATTACTAAAAGAATGGAAGCAATCCAATCATAAGGAATTCCCACTCGACGAGCGGGGGCGGGTTGGTCGACACGGGTAGGAGCCCGCACCTCCGCGAGAATGATCAAGGCTTTCGCTTGCCTTGGGCAGCCCGGAGAGCGGAGCCCCGCAGCCGCCGGATCGCTGCGAACCGTGCCGCAGGGGAGGGGACGAGGCGCCGTAAGGGACCCATTCCGACATGGCGAACTCGCTCCATTTGGGCCGGTGGCGCCCGAGCCGTGCGATGGCGGTGACGCGTCGCCGGCGTCGGCGCGCTTGGTGGGGTCGGTTTCGGTGAGGTTCCGCGGCACCAGGAGATTGTTCCAGACCAGACAGGAGGCAGGATGTGGAAGTTCGAGATTGCGCCCCGTGAAGTGGTGGGGATTCGCTGTGGATGTCCCTCGGTGATGCCCGCTCCAGCTCACCGGTAGCCGGAAAGGTTACCGTTATCGCAGAGATTCACGACGGCGTCAGCAACGACGCCCTGCAGGGTGAATTCGGGCAGCACTGGTTGGGGGCGGATG
>JAJYNL010000081.1 GCA_021786375.1 Actinomycetes bacterium
CAGAGGTGCCGGAGTGGGACGAGTTCGCAGTTCTTGGAGGCTTGGACGCGGCCTCTAACAGGAGACGTCGGCGTCGTAGTTGCTCATGAAGCCGGTCTGGATATACCAGGGTATTCCGCCGGCGAATGGGTTCAGTGCGCCTGTGGTGCTGTAGAGCGTGGTGCAGGCCGAAAGTCCGTCCGAGGAATAGAACCAAAGTGGGATCGGCCCACCCCCGGGACCAAGTATGGTGGCACCGCCACCGCTGGTCGTGCCCGTGGTGATCTGGGCGTACATCGTCGCATGGCCCGAGTAGAGGCCGGCAATGATCCCCTTTTGATTGAAGTAGTCGACCGCGCCTTGGATCGCTGCGGTGTTGACGGCCGGGTCGGAACTCCAGTAGGTGCCGGCACCTTCGACGTCTATCCACCAGATCGGCGAAGAGACGCCTGCGGCGTTGGCCTGGGCGAGCGCGTATGCGGCGTCGTTGTAGCCGTAGTTGAAGGCCTGCCCGGCAAGCGTTGTGGGTGATTGCGGCCCGCTTGTGTACTCCGTGCTCGGCGTCGAGCCCCAGGAACCGTTGACGATCGGCAGGCCCATGAAGGTGTAGAGCTGGTAGTTGCCTTGCGCCCAGGTCGCCTCCTTGGCCATGCATGGGTTGGACGAGCTGAACGGCCAGCCGTTTGCTTCGACCATTACGAAGGTGCCGCTGGTCGGCGCGGTGGACAGGCCGCACTGGAAGTTGCTCACGTCGAAGCCGACGGCACCGGTCATGGACGAGACGATGTAGGTGGCCGAATTGAGACTGACCACCGGAGCAGGGAGCGCGGTTCCGCCCTGAGAGCCGAAGAACGTGGCATCGCCGAAGCTGAAGATGCCACCGTCCGAGGCGACCAGCCAGTACCCCTTGCCATCGGGGGTCGAGGACATGCCGACGATCGGCTTGTTGAGGGTCATGCCGCCCGTGGAGCCGAAGAACGTGGCATCGCCGAAGCTGAAGATGCCACCGTCCGAGGCGACCAGCCAGTACCCCTTGCCATCGGGGGTCGCAGCCATCCCGACCACCGGCTTGTTGAGGGTCATGCCGCCCGTGGAGCCGTAGAAATGAGCATCGCCGAAGCTGAAGATGCCGCCGTCCGAGGCGACCAGCCAGTACCCAAGCCCAGTCGGAGTGCTCGCCGAACCGACGATCGGCTTGGCGAGGCTGATCTGGCTGGTGTCGCCAAAGAAGCGGGCGGCGCCGTGACTGTAGATGGTCCCGTTGGCGGTGATGATCCTGTAGCCGAGATAGTTGACTGAAGACACCGGCGCCGAGCGCGGCATCGATCTCTTCGCACCTGTTGACGGCGCGCCTGAAAACGCTGCCACCAGCAGGATCGAAAAAACGACAATAAGGAGCCTAACAGTGCGCTTCATGCCCGTTGCGTGCCTCTTCGGTGGTCCGATTCCTGGCCGCCCGGCGCATAGTGCCGGGCTCCGTTGCACCGGGTCAATCGGCGCAACGCACTCTTGAGTTATCGGTCCAGAGTACGCGCTGCTGAAACAAAACCGGCAAAATGGCAGGTCTGCAGATGCCCTGGCAGGGGGATTATTGCGAGCAGCATCGCAGGTCACAGTACGAAATGTTCTTTGATGTCGAAGTTGGCGTCTTCAGGTTGGGCTATGGGCGGACATCGTGGGCGGCAAGAGGCGAATGCTTTCGACCAACCCGGAGTCCGGCCGCCACCCCGCGCGCGTGCAGGCGGGGAGCCTTAGCTCTGGATCAGCATCTCCGCAACGCGATAGGCGAGGTCAAGAGACTGGCGTGCGTTCAGGCGCGGGTCGCAGATGGTGTTGTAGGCGGTGTCGAGATCCTCGACGCCGACCTCGCGCGAGCCGCCAAGGCACTCGGTTACGTCCTCTCCCGTTAGCTCGACGTGGATACCGCCAGGCCAGGTGCCGAGCTTTCGGTGAACTCTGAAGAATCCGGCCACCTCGGCGATGACCGCCTCGAGGTTACGGGTCTTGAATCCGTTTTCCGAGACGAAGGTGTTACCGTGCATCGGATCACACGACCATACCACCGGGTGGCCCGCGTCGGTAACGGCCTTGACAAGTGGCGGAAGTTTGGATGCGACTTGCTCGGCGCCCATCCTGGAAACGAGCGTCAACTTGCCGGGGATGCGATGGGGGTTGAGGATTTCGCAGATCTCGAGGGCTTCCGATGGGGTCGTTGACGGCCCGATCTTGCATCCCACCGGATTGGCGATACCCCGGGCGAATTCCAGGTGGGCATGCCCTATCGCTCGAGTCCGCTCCCCGATCCACACCGAATGGGCGCTCAGGTCGAAGTACTGGCCGGAGGCCCTGTCATAGCGGGTCAAGGCGGAGTCGTAGCCGAGCAGCAGGGCCTCGTGGGAGGTCCAGAAGTTGACCTCCCTCAGGTGCTCCTCCTGGTTCAGGTCGATGCCGCAAGCCGCCATGAACTTGAGCGCGCGCTCAATCTCGAAGGCGACCGCCTCGTAGCGCTGCCCCTCTTCAGATGTCGCAACGAACTCCTGATTCCATGTGTGGACCTTGGAGAGGTGGCTGAAGCCTCCCTTGGTCAGGGCGCGCAGAAGGTTCAACGTCGCGGCCGATTGGTAATACGCCTGGATCAGCCGGCGCGGATCGGGACGTCGTGCTTCCGGGGTGGGTGCGTCGCCGTGCACGATGTGGCCGCGGAAGGCGGGGAGGATCTGCCCCAGGATGTTCTCGGTGGCCGACGAGCGTGGTTTGGCGAACTGGCCTGCGATACGTCCCAGCTTTATGACCGGCACTCCGGACGAGTAAGTCAGGACCACGGCCATCTGCAGGATGACCTTGAGCTTGTTGCGCACCGTGTCCGCCGAGTAGTCCTGGAATGACTCTGCGCAATCGCCTGCCTGCAGCACAAATGCCTTGCCTTTGGCGGCCACGGCGAGCTGCTGGGAGAGGTCGCGGATCTCTGCCGGGTAGACGAGGGGCGGTAGCGAGGCGAGTTCTTTCTCGGCCAGCTCAACCTGGCCCGGGTCGTCCCATTCCGGCTGCTGGAGAATGGGAAGCTCCCGCCAAGAATCCGGTGTCCACACGTCAAGTCTCCATCTTCGCCGGCTGACGGGCTCCCCCAACCATCGCAGCTTGGCGCGGCCGTAGCTGATCCCGAACGAGTCCAGCTTCTCTGTTACTTATAGGATAAGGCGGAAAGCTTCCGAAGGGTGAATGCCGGTGCGTCAATTCAGGTTCGCCGTCCAGGTGTCGGCGCTTACGCAGAGCCCGCGGCAGCTGGCGGATCTTGCCCGCCAAGCCGAAGACCTTGGCTACTCCGCAGTGTTCGTTCCTGATCACCTTTCAGCGGACCAGTGGTCTCCCTTGACCGCTCTGGCCGTGATCGCGCAGGCCACTACGGTTGTCTCGCTCGGTGGACTCGTCTTCTGCAATGATTACCGTCACCCGCTGCTGTTGGCCCAAGAGCTCGCGACTTTGCACGAGCTCAGTCAGGGGCGCGTGGAGTTCGGTCTCGGTGCGGGCTGGATGAATTCGGACTACCAGGCGAGTGGGATTGCGATGGACTCACCAGGTGTCCGCATCGACCGCCTCGCGGAGGCCATCGAGATCCTGGCAAAGCTCTTCTCCGAACGCAGCTGCACCTTCGAGGGCCAGCACTACAAGGTTGCGGATGCCCGCCTTCAGCCGAGCCGTCTGGAGCGGCCGCCCCGGCTGATTGTTGGTGGTGGTGGGCGCAAGATGCTGGATCTGGCCGCAAGGCACGCCGATATCGTCGGGGTCAATGTCAACCTGGCCTCCGGGGCGGTGGGTCCCGAATTGGTCGCAGAGGTAGGTGCCGAGGCCTTCGATCGGCGCATCGGCTGGGTGCGTGAGGCGGCGGGCGAGCGCTTCGCAGAGGTCGAGCTGCAGTGCCTCACCTTCGTGGCCAAGGTTTCGCCGGGTGCGCGCGAGTGGGTCGCCTCGATGGCTCCCGCCTTCGGGCTGGGGGCCGAGGATGCGCTTGAAGTGCCGATAGTACTGGCCGGGGAGGCCGGCGAGGTTGCCGAGACGATCGAGAAGCGCCGCGAACGCTACGGTTTTTCCCACTGGGTCGTCCATCAGGCGGAGCTCGAGGAGTTCGCCCCCGTCGTTTCCAGGTTGGCGGGGCATTGAGCGGCAGGGACGGCCATGCCGCTCCCAAGCGGATTGGCATTTTTGGGGGAACCTTCGATCCCGTGCACGTGGGTCACCTTGTCGCGGTGGTCAATGCCATGCACGGAGCCTCCTTGGACAGGGTGCTCATGGTGGTGGCAAACGTCCCCTGGCAGAAGGAGCGCACCCGTGCGATCTCCCCGGCATGGGTTCGCTTCGCACTGCTCAAGGCGTCGATAGACGGGGTCGAAGGGCTGGAGGCTTCAGACATCGAGATTCGCCGAGGTGGCAAGAGCTATACCATCGACACGGTTCGCGAAACCAAGGAGCGCTACCCCGAGGCGGAGGTGTTCCTGATCGTAGGAGCCGATGCGGCACGTGGACTTGCTTCCTGGGAGCGCTCGGAGCGCCTGTCCGAACTCGTGACTCTGATTGTTGTCAACCGTCCCGGCACGAGCGTGACTTCGGAGGAGTTGGCTGGCTGGAAGACACTGTTCGTGGAAGTGCCGGCGATAGACATCTCGTCGACCGACATCCGTGCGCGTGTCCGTGAGAACCGGCCCCTCGATTTTCTCCTTACAAGGGAGACGATCGATTTTATACACAGATCGGGGCTGTACGTCGAAGGCTCGGAGATAGCACGAGAGCAGTGAATGCGGAAGTGGAGCCGCTGGTAGAATCGAATCAGACGATACGACTTGCGGAGGTTGTTTGAAAAGCGATATCCCTTCCGGCACACCGACGACCGAGGCCCTGGTCAGGGCAGCGGCGGACGCGATTCTCGACAAAAAGGGCGAGGATCTGGTGGTGCTGGACTTGACGGAGGTCACTCCACTCACCGACTACTTCATCATCTGTGCCGGTAACAACTCCAGGCAGATCAGAGCCATTACGGAGGAGGTGGAGACCAAGGTCAAGGAGACCTTCGCCGTCTCGCCGCGCTCGATCGAAGGGCTGGGGGACATGAGCTGGGTGCTCATTGACTACGTGGACTTCGTTGTTCACGTCTTCCTGCCCGAGACGCGCGGCTATTACTCTCTGGAGCGCCTCTGGGGAGACGCGGCGAGGCTGGAGATACCGGTACGGGTTTGAGACGAGGGTTCCCCTGCCTCAGCCGAAGTTGGGGCCGGAAGCCTTTTTCCGCTTGAGCTCGAAGAAGCACCCGAGTTTGGCCAGACCGGCGAAGTGCTCGTAAAGTTCGACCGCTTCCTCGTCGCCGGGGATGCGGCACAGTATTGGCCCGAAGAATCCCTGCGTTGTGCCGGCCGCCTCGATTGCGACGATTGGCACGCCCACATCTTCGCCGGCCATCTCCATTGCACGTTCCATCGATTTTTCGATCGGAACGTCCCAACCCTGGTCCGAGGCTGCGTCAGCGAACTTCTCCACACCCAGCTCTTCGAGCACGGGCAAGTAATCGAAGGAGCGGCCGAGGCCCTGCTGGTGGTAGGCATCGCCGATGCGAGCGTACAGCTCGCCGGTGATCTGGTTCGCCTGTTCAGGTTCGAGAGCGTCGCTCATTGCCGCAACGATCCTCAGCACGCCGAGGCCGTACTCCATCCCGGCCCGATACGCGTCGGGAATTCCGAGTGGGCGGTTCTTGATCAGAAGGGAGAACGGCAGATAACGAACCCCAACACCTTTGACGGCGCTCACCCGGCGAATCCAGCGAGACGCCAGGTAGGTCCATGGACATGCGGGGTCGAAGTAAAAATCGACCTTTTCTTCGGTCGCGGTGGTCATCGCAGCTCCTCTTTCTCTTTCCAAAGCCTAGCCCGAGCTGCCTGAGGAGAGAAAACGCCCGGGCTTGGAGCCCGGGCGTTTTCTGGGGTTGGGGAGAGTTCCGACAGGGCCGAGCCGGCCGAAGGGGTGTTACAGCCGGCTCGGACCTTGTCGTTGGGTGGGGACTGGGTGGGCCTGGCCGCCTATTTCCTTGGCGGGTGGTAACCGAGAACTCCGATGGCCTCTTCGTACTGCTCGCGTGTTATGTCTCCCTGGGCGAAGCGCCGATCCAGGATCGACTTTGCCTCCGGAGCCTGCGGTGGCGCGGCGTGAGGTCCTCGGTCCCGATTGAGGCCGAAAATCAAGTAGATGAGAATCCCGGTTATGACCAGGAAAAAAAGCATTCCGAAGATCATGCCGAACGGGAAGAAGTCGTAGCCTTGTCCGTACCACATCTTCCCTCCTTTCAAGGGCTCGACCACATTTCCGGTCGGTCCGCTCGTTGTCAATTTCGCTTTCCGCAATCCACTCTGCCTCGCTAAGTTGTGAATCCCTTGTGAGGCACCTAAAGCGTTGCTAGTAGCTTTGGCGCCGTTTGTGACCGCCGGCCCCGGCTCGGCGCCCCGGCTCGGCGCCTTGACGGGGTCCCTGACGGGGTCCCTGACGGGACTGGTGTAACAGAGAAGTAATAGTCCGGACTCCGTGCCGAAACATGACTCCCGTACCGTGATGAAATCCGCATCGGGCAAAGGCCCTCAGCGGACTTGGGAACAGGGAGGAAAATGCACTACAACTCCGGTGACACAGCGTGGGTGCTGGCCAGTTCGGCGCTTGTGCTCTTCATGACCCCCGGGCTCGCATTCTTCTATGGCGGCATGGTCCGTGCGAAGAACGTGCTCGGAATGCTCATGCAGAACTACGTGGCGATTGCCGTGGTCAGCATCGTGTGGGTATTCATCAGCTACTCGCTAGCCTTTGGCCCGGATATCGGTGGCTGGGGGCTTTTGGGGAACCTGCACTTCTTCGCTCTAGCGCATCCGAACCAAACGATCCCGGGCTACTCGGGATCGACGATTCCGCCGCTGGTGTTCGTGGCGTTCCAGATGATGTTCGCCATCATCACCCCCGCCCTTATCACCGGCGCAACCGCGGACAGGTTGCGCTTTGCGCCCTTCGTGGTCTTCGTCGCCATCTGGTCGATCATCGTCTATGCGCCGATTGCCCACTGGGTCTTCGACCCTAACGGATGGCTCTTCAAGCTGGGCGCCGAGGACTTTGCCGGTGGGACAGTTGTCCACATGAATGCCGGTGCCGCCGGCCTGGCCATCGCGATGGTGGTCGGCAAGCGGCGCGGCTGGCCCAAGGAGCCGATGCCGCCCCATAACGTGCCGTTCGTTCTTCTCGGTGCGGGAATCCTCTGGTTCGGATGGTTCGGCTTCAATGCGGGATCCGCCCTCGGTGCCAACGTGCTCTCCGCACACGCTTTCATCAACACCAACACCGCGACCGCCGCGGCATTACTCGGCTGGATCCTGGTGGAGAAGATAAAGCGTGGCAAGTCCACCACGTTGGGAGCCGCCTCGGGCGCGGTAGCCGGCCTTGTGGCCATCACGCCGGCATGTGGTTACGTGGATCTTTGGGGAGCGACGATCATCGGCCTGGCCGCTGGGATCATCTGCGCACTCGCGGTTTCGCTGAAGTTCAAGGTGGGCCTCGACGACGCCCTCGACGTGGGAGGCGTCCACCTGGTCGGCGGCATCGTCGGCGCGCTTCTCATAGGCTTCTTCGGCACGGCCGCTGTTTCGGGCGCCAACGGCCTCTTGTACGGGGGCGGCCTGGCTCTGCTTGGCCATCAGGCTGTGGCGGTTGTGGCTGCGGGCACCTACTCTTTCGTCGTATCTTGGATTCTTGCCAAGATCATCCACAAGACGATGGGCTTCCGTGTGAGCGCTGATGACGAACTGGAGGGGATGGACACCGCGCTGCACGCGGAGACCGCCTACGAATTGGGTGGGGGATTCCTGCGGAGCCTGGCCTCATCGGGTTCCCCGGAAGCCAGGATTGGCGTGCCTCAGGACCCGCCGCTTATCGACCTCTCCAGAAAGCCAGGTGAAAGAAGATGAAGCTGATCGTCGCGATCATCAAGCCCTTCAAGCTGGAAGACGTGCGCAATGCGCTTACCAGGGAGGGCGTCGTGGGGATGACCGTCTCGGAGGTACAAGGCTATGGCCGCCAGAGCGGGCATACCGAGGTCTACCGTGGGGCTGAGTACCAGACCAGCTTCGTCCCCAAGCTGAAGATCGAGCTGGTTGTCTCGGACGATGTCGCCACCGAGGTGGTGGAGGCGATCGTCGAGGCGGCCCGCACGGAGAAGATCGGCGACGGGAAGGTGTGGGTTCTCGACGTCGAGGAGCTGGTGCGGGTTCGCACCGGTGAACGCGGCGCCGAGGCGATCTGAAGGCTGTTGAGGGAAACTCTCGGGTGGCGGGGCCTTGTCCTGGACCGCCCGAGAGTTTTAACAGTGGCTTAACATGGATTCGGCATATCCGAAACGCCTCTGCCTTTAGCTTGCAGCCCGGGCGCTCTCCCGCGTCCGAGCACTCTGTCAAGCCGGGGAGGGGCCATGCACTACAGCGCCGGAGACACCGCCTGGGTGCTGGTGAGCGCCGCCCTGGTGCTCTTCATGACCCCCGGGCTGGCCTTCTTCTACGCAGGCATGGTCCGCTCGAAGAACGTCCTCGGAATGCTGATGCAGAATTTCGCGACCATCGCCGTGGTCAGCCTGATCTGGGTCTTCGGCGCCTATTCGCTTGCTTTCGGTCCCGACTGGGGTGGGGCCGGGTTGATCGGCACGCTCCACTTCTTTGGTCTTGCGCATTCCAGCCAGCCCGTACCGGGCTACACCGGCACCATCGCCCAGCACATTCCTCCTTTGGCGTTCGTGGTCTTTCAGATGACCTTTGCCGTGATCACCCCGGCTTTGATAACCGGATCGACGGCGGACCGCCTCCGCTTCGGCCCCTTCATCGTGTTCGTGGCGCTCTGGTCGGTGCTGGTCTACGCGCCCATCGCGCACTGGTCGTTCGACCCGCACGGTTGGCTTTATCACATGGGGGCGGAGGATTTCGCCGGTGGTACCGTTGTCGAGATAAACGCCGGGGCGGCGGGGCTCGCCATCGCGGCAGTCGTAGGTCGGCGGCGGGGATGGCCCCGGTCTCCGATGCCGCCGCATAACGTCCCGCTTGCCTTGCTGGGCGCGGGAATCCTCTGGTTCGGCTGGTTCGGCTTCAATGCGGGGTCGGCGCTAGGTGCCAACACACTCGCCGCCCATGCCTTTATCAACACCAACACCGCCGGGGCGGCGGGACTCCTGGGCTGGATCGCCATGGAGAAGCTGCGGGGCGGGAAGTCGACAACCCTGGGCGCGGCCTCAGGGGCGGTCGCCGGACTGGTGGCGATCACGCCGTCCTGCGGATTTGTCGATGCGGTCGGAGCCGGAGTTATCGGATTGGCCGCCGGGGCGATCTGCTCCGTGGCTGTGTCGGCCAAGTTCAGGATGCGTCTGGACGATTCGCTGGATGTCGGGGGAGTGCACCTCGTCGGCGGTGTTATCGGCATGGTCCTGATCGGATTGTTTGGAACCGCCGCGACAGGTGGAGTCAACGGGCTCCTTTACGGGGGCGGCCTGCCCCTGCTCGGCCGCCAGGCTGTGGCCATACTCGCCTGCGGCGCCTACTCGTTTGGGGCCACCTGGGTCATCGCCAAGGTTCTGGACAGGCTGGTGGGCCTGAGGATGACCCCGGAGGACGAGCTGGAGGGAATGGACACCGCCTTGCACGCCGAGTCCGCGTATGACTTCGGGGGATCCTTCCTCAGGTCGCTGGGTGGAGGCGGATTCAGGCCGGCCGAATAGCGGAGCTCGGTGGACCGCCACGGGGTCGGATCGGATGAACGGATGGAGTTTGTGGTCGATGTCTTGACGCTCATGGTTCCGGCGGCCCCTCGTGGTTACCCGTTGCAGGCTCGATCTTGTCGGCGGCGCATCCGTGAGGCGCCCGCTTCGATGGCCGATACCGGCTTTGGCCTTTTGGCCCCAAGGCTGGAGCTGTCGTGAACAGGGAGCGCGACGAGAGAGTGGAGCGCTTCCTAGCTCGCCGGGCGGCTCTTCTCGCCGCCGACTGGCGCCGGCTGGAGCCAATGGCCGAAATGGCCGGGGCATGCGACGCTTTTCTTGCCGAGTTGGCGCAGGGTGAATCGAGGATCGCCCTGGTCGCAGTAGGGGGCTACGGGCGGCTGGAGATGGGCCCCTATTCCGATATGGATATATTGCTCCTGCACAAGCCGCACGCCAAGGTCGACCGGCTTACCCAGACGGTCTGGTACCCGATTTGGGATTCCGGCGTCGCCCTCGACCACTCGGTGCGGACTGTCCCCCAGGCCTTGCGCACGGCATCGACCGACCCTCGAGTCTTGATCGGAATGCTTGATGCCCGCCTGGCCTTCGGCTCCCAGGAACTCTTCCTCGGGCTCAAGGGCCGTGCGGAGGCTAGCTTCAGGTCGCAGGTGGAGCATTACCGGAGCGTCTTCCGTAGCCAGGTGGAGGAGCGGCGTAGCCAATCGGGCGAACTGGCCTTCCTGCTCGAGCCGGACCTCAAAGAGGCTCACGGGGGCATCCGGGACATGGTTGTTCTCGGTCACCTGCTGCGCTTGGAACCCGAACCCACGCAGGCGCTGGAGATCCTCGCCGGCCACCGGGCTTTCGTGCTGCGCATCAGAAACCTGGTCCAAGCTCGTGCGGGCCGGGCGCAGAACCGACTCCTGCTGCAGGATCAGGACTGGGTGGCCGAGGCGGCGGGATGTTCCGACGCCGATGACCTGATGGCAAGGATATCGGAGATTGGCCGATTTGTCTCCAGGGCGCTGGAGGAGAGCTTGGCTCCCGCCCCCCGCGCCCGTACGCACCCACGGGCGGTCGATCGGCGGGAATGGCCGGCGGGATCTCTCAGCGTTCAGGCCGGGCAGCTGTTTCTGGATGCGTCGGCTGTGGAAGGCCTGGACGCCCAGTCCGTGATCAACCTCGCTGCTCTGTCTCTCTCGATCGGCGCTCGTCTATCTTCTGCGACCTTGGAGCTGCTCGCCGAAGGGGTACCACCCATGGAAGGCCAGTGGACCCGGGGAACCTTCTCCGCCCTGGTATCCCTCCTATCCCACGGCCGGGAATCGATAGCCTTGATGGAGCGTCTCGACCACTACGGCCTGCTCGACAAGGTCATCCCCGAATGGCGCCTGGTCCGCTACCGGCCCCAGCGCAACGCATACCATACCTACACGGTGGACCGGCATCTGATCGAAGCGGCGGTGGGCGCCGGCAACATGAGGCGGGAAGTGAGGCGTCCCGACTTACTCGTGGTTGGGGCCTTGCTGCACGATATCGGCAAGGGGGCATCGGGCGACCACTCCGAGTCGGGTGCCGAGCTGGCAAGGTCAATCGCGGCGCGGATGGGACTGGAGCAGGGCGATATCGAGGTGGTGGTTCGCCTGGTCCGGCACCATCTTCTCCTGCCCGACACTGCCACGCGCAGGGATATCTCGGATCCGAGGACCATCCAGATGGTGGCCGAGCGAGTGGTGGATGCAACGACGCTGGAGCTTCTGCAGGTGCTTGCCGAGGCAGACGGGCATGCGACCGGCCCAGCGGCATGGTCGAGTTGGAAGGAGGGCCTCATAGACCGGCTATGCCGCCTGACGTTGGCGTATCTGCATGGTGAGGTCGCCCCGGTGGCGCCTTCGTTCCCGGGGGACTTCGAGCGCGAAATGATCGGGCGCTTCGACGGAGCGCCGAGGGTCGAGGCAGGCGATGATCTGGTGTGGGTGGTTGCCCCGGACCGGTTGGGTCTGTTCGCCAGGGTTGCGGGGACCCTTTCCCTGCTCGGCCTGAGTGTGGTGGAGGCCGACGTCTACTCCGAATCCGGGGTGGCAATCGAGCGTCTCCGCGTGGTTGCGCCCTACGGCAAGGAGATCCGCTGGCAACGTTTCGAGTCAGAGCTTCTCAAGAGCCTCGCCGATGGCCAGCAGCTGGAGAAGAGGCTGGCCGAGCGAGCAGCCACCAGCTCTCGCCGTCGCCGGGTGGCCCCTTCGGCCGCGTTGACCCCGCGCGTGACGATCCACGGCGACGCCTCCGAGCGGGCGACGGTGTTCGAGGTGTGCGCACCGGATTCGGTGGGCCTGCTGCACCGGCTTACGAGCGTCTTTGCGCGCCACGGGCTGAACATCGTTCACGCCAAGGTGCTCACTCTCGGAGACGATGTTGTGGACACGTTCTACGTCACCGGTGCCGACGGGCGCGTGGTGGTCGAGCCTCAAGTGCTGCGGGCCGTCCACGGCGAGCTGGAGGGCGCTCTGGAGGGCGCTCTGGCGGATGCACTCTCCAGGGGTCGGCAACAACAGCCCCAGCCCTCGGTCCCGCCACGCGAAGCTAGGCTCTGAGGCGCGATTTGAGCCGCATCCGGAGGTGGCCATGGATTCCTTCCCCTTCGTGGTGGAAGTCGGCGACATAGTTCACCAGCGGACCGACGTCATCGTCAACGCCGCCAACAGCTCCCTCATGGGTGGCGGGGGAGTGGACGGGGCGATCCACCGGCAAGGGGGTCCGGCGATACTGGCCGAGTGCATGGAGATCCGGCGGACCAAACACCCGCGAGGGCTCCCGGCCGGCGAGGCGGTGGCGACGTCGGGTGGGAAGCTGTCCTGCCGCTGGGTCATCCATACGGTCGGTCCCGTCTATCGCGATTCGAGTCAGTTCGACCTGCTGGCCTCCTGTTATACTCATTCGGCGCTGCTTGCGGCCGACCTTGGAGCAACGTCGATCGCCTTCCCTCTGGTAGGAGCGGGGGTCTATGGTTGGCCCGCACCTCTGGCGAGCCGCGCTGCGATCGAAGGGGCCCGCCGGGCGCTTGAAACGACCGGGGGATTCTCGGAGGTCCGCTTCGTGCTTTACCGTGGAGAGCTCGCCGAGGTGTTCAGGGCGGAGCTGGAGCGCGGGCGAAGCTAACCGGACGCGCCGTCGCCGATCATTTCGTAGACCACACGGGCCGCCAGCCCGGCGCCGCGGTTGTCGATGTCGTACGCCGGGTTCAACTCGGCCACCTCCGAGAGTATGAGCTTGCCCGAGTCGCGCAGCGTGCGCACGCATTCGAGCACCACCGCCGGCGGCACTCCCAGGGCGGCCGGCGCCGAGACCGCCGGCATCGCCGAGGAGGGAAGGGCATCCAGGTCAACCGTCAGGTAGATCTGCTCGAATGCGTGGGCGATCTCCGCGAGTAGGTCGCGTGGCACCTCCTGCATCTGCATGTCGGTGAGGTAGGTGGCGCCGATCTCCTCGGCGGTGCGGAAAAGGGCGGCGGTGTTGGCCGCTTCGGAGACGCCGAGGCAGAAGTAGTGGAAGCGCGCACCGTCCGACAGGGACGTCCCGGCCATCTGGCGGAACGGGGTGCCGGAGCTGGGCCGGTCAGAGGAACGCAGATCGAAGTGGGCGTCGATGTTGACCACCGCCAACCCCTCCGCGCCCTCCCCCCTGGCGTGCAAGGCGGAACGAATGCCAAGATAGGATCCCCAGGCCGCCTCGTGACCCCCTCCCAGCACCACCGGGCGGTGCCCGTTCCCGATAAGGGCCGCGATTGCCGTGGACAATTCCGCTTGGGCCTGCTCGAGCCCGTCCCCGACACAGGTGACGTCCCCGGCGTCATATAGAGGGTGGGCGAGGTGAGAAGCCAACCCGCCAAGTTGGGCTCGCAACGCGGCGGGTCCACCCGCGGCGCCGGGCCGGCCGTGGTTGCGCACCACCCCTGCGTCGCAGGCGAAGCCGATCACTGCACTGCCCGGTGCGAGTTCCGCCCCATCGTCGGTGGGGACAGATCGCTGGTGCAGTCGAACGGCGTCCGGCGCCTCGGCCGAGTCGTCACGTCCGCTCATTCGCGTCTGTGCGGCGGGAATCCTCACGGCAAATGGCTCCTTTCACGAAGGTTGAATGCAGGGGGCTGAAGCCAATGTTGTAGCTGAGCTCGGCAGGAGTGTCCGCGTCCCATACCGCCAAGTCGGCACGCATCCCCTTGGCGATCGCGCCCCGGTCGGCGAGGCCGAGCGCCCGGGCGGCATTGGCCGTGGCGCCCCTTAGGGCCTCGGCGGGAGTGAGTCCGAAAAGCAGGCAAGCCATGTTCATCGCCAGAGGGAGGCTTTCCAGGGGTGAGGTGCCGGGATTGTGGTCGGTGGCCACCGCCATCGGCACCCCCGCGGCTCTCAGGGTGGCGACGTCGGGAGCGCGGCTCTCGCGAAGGAAGTAGTAGGCGCCCGGCAGGAGTACGGCCACCGTGCCTGCCGAGGCCAGCTCCGCGATGGTCTCGGTGCCCGAGTACTCGAGGTGATCCGCGCTTGCCGCACCCATGCGGGCGAGAAGGGCGCCGCCTCCGGTCTCTGTGAGCTGGTCAAGGTGCGCCTTTACTGGCAGACCCAGCCTCTTGGCGGCCAGGTAGTAGATCTCCAGCTCCTTGGTGCCGAAGGCGATCTCCGCGCAGAAGGCGTCGACCGCGTCCACCAGCCCCTCGGAGATGAGGCGGGGGAGCACCTCTTCCGCCATCTCTCGCAGGTAGTCCTCCTTGGACCGCTGGTAGCCGGGCGGCATGGCATGTGCTCCAAGGAAGGTGGTGCGCACCTCGGCGATGCCGATTCCCCCCAGGCGCCGGGCCACTCGCAGGATCTTCTCCTCTGTCCGGGCGTCCAGACCGTAGCCGGACTTGATCTCGACGGTGGTGGCGCCGTAGCCGGACATTCTCTCCAGGCGCGCCTTGGCTCCCTCGAAGAGGGCCTCCTCGCTGGCCGCTCGTGTCGCGGCGACGGTTGAGGCGATCCCCCCACCGCCCGAGGAGATCTCCTCGTAGCGGCTTCCCGCAAGGCGGTGGACGAAATCGCCCACACGCTTACCCGCATAGACAAGATGTGTGTGGCAGTCGACGAGCCCCGGAGTTACCAGTCTTGCGCCGAGTTCGATCTCCTGGTCGGGCCGCAGGCCGGAGGGCAGTTTCGCCTCCGGCCCGTACCAGGCGATGAGGCCATCGCGGATATAGATGGCCTGCCCTTGCAGGTGAACCAAGCCCGAATCGGCCGTCGTGTCGCCTATGGCTGCTCCTCGGAGGAGAAGGCGCGGCCCCGTCACCGCTGTCCTTTTAGCATCGGCAGGTCGATGCCCGTCTCCTCGGCGGTCCGGATGGCGAGCTTGTATCCCGCATCCGCATGGCGCATTACGCCGGTGGCCGGGTCGTTGAAGAGCACGCGGGCCAGCCGCTCGTCCGCGGCTTCGCTGCCATCGCAGACGATGACCACCCCGGAGTGCTGGCTGAATCCGATGCCTACGCCTCCTCCGTGATGCATGGAGACCCAAGTGGCTCCGGCCGCGACGTTCAGCATCGCGTTGAGGAGCGGCCAGTCGGCCACGGCGTCGGAGCCGTCGGCCATGGCCTCGGTTTCGCGGTTTGGGCTCGCGACCGAGCCGGTGTCCAGGTGGTCTCGCCCGATTACGATCGGGGCCCTCAGCTCACCTCGGCGCACCATCTCGTTGAAGGCGAGTCCTAGGCGGTAGCGGTCTTTCACCCCCACCCAGCAGATTCGCGCCGGAAGCCCCTGGAAGTGAATGCGATCGCGGGCCATGTCGAGCCAGTGGTGCAGGTGCGGCTCGTCCGGGATGAGCTCCTTCACCTTTCCGTCGGTCCGGTAGATGTCTTCGGGTTCGCCGGAGAGGGCGACCCAGCGGAAGGGGCCGTATCCCTGGCAGAAGAGGGGACGGATGTAGGCGGGGACGAAGCCGGGGAACGAGAATGCCCGCTGCACGCCCATTTCGAAGGCGACCTGGCGGATGTTGTTACCGTAGTCGACGGTGGGGATTCCCTCGTCGGCGAAACGGACCATGTAGTTGACGTGCTCGGCGATCGACCGCCTGGCCGCCGCTATGACGGCTTGCGGGTCTTCAGCCTGCATTTGGCGCCACTTGGCCAGGTCCCATCCCTGGGGAAGGTAGCCGTGTAGCTGGTCGTGCGCACTCGTCTGGTCGGTCACTGCGTCCGGGCGTATTCCGGCCTCGTAGATTTCCTTGATCACGTCCGCCGCATTGCCGAGTACCGCCACCGAGACCGCCCTGCCCTGCTCGTGGGCGCGGTTGATAACCTCCAGGGCCTCTTCCAGGCTGTGGGCCTGGGTGTCAAGGTATCCGCTCTGCAGACGCATCTCAATCCGGGAGGGGTCGCACTCGATGGCGAGCATCGAGAAACCCGCCATGGTGGCCGCCAGAGGCTGGGCTCCACCCATGCCCCCGAGCCCGGCGGTGAGGATCCACCTTCCCGAGGCGTCCCCCCCGAAGTGCTGGTTGGCCATGGCGTAGAAGGTCTCATAAGTGCCTTGCACGATGCCCTGGCTGCCGATGTAGATCCAGCTCCCGGCGGTCATCTGGCCGTACATCATCAATCCTTTGCGGTCGAGTTCTGCAAAGTAGTCCCAGTTGGACCAGTGGGCAACGATGTTGGAATTGGCGATGAGAACCCGGGGCGCGCCGGCATGTGTACGAAAGATTCCCACCGGCTTGCCGCTTTGCACCAACAGGGTCTGATCCGGCTGGAGGCGCCGGAGCGAGGCGAGTATCTCGTCGTAGCACTCCCATGTGCGGGCCGCCCGTCCTATGCCGCCGTAGACGACCAGATCGGAGGGATGTTCGGCCACCTGGGGATCGAGATTGTTCTGGATCATGCGGTAAGCGGCCTCGATCTGCCAGTTGGCGCAGGCGAGCTGCGTGCCCTTGGGCGCGTGGATCACCCGGTCCGGATCGTGACGTGGCCCCTTGGGCTGCTCCTGCACTGTATCTTCCTGCATCTGGTGTCTCTCTTCCTAAACGGGACAGGGTTCAAAAGTCTCCGGTGAATTCGAATCGGCTGGCGGGATGATATAACTCGGCGACCGTGACGGTCGTGGTGGGGGAGAAGGTTCTGCGCCACAGCACCAGGACCGGTTCGTGCGGCGCCAGGCGAAGCGTCCTGGTGATCGAGTCGCTTGGCCCCTCGGCACGGATCCGGTACTCGGCCCGTTGCAGAGGAGCGACCTGCAGGAGGTAGTTCGTTGGCGTGACAGAGGTGAAGTCCTGATCAAGGTATCCGGGGGCGGCCGTGGGTTTTACCAGGCGGCGCTCGAGCTGGATCGGCACGCCGTCCTCCATGTGGAGCATCTCGGTTGAATAGGCCTGCTGCCCGGGCTCCATGTCCAACTCCGCCGCTTGTGACTGGTTCAGGGTCACCACTCCGGAGGTGAGCAGCTTGGCCCGGTAGGCATGCCCGCGCGCCACTACTTCGCTTCTGATGTCGCGGATCTCAACCAGAGTCGAGCCGTAGCGCGCCTGAGAGACGAAGGTCCCGGATCCCTTTACGCGGTGGAGCACGCCTTCGTGGACCAGGTCCACCACGGCCCGGTTGGCCGTCATGCGTGCCACGCCGAACAGTCGCGCCAGCTCGTTCTCCGAAGGGACCCTGTCTCCCGAGCGGAGCCTCCCTTCCCCGATCTCGCCTAGCAGGAAGGACTTGATCTGCTCGTAGACGGGTGCGTGGCCGTTGGTGCTCACCCGGCCGCACCCTTGGGGAAGACGGCCAATGGCGAGAAGGCGGACACGGACCCCGCCTCGACCAATTCCTTGGCGCGCTCGATGTCGGCCGCGAGGTAGTGGTCGATGTCGTAGTGGGGGACGTGGGCCCGGATCATCTCCATTACCGGCGAGAGGCCCGGGCTGGTGGCATAGGGCGCGCGAAGATCGATTCCCTGGGCTGCGGCAAGCAGCTCTATTGCGATTATGCCTGCCACGTTGGCCGCGATGTCGCCCAGCTTCCGGGCGGCGAAGGTGGCCATGGAGACGTGATCCTCCTGATTCGCCGAGGTGGGGAGGGAGTCCACCGAGGCGGGGTGGGCGAGGGTCTTGTTCTCGGAGGCGAGCGAGGCCGCCGTCACGTGAGCGATCATGAAGCCGGAGTTCACGCCCCCGTCCTTGACCAAAAAGGGCGGAAGTCCCGACAGGCTTGAGTCGATGAGCAGCGCGATTCGCCGCTCAGCCAAGGCGCCGATCTCCGAAGCGGCGATTGACAGCATGTCCGCGGCGAAGGCAACCGGCTCGGCATGGAAGTTCCCTCCCGAGAGGACCTCGGTGGTGTCGGCGAAGACAAGGGGATTATCCGAGACCGAGTTTGCCTCGGTCAGCAGCGTGGTGCCTGCTGTGCGGATCACGTCCAGGCACGCGCCCATCACCTGGGGTTGGCACCGCAGGCTGTAGGGGTCCTGCACCTTCTCGCAATCCTGGTGGCTAAGCGCGATTTGCGACCCCGTCAGGAGCTGCAGATATGTGCGGGCGGCGTCGATCTGCCCCTGGTGCCGCCGCAGGTCGTGGATGCGGGCGTCGAAGGGGACGAGCGATCCAGCGGCCGCATCAACGGACATCGAGCCTGAAACGATGGCGGCTCCGAAGAGGCGCTCCACCTTGAAGAGCCCTGCCAGAGCGATCGCGGTGGAGCACTGGGTGCCGTTGAGTAGCGCGAGCCCTTCCTTGGCGCGCAGCGCCATTGGCTCGAGCCCTGCCAGAGCCAGCCCCTCTCGAGCCGGGCAGCGCCGGCCGTCGATCCAAACCTCCCCGACGCCGAGCAGCACCGCCGCCATGTGGGCCAGCGGCGCCAGGTCTCCGGAGGCACCGACCGAACCCTTCGACGGGATTACCGGGATCGCGCCCTGGTTGAGCAGCGCGAGGAGCGCATCGACGACCGCAGGGGTGATTCCGGAGTAGCCGCGTGCCAGGCTTGCCACCTTGAGGAGCATCATCAGGCGCACCACGGGGACGGGCAAGGGGTCGCCTATGCCGACGGCATGGGAGAGTACGAGGTTGCGCTGCAGCAGCTCCAGCTGATCGCGGGCGATACGTGTGTTTGCCAGCCGTCCGAAGCCGGTATTGACGCCGTAGGCGGCGTCCCCTTTGTCGGCGATCCGCTCGACCGCAGCCGCGCCCGCCGCTATTGCGGTGATTGCGGCGGGGTCGAGCTCCGCGCCTTCGACTTCGAAGTAGGCCAGGCGCAACTCGTCAAGTGTCAACGAACCCGGTTTAATGGTGATCATCGCAAATCCTGTCTATACAACCTTGCGGCAATAATAGCGAGGCAAAGTTGTCTAGGCAAGTCTCCCGGCAAAATTCCTTCCCTTCTAGCGGTAGGGCCGAAGGTCCCTATTTTCGGGAAACCGGCGAGGTCCGCGTTCCCTGGTTTGACTCCGTGGCCGTGCCGGAGCAACATCGAAGGCGGTTGCTTCAGGTGCGGGAGGTTCATTGGCTATGGCTGCGGACGGCCGAGCGGGCGGCGAGAGCCGTGCCCTGGTCTACACTTCGATTGCCACGGCTGCGATCACCTATGGTCTGGTGGGTCTCGGAAGCACTGTCAGAGTGACCGACTCGGGTATGGGCTGCCCGTCCTGGCCGCTCTGCTACGGCCAGCTCGGCCCGATCTTCCATTATCACCCGATCCTGGAGGAGAGCCATCGCTATTTGGCGGCCATCGTCTCCGTCTTCGTCTTCGCCACCTTGGCGCTCGCGCTTCGCTCTAGCCGCCTGCCGATGCTCCGCCGAGCGGCGAAGGTTGCGGCCGGGTTGGTGGTGTTCCAGGTCCTTTTGGGCGGCCTCACGGTGCTGGCGCGCAACGCGCCGTGGACCGTCGCGCTTCACCTGATAACCGGACTGATCTTTCTCGCCTCGGTGACGGTGACGGCCACCTTCGCGGTCCTGGGCGACCGCTATCGCGGTCTTGTATCCACGGCTCGAAGCTGGGGCTTTTGGTCGCTGGGCACCACTTTGGTGCTCCTCTTCTCCGGGACGCTGGTTGTCGGGTCGGGGGCAGGCGCGGTCTGCCCGACATGGCCGGTCTGTTTCGGAAACGGACCGGGTCGCCTGACATTCATCGCGCTGTTGCACAGAGTGATCATGGGGACGGCGGGCGTGCTGATCGTCGCCTACCTGATGCGGGCCTGGCGCGATGGGGACAGGGGTTGGCGCTGGCGCTCGGTGTTCCTGATGGCGTTGTTGGCCCTGGTGGCTCTTGTCGGCGCCGCGGTCGCCATAAGCAAGTCGGCCCCCGCTTGGGCTGATGTGCACCTCGCGGCGGCAGCACTCCTCTGGATCGCGCTCGTGGTGCAAACCTTCACCCTCGGGGCGGCCCCAAGGATGGCGGAGGCGGATACGCCCGTAGTTCAGAAGGCGCGCTAGGAACCGGCCAGCGCCTTCAACACCGCCTCCACGTCAGCGATGGTGTTGTACAAGTGGAACGACAGCCGCAGGCGTCCTCCGCGGTATGCGGCCGAGACACCCTCGGCTAGGAGGCGCTCCTCTGGCACATCGCTGGTGATGCTCACTATGGCGCTGTTTTTTTCCGGAATGCCGACACCATCGCAGAAAGCGTTCCCGAGGGCAACGTTGTGGCGGCGGATTTCCTCGAGATCGGCTCCGGCAAGGAGTTCGAGCGCGATAGCCGCGGCGGGCGTCGAAAGCCAGTCGGGAGAGGCCTGGAATCCGCGTCCACCAGGCGCGAGGCGAAGTGGCGCTCCGTAAACCGTTGACCAAGGATCGTCTCCGGAATACCAGCCGGGGAAGAGGGGCTTGACCCATTGCCTGGCTGAAGGCGAAAGGGCCATGTATCCTGTGCCACGCGGTGCGAGCAGCCACTTGTAGGCGCTAGCGCCTACCACGTCGAAGCGGGAGGCACCGATCGGCAGCCAGCCCGCCGCCTGGGTTGCGTCGATGAACGTCCGCGTGCCGGTTTGCCCGGCTCTCTCGGCAAGGGCGTCGAGGTCTAGGATCCGGCCATCCGCCGACTGCACCGCGGCGACGGCAACCAGGTCGGTTTGCTCGCTGATCGAATCGATCAATCGATCGAAGGGAACTCCGGCCACCCGTATTCGTCCGGCCTGCGCTGCGGCGAGGAAGGGGAAGATGGTGGAGGTGAACTCCTCCTCCGCATAAAGAACGCGGGCGCCTTGGGGGAGCGACGCGGCGACCATGGCCGCGGTCACCGAAAGCTGGCCGACGATGCCGACGTCCTCAACCTCGGCTCCTGCGAGTCGGGCAAAGGCCGATCGTGCGCGGTTGACGTCCTGATCGAAGGCGACAACATCCTGCGTTCCATCGGCCCAGGAGTCCAAGGTGGCATGGAACGCCTCGACTGCGCGCCTCGGGGGGATACCGACGGTGGCGGTGTTCAGGAAGTGGTTGGCCGGGGAGAATTCCGACCGCAGGTCGTCGATGATGGACAAGGGGGCCTTCTTCGCGCGTGTCTCTCTGCTTCTACGGGAAAGACATTAGCCCAGTGCGCCTCCCAGCACGGAGGCGAGCATGGAGGGGGACTCCGGCAGCACCTGGACGGCGGGGATGGCAGCCCACTGGGTGTAGTTACCGAAGCCCGAGTAGAGAGCCGTGGCGGTAAGTGATTCCCCGGGTGACCCCGCCGCCGCTGGCAGCGCGGCATTCATGGAGATGCGGCTCACCAGACCGTTGGAGCCAACCCAGACGCTGACCTTGGCCGTCTTCACGGGAGGTATCCCAAGCGCTGCCAGCCCTGCACCCGCTTTGCCCGTCGGCAGCGAGAGCGAAACGGAGTAGGCCTCGGTGCCCGACGGCGCGCCGCGCGCCTGCGTCACCGCACTGAGTTGGCCAAGTTTCAGTATCAAGAGGAGGGCCGTGGGCTGCGAGGCGACTCCGGTAGCGATCTCGCCTGCGTTTCCACTCTGCTCCAAGGCGGCGAGCATCTTGGAATAGCTGACGGACACGTAGTGGATCCCTGAGGGGACGAAGGCCTTGAGCGAGGGCGGGACCGTCACATAAAGGGTGGAACCGACGACTGCAAGCTGCACACTCTGCTTTAGCGGAGCGGTCGCGATTAGGGCGACGTTGTTCACGTACTGCTTCCCGCTTCCCGAGTAGCCCGCCTTGGCGCTCAGCGCCATACGGGTGGTGCTGCCTGAGGTCACGGTTTCGCTCAAGAGCGCCTCAGCCGCTGGGGTGGCCTCGGTGGCGGCCACGGCCCTCTCGAGCTTGGGCTGCAGCGAGTTCGTGGTGCCGGCGGACGACGAGCCGCCGCAGGCGGCTGCCACCGTTGCGACGGCTAAGAGGGTTGCTGCGGTGCCGGCCGTGGTCAGGCGACTCATGAGTGGCCTCCTCGGGCTCAATGGCTTGAGAAGGAGGATATCAGGGGGTATTTTCGGCTGTTCGTCACAATTCCGCCTCGCTTTCGGCGTTCTTACCTATGACCGGGGCAACGTATGCCTCGCAGTAGTAGGGAATCGATACGACCCCGTTCTGGTCTGCCCTCAGGCGCAAATGTCCCACGGCTTCCTCGATCACTGCGGCCCTGGTGTCGGGCTGCAAGGTGGAAACATGGCTGAAACTTTGGACCAGGCTCCTCGCCCCCTCGAGATCGACGCGATGTTCGAAGGTCGCTTTACGGAGGCTGAATGGGCCGAAACAGCCTGTAGCGGAGATCTCCTCGGCCACTTCGCGATCGACGGTCCCCACCGCGTAGGCCCGCGTGATCCGGTCGAACTGGGCGACCCAGTCGACCTGCAGCGAACGATGGTTCCAAAGGAGCGCCAGCTCCCCGCCGGGCCTCAGTACGCGGCGGATCTCTTGGGCCGCGGGCTTGAGGTCGAACCAGTGCGCTGCCTGGCCGACGATAACCAGGTCGAACTGCTGGTCGGGGAATGGCAGGTGTTCTGCGCGGGCCACGACCGTGGGAGTTGCGGGAAGGTCCCCGTGCAGCTCCTGGAGCATTTGAGGATCCAGGTCGGTGGCAACAAGGGAGGCCAGACCAAAAGAGACCAGCGTGCGGGTCAGGAGGCCGGTTCCCGCGCCGAGCTCCAGCACGTCGGTGCCGCTGCGTACGATATCGGCGACCAGGGTTTCGGGGTATTGGGGCCGGGCTGCAGCATACTGGGGGGCTACGGCGCCGAAGCTGCGGCCGAGCCTGTCTCTCAGCCCTCCTTGCACGTGGTCGTCGTCTCCTGCTGGCACCGGATAGAGATTAGCTGGGTGCATCGTTGGCGCCTCGGCAGGCAGGGCCTTAGCCGAGAAGGGCGCCGATGTCGTTCTCCACCGCGTTGATGTCGAAGGTTATCTGCGTGCCGGTCTGCGAAGCTGCGGCCTGGGCCGTAGTGGATCCCTGCACTGCCAGAAGGCAGTCTTTAGCGAAGCTGTTGGAATCCGAGACTGTCGCACCCCAGTCCTTGGCGAGCGGCTGCGCGCCGGGTTGAGGCTGCTGCTGCATCCTGGTTGTGTCGGATTCAAGCTTGGTGCACTGTGACTTGGCCACGACGAATTGCCCCGAGCTCAGTGCGTTGGCCGAAGCCTGGTAGTCGGCTTGGAGCTGCTTTACGTCGGCCATTCCGTATTTCTCGATCCAAGAGGCGACGTTGATCGCCCGGATCTCCGCTGCCGACTGCGACCCGCACGATGCCGCCACCGGGGCAAACGAGCCTAGGGCGAGCGTTGCTGCCACTTGACGGAGCATCCTGGTTCGGCCGACCCGGAGTTTCATGCCCCCAACATACCGGCGAATGACGACTTCGCGGGGCCTCTTTGCAAACGCCTGGCGCGTTTCGCCCGGGCCCGCCTGGGAGAGGGCGCCGGCGTATTCTGACTATGCCGCCACTCGGAGGGACTCCATCCAAGTCGCCGCGCGGGGAGTTTGGGTCGAAAGTCCCTAGTTGGGGTTTGGCTTGAGTGACAACCGTTTCATATCCAGGGGCCCCTCGTCCCTTTGCTGTCTGAATCCGTGCTGCGAAAATCATGCGGTGAGCCGGATTTCTCGGTGCAACGAAAGGGTTGAGATGCAGAGACGTGTATTCGATACGCTGATGAGCTTGGCGGGTTTGGTCATGGTTGTGGTCCTACTCGTTGCCGGGTCACTACTTCTGGTGGGAGCCAACTTCGCCAACTCCAATGTTCATGACCAGCTGGCAGCACAGCAGATCTACTTCCCTGCCAAGGCCGCATTCGAGCATGCGAAGGCGGGCACGGAGATCACTCCAGGAATGATCCCCTACCTGGAGAAGTACGCGGGACAGCAGCTTCTGACCGGTGCGCAGGCTGAGGCCTACGCCAACCACTTCATCTCGGTTCATCTTTCCGAGATGCCGTATGGTGGTGTTTACGCGAAGATAAGCGCTGCCGCCATGGCCAACCCGAAGGATGCCAGCCTGCAATCCTTGGTGAACACTTCCTTCAAGGGCACGACGCTGCGCGGCCTGCTGCTTGAGGCCTATGCATTTTCGGTCTTCGGGCAGATCGCCCTTTGGGCGGCCATCGCAGCCTTCATCCTGGCGGTCGTCATGCTCTTCCTGGTGATCTTCGGCTTAGCTCACGCTCGCCGGGTTCCCGCGGAGGTGACCATAGGCCAGGCGAAGCGCGACTTGGTGAACGCCTGACCCTGGCGCCCATGAGGCGTGCGCCAGGGAGGGCCGGAGGGCAGGTGGGGAAGGACCCGGAGTTTGATTCTCCGGGTCCTTTGACTTGTGCCCCTTTGGCCACGCATTTGGAAGAAACATCGTATAATAAGATGAATGGACGTTGGCTGATTCTCCGGGTCCTTTGACTTGTGCCCCTTTGGCCACGCATTTGGAAGAAACATCGTATAATAAGATGAATGGACGTTGGCTGGCTGGCTGAGGGTGACGATAGGAGCCTCTGTGATCGCGTTGTGCGCGCGCTCGGCTCAGCGATCGTGCGCGAGGAAGTAACGCCAGGTGGATGGTTTTCCACCGAGGCCGCTCTGGGCGAGCGCTTCGGCGTGAGCAGAAGCGTGATTCGAGAGGCCCTGAAGCGCCTGGAGGGTAAGGGCCTGGTGGAGGCCAAGCCCAAACGAGGGATAATGGTTCTGCCGCAAGATCGCTGGCACCTACTGGATCCGGAGGTTGCCTCCTGGCGTTATCGGGAGCTCCGTGAACCGCGGCTCCTACTCGAACTGGTGGGCTTCCGCGAGGTGATCGAACCTGCGCTCGCGGCTGCCGCGGCCTTGCAGGCAGGCGAGAACGACGTGAACCAACTCCGCGAATTGGCCATTGCCATGCGGGAGGCAGGGTCGAGAGCGGCCGAGCTAATCACAGCCGACCGTGCCCTGCACCGTACGGTGGCCCGGATTGCCGGCAACAGCCTTATGTACGCGGCATTCACGGCTCTCGAGCCTGGCATGGCCGAGCTTCGTAGCGTCGGCTCAGAGTCGCGCCTGCGCGGTCCGGGCCATAATGAGGATCATCACCTGCTGGTGGAAGCGATTGCCAATGGTCAGCCCGAGGTTGCGCGGGAGACGATGGCACGTATCGTCCACGCTTCGCGCCTACAGGTGATGGAGTTCTTCGACCGGAGCCGGCTGGGCAGCGAGCGAAGTACGTCACGAGACGGGACGGCCTGAGGTCGTCGGGGCGCGTCAGGTCAGTGATCATTTTCACAGGGGGGCAAGTGAATCTGCCAAGTCGGGTCGAAATCGTGGAGGTGGGGCCGCGTGACGGTCTCCAGAGCCTCCCGCAGCACTTCTCCACGGAGAAAAAGATCGCCATGATCGATGCGCTCGCAGCGACTGGAATCAGCCGGATCGAGGCGACCAGCTTCATGCGCGCGGAGACGGTCCCACAGCTGGCGGACGCCGAATCTGTCTTAGCCGGGCTGCGGCGCGGCGACGGTTGTACCTTCAGGGCCCTGGTCGCCAACCGGCGTGGAATGGAGCGTGCATTGGCCACGGGCGTCCGAGAGGTGGTGCTCTTGGCCACGGCGAGCGAGCGCTACGTAAAGATGAATCAGAACACGAGCCTCGAAGGCAACCTGGTGGCTCTGCAGCTGGCCGTCGAAGCAGCTGGAGAAAGTTCGATACGCCTGGTTGGCGCGATCGCTATGTCGATCTTCTGCGCGTATGAGGGGCCCGTGGAGATTGCGCGCACCTTGGAAATCGTGCGTCGCTACGCGGAAATGGGCGTCACCGAACTTTCCTTGGCGACAAGCACCGGAGTAGAGGGACCGGCGGAGGTTTACCGCCTGGTATCGGCGGTGCTTGATGCGTTCCCGGCAACCAAGGTAGGCGTACATTTGCACAACGCCAACGGCATGGCGCTGGCCAATGCCATGGCTGCCATGCAAGCGGGCGCGACCGCTCTCGAGAGCTCAATCGGCGGGATCGGCGGCGGGATCCGGCTTCCCGGCGGCGACCAGGATCATGGGAATGTCGCGACGGAGGACCTGGTGCATCTTTGTCTCGAGCTTGGAGTGGAGACGGGGGTGAGCCTTCCTGCCGTGCTCGAGGCATCGGGGGAGATCGAAGGAATGCTCGGAATCCCTTTCAAGTCCTATGCGGCTCGAGGGGCGACGAAGGATGGCTTGATGGCCAGTGCCAGGACGGCCGGCTGGGAAGGTAGGTAGACGGTGGCTGGAAGCGGTGAGCTCATGAGGTCCGGGCAAAAACCCCTTGACGGTATTCGGGTCCTGGATCTGTCCAACCTTTTGGCCGGTCCCACTATGGCAATGCACTTGGGGGACTTTGGCGCCGACGTGATCAAGGTGGAGCAGCCTGGATGGGGCGACGAACTCCGACGCTGGGGCCTGTCCAAGAACGGAGTCCCTCTCATGTTCAAGCTGGTGAACAGGAACAAGAGGGTTGTAACCGCTAACATGCGGGTTCCCGAGGGACAGGAAATCGTGCGCAGGTTGGCCGCGACGGCCGACGTGGTAATCGAAAACTTCCGACCCGGCACCCTTGAGCGCTGGGGGCTGGGCTATGAGCAGCTGTCAGAGATCAATCCTCGCCTGGTGATGGTACGCGTGACCGGTTACGGCCAGACAGGGCCGTCTTCGCAGCGTCGCGGATTCGGGACCATCATCGAGGGGATTAGCGGATTCGCGGCACTGACGGGTATTCCTGGAGGGCCGCCGCTCCTACCTTCCTTCGGCTTGGGGGATGCCAGCACGGCAATCTTTGGCGCCTACGCAGCGATGCTCGGACTCTTTCATGCGCAACGCACCGGCAAGGGCCAGTATGTAGACCTTGCCTTGTACGACGGCCTTATCATGCTGCTCGGCTCGCACATCATCGACTACGACCAGCTAGG
>JAJYNL010000116.1 GCA_021786375.1 Actinomycetes bacterium
ACACACCACGAACGCGGTCGTTGTTGCAAGTAGACACCATGTAAAACGCAGGACACCCCCCAGACAATGTCTGGGGGGTGTCGATTGAGCGGCAGTGCCATACTCTCCCGGGGGGTCTCCCCCCCCCGAGTACCATCGGCGCGTATCGTTTGTTGGGTCTCTCCGGGCTGGGCGAAGAAGTGCTACCTCCAGCCCGGGCTTTTCCCACGCGACCATAGCTCAAGAAGAACCGCTCGGCTTCCTACCGTAGGCGGCGCCAGGTGTGCTCAGGTTACGCAGGAGCGAGTTGCGAGCGTCGCGTAATAGCCTCCGTCGCGCGCGAGCAATCGACCCGCGCGCTCGTCTAGAGCGCGCCATAGGTGCGGACCGGTTGGCAGGAGAGGTCACGAGCTTCGGACTCAGTGCGCTCCGGTGGCACGCTTCATGAACGGGCCGTCCGCTTGGTCGCATGCGGTGATGCGCCAGGCTGGCATGACCAGCGACCCCCGAGAGCTTTCACGACCCAAGTTCCCTGGGTCTCACTCTCTTACCACTGGCCCCACCGGGCCAACCGCAGCCAGCGGCTAGAGCAGTGCGTACCACGGTGCTACGGCTGTCGATTCCGGAAGCCGGCCTGCGCCGCAGGCAAAATGTGTCGAGGCGGCTTGCGATATGGAGATGGTCTGCTAGCATTCTCTAACATGAGCCAGGTGATTTATGCCCGAGTCCCGGAGGCGGTGAAAGCCGACGTCGAGGCGTATGCAGACGAACACGGCGTGACCCTCAGTTCGGCGGCTGTCGACCTCCTCCAGCGAGGCCTGGCGGCGGCTGGCGAGGAGCGCTCGATCGCCAGCTTGGAGACGAAACTGGCCAAGATCAGCGGCGAGAGGGGGACCCTCGAAGCGAAGCTGCAGGCGGTGGCAAACGAGGTCAGTTCACTGCGCTCCTTCGCTCAGCGGGCGGCGGCCACGACGGTTGGCTCGTGCCCGAGCTGTCACTCCCCGATCAGCGGCCTGGACTTGCTCGGCCGTGGGCTCTGCGGGAAGTGCCAGGCCTCGCTGCTGGAACTCATCGCCCCCAAGAAGCGATCGCCCCAGCCCCTCCTCGACGACCGAGCGATCGGCGCTCTGATAGGGGGCCTGGGGGTTGTCCTCATCGCAGCTGCGGTCCTGGGATCGAAAGGAGCATGACCATGTCCAATCAGGAGCAGATCACCGAGTTCATCAACCGGTACATCACCGGCCTTCCCCGCTGCTACGGGCCGCTGCGTTTCAGCCTCGCGCGGTTCGGCAGGTGGAACCAGGGCCGGCCGATGGCCACGGACGTCGCCAAGGAGTTCCTCGGCTGTGCCGAGTTCAGGACATTGCAGCTCGGAAGCTGGCTCGGGACGACGGATGGCGAGATCATCACGCAGGCCGTCGAGATGGTGGTGCCGATGTTCTGCGCCGAGGACGTGGCTCTCATCGTTGAAGCGCTCAAGTTGGCGGCGGTAACGCAGCAGCGGGAGGGCCGCCAAAAGGCTCTTGCCGGAGCCGCCGTCACCTTCGCTGCGATTGGCATTGGCTATGCCGCCTCGCCGAGAACCGCCGCGTAGCTGCGCCCGATCAGATCAAGCAGGCTCCGGTGACGTGCCTTCCCAACGACCAACACCACGGCACTAGGTCAGGCTATGCCATGGATACCGTTGGGTGCTTCGGTCGCTTCACCTGGCAATTGATCTACTTCAATTTCGCCGCGTTCGATCCGTTCCGTCGCCGACGACTACGAGCTGCTGCGAACCGTCTCATACCGGCCAAGGCATGGGCCGCCAACGATGCAACCGCCGAGGAGATCGCTCGGCTCTGCCTCCTCCGGGTCCTGTTTCTCCAACGGGAGACCCGTCGCGCAGCTCGACACGCTGAGCGAGAAGCCGCCGCGATGCTGGCACGAGCATCGATCGAGACGGCTATTAGCGGCATGTTCTGCATCCACGTTCCCGGTGCGGAGAAGCTCTTCAATGGAGAGGGGGCCAAACGAACTAAGCGACTCTTGGCTGGAGTCACGCAAGAGACCGACATGGCCGGCATGTTCGACCAGGCTTTCGCACAGGGCGGGTCGGACAAGCTTCCGACCGTGACTGGCATGGTCGAGCAGATCAAAGAAAACGGTGGGGGTGCTGGCATAGATTCGCTTCACACCAACTTCTACGATCAGATCTCGGCGCTTTACGTCCATGGTGGCCCTCTCGGGTTGCTCCGGCACGTCCACCCAAAGACGCAACGGACCCGGGAACGGCCCTACTCGGTATGGAGCGCTCGGTCGGCCGTGCATACCTCCGATGGGATGGTTGGGCTGCTTGCAGGAACCATCGCTGGCAAAGGCCACCCCGACTTCACTCTCTTCGTTGAGTACGAGACGGCCCACTTGCGGGTCACTTGGACGCCGCTAGCGTTCATTGTCAGAGGCTTGATCGCCACCCGCGTTGACCTTCGTCACGTCCCTGCGATGATCGGTCTCGTTCGGCGTTTGGCGGCCGAGGCAAGAGCGGGTGGATCGCTTACCGAGGCTGACGTTGACGAGGTCATCGCGAGGCTGAAACTGGTCACCGGACTCGAGTCTGACGACCGGACCTACGCCCCTTTTTTCAACGCCGTCCGGGCGAAGCTGTTGGCACTACGGCGTAACGATGAGGACTCGCCGCGCAGCTCGCAGTGACCCAACCAGGCTCACGGACTTCCGTGGCGGGAAGACCCATATTAGGGGGGGGTGTCCCTATGGTTTTGTCAAGCCGCTGTGGGGAGATTTCTCGGTGCACTCGGGCTGTAGAAGGTACCAGTACGGAGCATGGCATGTATCACGTCGCAACGGCGCCGTGCCGGACAGATGACCGCGGCGTTGTGTTTCTTCCCTTCGGCGCGCTTGCGCTGGTAGTACGCAGCCGAGTCAGGGTCACAATGAGAGGCAACCCAGGCGGACCGGAACAAGGCGTTCTTGAGCTGCTTGTTACCGCTTCGGGCCGGGTGCTCTCCCCGGATCGACTTTCCGGATCGGCGGGTGACCGGCGCGATGCCGGCGTAGGCGGCCAGATGAGCCGCGGTAGGGAAGGCGGATCCATCCCCAATTGCCAGGAGGATGGTCGCTGCGGTCTTGGCCCCGACTCCTGGCATCGAGATCAAGACCGCTCGAAGAGGGAAGTGCTCGAGCAGCCTCTCGACCTCGTTGGCGAGCTGGGCGCGCTCGGACTTCAAGCTCTTGATGGAGGCGGCGACACGGGCGATGATCGTCTCGATGGCCTCGGTACCGATCACTGTCACGCTCTGGTGCTCAAGAGCGGCGAACACCTCCTCGATGAGCTTGTCGACGCCACGGTGCTTGCTCCGCCTGGCCCATGCGTGGACTCGGGCAGCACCAGCGCGGCGCAGCCCGGTGGGGCCACCGTAGTGAGCCAGCAGGTCCAGGGAGAGTTGGTTAGTCAATCTCGTGCCAGTAAAGACGCGCTCGAGCCCAGGATGTATCTGCACGAGCAGGGAGCGGAGCCGGTTGATCGAGCGGGTGCACTCCCGCGCCAGGTCGTCGTCGTAGCCCGAGAGAACCTTCAAGGAAGCCAGGACCTCGCTGTCGCGGTCGACGGCACGCAGGGTGTCGGGCATCCTAAGGGCACAAGTAGCGATCACGAACGCGTCCCGTGCGTCGGTCTTGGCGTCCCCGGGCATCAGTTGGGCCGCCTTTCGCATGGCCAGCCCTGGCAAATAGCCGACCCTACAGCCGCAGTCCCTGGCTACGGCAACAGCCAAGGCGCCGATCGTGTTCGGCTGGTCTACGACCACCAGCACCGCACCATGGGCCTGCAGGCCGGTGAAGACCTCACGGAGCTTTCCTTCGTCCTGCGGGAGCGCCTTGTCGAACAGGCGTCGGCCGTCGGCGGCGAGGGCGCACGCATGGTGTGCTTCCTTGCCGACATCCAGCCCACACCAGACGGCGATGCCGCTTGTGTCCACCAGTTCTTCAGCCACCGGCCTTGGTCTCCTTCCCAGCACAGCTCCTGGCCACCGTCACGACGTCCGGTCCTGGCATCCACATTACGAAGAGACCTGGGCCCCATGGAGGCTCGGCCGCGTCCCTATCAGCAGTCACCCGACGCCTCTGCGCCCGGCGACAACACCCCCCGGATCATCGAAGGACAGGGCAGGAAAGTCATACCGGGCTCAGCGACCAACCCCGGCAACCGGGGTCACCTTGAAAGGTAATGGGCTAACCGCTATGTCACTCATGCAGAATTTAAGGCTCTCTGCTGTAACCAAACACGGGCCGCCGGCGCGAGACGGTCACCCAATAACCCGAACAGTCACGAAACTCGAGGCCGTTCACACAACCACCACGAAGTATTGTGCCAAGCCTTCCCGCCTGCCTCGGGCCGGCGGTCGAGAGGATTCTTAAGGTGGTTCACCAACTGAGACGATCCTCTTCAGATAAAGCCTACGGCTCAAACAGAGGCGCCGGCTGCGCCCCAAAAGACACACGTGAGAAATGAACAAACGCTGACACCGCATAGCGAACGCACTTAAAAGTGAGGGTAGACACCAAAAGGGTCTCAAGGTTTTCCACCCTGAGACCCTTCCTATAGGAGAGACGGTAAGCCCGCTTCAACAAAACACGGTTATCGGTGGCTTACCAGCCAGCTGCCGTCGCGGTTGTCTGCCATCCATGACCCAGGCCCCCCGTAGCCGAAATTGTCGGCGTTGCAGTGGACGCAGCCGCGGTCTGGCACAAGTCGGTGCCACCTGATGCGACACCCCCGTAATACGTAGCTCCCGCGTTAGAGTCCAGTATTGAATAAATATTACCAGTTCCGGACGTTGCGCTGAGGCAAACTCCATAGTTGGTGCTTCCGGTACCTGGAGCGAGCGGAACGACTTCGATCGTGTTCGCATTCGACATCGTGCCGCCTGAGGTAACGAACGACAGAGACGGCTCCGAACTCGCCAGAGTGCCGGGAGTGATGGCGGAATACGTATTGTTGTCGGTAAAGTAGACCTTCGCCGACGTGAAGGCATTGCGCAAGCTGGATTCAGCTGCACGGTTCTCGGCGCTATCACGAGCGCCAAGGAAGGTC
>JAJYNL010000099.1 GCA_021786375.1 Actinomycetes bacterium
GCGTGCGATTGCCTGCCAACGAGGCACCCGACCCGGTTTTTAGACCTCCACTTGGTGCAGCTCTGGCACGGACCTCCCGTCCACGGCAACATTGAGGCCTGTCACATCACGGCCACTCCGAAAGCGCCGCACGGCCTAATCGCGCGGAAGCGGCTCCGGATCGGCTTCGGTCATTGAGGCTTGTGTTCCTCCGCTCGGGCGCCCCCTACTGCTGGCCTTGGTCATGCGGGGGTGGCTGCAGTCAGCCGGACCGAAAGAGCTCGACGACGCTTGAAGCCTACGCCCTTGCACCAGCGAGGCGTTCGAGGCACGCCATCGCTGGATTCGCGACACAGAAGCCGGGTCTCTCGTCCTCCTGGCGAAACACGGACGCAGCGGCTTTGGCCATCGCCGACAGCGACTCTGGTTCCATCGTCCACCATCCCCTCTCCCTATTCGACAGCTGTCCTTTCTCGCGGAAGCCGGTTCCTACTCGGTCCGGGACACTCTGGCATCCACTTGCTGGTTATGACGGTGGAAACGAATCGCCGGAATGGTTGGAAACGGCTCGGTAGGCAACGGCGCAGCCACTGGATGCTGTCTCCGGGCTTGAGCGATGCTCACCTCGGAGATCGACGACGGCTCGCGGTAGCGGGGTGTTATTGCCCGAAAGCTCCGGCCGAATTCAATCGGTGCTTCCGCACTGGGGCCAACGCCACCGGGTACCTCACCGACCCGCGCTTCGGCCCCGGGTTTGTCCGGCCCAGCCGGGGTGTCGTAGTTGCCCGCTCTTCCTTGGACTGGGTGCTGGCGGACTGCACTACCGGAGGAAGACCACCACGTTGTCAAAGACTGGAACAAGTACGCAGCTTGCCCACCACCATCTCGACCGAGTGGTTTCGCTCTTGGTACGCCGGCTGGACGCAACTCACCTGGGGGCGACGACGGGGCACATGCGATCGAGGTCGAGAAGCGGCCTGACGCCCAAGGGGACGAGAGGGACCGACGGCTTCACCGCGTCGAGGCAAGCCAAGCAGGGGCGATCCGGTCCCGTAGGAACGAAAGTCAGGAGGTGACGAAGAAGCCTGCGGTTGATGGCCACCAGCCCCTACGTCCTGTGTCTGCGTGGTTGCCTCACGAGGCTCTTGGCTGGAAACAACTCGATGGAACGCTTGGCATAGGCGGTAACCGCCTCGTGGAACCTTCAACTGAGCCATCAAACCCTCAACGCGACCGCATAGGTAGGCACCTGGGCCGCCGGGGTGGCCCGTGGCCCGCTTTGTAGGGCAATCAGAACTTCCCGGGAAGCGTATCCAGCACGGAGCCGTCAGCCCGATAAAACCTGAGATACGGAAACCGAGCGACTTCACCTTCTGGGATGTACAGCACAAACCATCCGTTTACGACCTGACCAGTAGCCCCCTTCACTCCATCCGCGCTTACAAGAGCACTTGACGCAGCTCCTGACTCTGCAGAGCCATACACCACCGTGTATCGCGTTCCCACTGGTGAAGTCCACGGTGCTACCGCCTGACCCGCCTCCGACTTTGCTTGTGCAATCTGCTGGGCATTCAATCTCGAAGTGCCAGAGGCACCTAGTAGCGAACAGGTCATCTCGCCGGTCGACAAAGGAGCGGACGCACCCGAACTCCCCGCCGGCAGAACCACCAGCCTGTCACACGACCCGGCGAGGCTTTTACCTGATCCCACCGGGATGCTAAAAACTTCGAGTTGCGCTCCATCTGGACCGGTGACCGACACCCGCAACTGTGCGGCCGATTGCTCGATCACCGCAGCGGATGATAACAGTGCGTCAGCGCCGGCCAGCATCAGGGACAGCGGAGCAGGCACGCCTGGAGCTGCCGCAGCCATGGTTGTCGAAAGCACCAGCGCAGCGGGAGTCACGATAGCCGCCATCCCCCACCTGGTAATCCTTAGGGGAGAGCGCCTGGGTTGGCCGCCATCCCCCTCCTCGATCGCTCGCCGGAGGCGCTCGGCCCGGATCTCTCCAGGATCATTGTCCACGTGTTCCCCCACCTGTTCAAATAGGGAACGCAAGCGGCGCTCGACCTCCTCAATATTCGGCACTTTTCCCAATCTCCTCCCTAAGTGTCTCAAGTCCTCTGTGAACAAGCGACTTGACAGCAGCCTGGCTGCAATACATAACCTCCGCTATCTCCTCGATCGATAAGTCGTCTCCGTACCGCAGCACCAGCGCCTGCCTCTGTCGTAGGGGCAAGCCGTTAACCAAGTGCCACGTCTCCATCTCTTGAGGGCCCATTTCGATCGCAGGTGGATCCGCCGCCACTGCTCTGGCGATACGCTCTCGCCTACAGGAATCGGCCAACAGGTTGACGACGGTACGTCTTAAGTACGGTAAAGGTTTCTCCGGCTGTGCGCCGGATCTGTACAGCCTCACGAAAGCGTCGTGTGCCAGGTCTTCCGCCAGCTCCCTCGAGCCGCACATCAACCAAGCACTCCTTACCAACGAACCCCAGTATTCTCTGTACCAGGATTCCCATCCGGAGGGCTGCTGCCGACTACCGTCGGATTCCCAGGCATCCATTTGAACCTCCAATGTATAGACGAATATGGAGGCGGATAAGTTGCGCTGGATTCCTAAAGCGATCTTTTGCCGGAACGAACCAAGGTGATCACCGATGACCCGCTATCTGAGGAGCGTCGCAATAGTTCGGCGTGCTTCTCAATTCCCCGGCGCGACCAGCACCAGCCGCTAGGATGTAGCCGTCCGATCTCGAAGCAATGTTTCACGTGAAACATTCTCACCCCGTACACGGACGGTACTAGATGAACGACCAGGCCAGCCGAATTATTGCAGTCGCCAATCAAAAGGGCGGCGTCGGCAAGACCACCACATCCATCAACCTCGCTGCCGCAATGGCAGAGGCTGGCAACCGCGTCCTTGTGGTAGACCTCGATCCCCAGGGAAATGCAAGCACTGGCCTGGGCATAGACATACGTGCCTTAGGAACAACCGTCTATGACGTCCTTCTGCACGAGGCACCCGCAGAGGACTCCATAGAACCGACCTCGATCAAGAACCTTTTCGTTCTACCGGCCAACATCGACCTGGCTGGCTCGGAGATCGAACTCGTCAGCGTATTCAGCCGAGAAAGCCGCCTGAAACGAAGCTTGGATCCGATAGCCGAGGACTTCGACATCATCGTGATCGATTGCCCACCCTCACTCGGCCTCCTAACCATCAACGCCTTCGTTGCCGCAAGCGAGGTCCTCGTTCCAATTCAGTGCGAGTACTACGCGCTAGAGGGCCTCACACAGCTCTTCCGAAACGTCAGGTTGGTGAAGTCGAACTTGAATCCAATCCTCGAGGTCAAGCACATCGTTCTCACCATGTACGACGCCCGCACCAAACTCGCGGAACAGGTAGCCGCCGATGTACGTGCCCACTACCCTGAAATCGTCTGCAAAACCATCATCCCTAGGAACGTCAGGCTCTCGGAGGCACCGTCCTACGGACAGCCAATTACCGCTTTCGATCCCCTCTCGAGAGGCTCGGTGGCTTACAAAGAACTCGCCAGGGAGGTTCTCTAATGGTGCGAAAGCCGGGTCTGGGACGAGGGCTCGGATCCCTTATTCCCCAAAGCGAGACGGAATCGCGCGACGCCACCTATCGCGAGATTCCAACTACGCACATCCGACCGAATCCCAACCAGCCACGTAAGTCCTTCGACGAAGAAACTCTCGCCGCCTTGGCCGCCTCAGTCGCATCCATGGGGGTCATACAGCCCATACTTGTCAGGGAACATGAAGACGGTCAATATGAGATCATTGCAGGGGAGCGACGGTGGCGAGCCGCGCGCCGCGTCGGCTTGGACTTCATTCCAGCGATCGTCCAGAGCGCGGATGCGAAGGTCAGCATCGAGCAGGCTCTGGTCGAGAACCTGCACAGGGAGGATCTAAACCCGATCGAGGAGGCCACCGCCTACCAAAGCCTCGTAGAAGAATTTGGTTTCACCCACGAATCTCTCGCTTCCCGAATTGGCAAGTCACGTGCAGTAATCACCAATGCCCTTCGACTCCTCCAACTCCCCGCCGCCGCACAGCGCCTCTTGATCGAACGGCGCATCTCTGCAGGACATGCCCGTGCGCTCCTATCAACCCCCGACCGCCTCGCCCAGGAACGCTTAGCGCGTCTAGCCGCAGACGAAGGGCTCTCCGTGCGGGCGCTGGAAGAATTGATCAAGAAGGAGTCCGGCGCGGGTGACTCCGATACGCCAGTAACCGCTCCCCCTAGAACGACACCCATATTCAAGCCAGCTGGAATCGTGGAACTGGAACGCTTGTTGACCGACGTGCTTGACGCGAAGGTCCAAGTCCAGATGGGCAAGAAATCGTCGCCCACTGCCAGTGGCAAGGTAACGATCGAATTCGACAACCTTGAAGACTTGAAGCGGATTGCCGAACAAATAGCATCTCGGTCCACGCTTTAGCCACGCGCGCCGTCCGTTCGAGCCCCAAGCCCGTTACGCATCTCCCGTGGCCCTCGCCAATCCCTACCAAGTTTCCGCACTTTCTTAACTCCGCCATAATGCGAGGTCCCTGTCGGCTACGTCACTCTTTTCACCACACGCCTTCAGATCCACCTCCGTAATACCGCGGCAAATCCAACCAGACGACGAGGCAGCCGCCAGCGCGGGTCACTCCGTAAAATTCCAGACCCACATATCGCTCCCGGTGGTTGGCAACCTCCACCCTTAGTTCCCTTTAGCGCTGCAACGAACCGCGCCACCTGGTGCGGCAACCACCTGACGTATGCCGACCTTAGCGAATGGCACTGGCCCCTATGCGTGGTGAGTCGCGCCGTCGACCAGAGGTTGCGTTAGAGCCTGCGGAGCGACCCGCGGGGGAGTCGGACTGGCTGATGCGACCCGACCGGCCACCTTACGACTGCAGTACTCCACAGTCAACGCCCGACTGGGCCACTCCGTTCAAGCCGCTGCCCGACACGTCTCAATTCCACCCGAGCATCGCACCAACTCGTTACCGGCCATTCC
>JAJYNL010000075.1 GCA_021786375.1 Actinomycetes bacterium
TTCCCTGTGCTCCGGCAAAGGGCCTCCTTTGGCAGATCTTGCTCCAATCTACCCAGCTGGGGAGCCGCGGGCATGTGGGCCGGAAATTGCCTATTCCGAGCGCCGCCGGACCCTCATCTTGATAGGAGTCGGTCCCAGCCCGAAGCGCTCCCTGAGCTTTCGCTCCAGGTAGCGCATATAAGGCGCGTCGATGGGGCGGCTCGAAAAGAAGGTGAAGGTGGGCGGATCGGTGGCACCTTGCACGGCGTAAAGGATGCGCGTGCCCTTGGCCGGATGGGCCGCCTGGAACTCGGCTATCGCGAGGTTCAGCTCCCGGGTTGGAATGCGGTGCCGATAGGCGATGATGGCGTTTTGCACGGCGGGAAGGATTCGATGCACCCCTGTGCCGGTCTTGGCCGAGATTCTCAAGAACGGTGCGTAGGTGAGGAAGGCCAGCCGCTCCTCTGCGTCGCGGCCGTGCACGAGCTTCTCCTCTGTGGTGAGGTCGTCCCACTTGTTGAGGATCACCAGCACCGGGCTCCCCGCGGCATCCACGCGCTCGGCCAAGCGCTGGTCCTGATGAGTCACGCCCTCGTGTCCGTCGATGACGAGCAAGGCGACGTCGGCGGCATCGATGGCCTTAAGCGCCCTGACCATCGAGTAATACTCGGTACCGCTCGATTCCTTGGCGCGCCGGCGCATGCCTGCCGTATCGAGGAAGCGCAGGGTCCCGATCTCGGTCTCCACCACCGTGTCCACGGTGTCGGTCGTGGTGCCGGGCATGTCGTGCACAACCGCCCGGTCGTCGCCCACCAGCCGGTTGAAGAGAGTGGACTTGCCGACGTTGGGACGTCCGACGATGGCCACCGAAAAGATCCTGTCCGCCGGTTCGCTACTCTCGGCGGGAGCGGGCTCTTGGGCGGGAGGCAGGGCGGAGAGCTCCTCCACCATCATGTCCAGCAGGTCTCCGGTCATGGTTCCGTGCATCGCCGAAACCGGTACCAGCTGCTCGAACCCGAGCGCGGCGAACTCCCATGCGGCGAACCGGCGCTGCTCCGACTCCGCCTTGTTGGCGACGACGATCACCGGCTTGCGCGTCCGCTGCAGCATGCGCGCCACGTCGGTGTCCTCTCCGGTGATGCCCACCGAGGCGTCCACCACAAACAGGATCAGGTCGGCATCCAACACCGCGGAACCCGCCTGGTGCGAGATCTTTGACTCGAGCTCGTCTCCCGCTTCCAGCCAGCCGCCCGTATCGATGAGCTCGAACTCCACCTCACGCCAGATCGCGGAATATGACTTGCGGTCCCGGGTGACACCGGGCCTCTCCTCGACGATCGCGTCCTGGCGGCCGACAATGCGATTTACCAAGGTGGACTTCCCGACGTTGGGACGTCCCACCACTGCGACTCTGAACACTTGTACTCCTAGATGACCGCTGCCGCGCGCGGGCGTGGACCGGGGCCTTCCCCAAGGTGACCGGCCAGCGCCGCGCGAAGGCCGGCGCCGTCGGTGGGAACGACTTCGATCGGGAAGGGCAACGATTCCACGGAGCTGCCGTCGAGGAACTTGTCCTCGGAAAGGCATACGTCGGGCAGCAGGTAGAGATCGTACTCGGGGGAGGCCTCCAGGGCGGCGGCGATGTCCTCGCCCACCATCAGCCCCGCCACTCCCACGTTTCCCCCGAAGAACCGGTTTTCCACCTCGACGTAGCCCACCTGCGGGAAGGTTGGCGAGACAATGGCAGGCAGCACCTTGGCCCCGTAGGTCGAGGTGATCAGGGCCACTTTGCGCTGCCCCCGCCGGCGGGGAACGCCCAGGCTTGCGCCCTGGGTGGAACGCACGGCCCGGTAACCCTCCTTGGGTGCTCCTTCAACCCAGGCGAAAAAACCCTGCTTCACGCCGTGGACCTCGTTGGTCTTACCCAGGAAGGCCTGTTCGAAGGCACGGGTGATGCCGATGCCGTTCTCGTGCTGGGAAAAGTCCCCGTAGCTCTGGAAGGACGGCAGTTCGGCACCGGCCAGCAGGTAGTACTCATCCGAGGCATAGACCATGCGCCTGCCCAGCACGGCCAGGAAGAGCTCTTGCATCTCGCCGATGATCTCCACCACCCTGGCCGCCTCGGCCTGGGTGTGGGGCCGCATACGGCCCTCGTGGGAGAACTTGGAGACCCCGAGGGGCACCGCGGCCACATCGGCAAGCTCGGGATACTCCGACAGGATCCCGAGCAGAGTCTCGGCCAGGAAGTTGCCGTCGTTGATCCCCGGGCAGATGACGAGCTGCCCGTGCACCTCAATACCCTCCTCCAGCAGCGCGGAGAGCCAGCGCAGCGAGGTGCCACCGCGCCGGTTTCGCAGCAACTCGGTGCGCAGGCGGGGATGGGTGGCATGTATGGAGACGAACAGGGGCGAAAGATGCTCGGTTATCACCCTCTCGAGGTCGGCCTCGGTAAAGCGGGTCAGGGTGGTGAAGTTTCCGTAGAGGAATGAAAGGCGATAGTCGTCGTCCTTCATGTACAGCGTCTTGCGCAGCCCCTGAGGCAGCTGGTAGATGAAGCAGAACTCGCAGTGGTTGTCACATGTGCGCACCTGGTCGAAGATGGCCGAGGCCACCTCGATGCCGAGCGGCTCGCCCGCGAGCTTGGTGATCTCCAGCTCCACCTCGAGGCCGCTTCGATCGATGACCAGTGACACCTCGGGCTCCTCCACCAGCATCTGGTACTGGATGACGTCGGTTGGAACCACCCCGTTGATGGAGCGGATCTCGTCCCCGGGCAGCACTCCGGCAAGCTGAGCTTTTGATTCCGCCTGGACGGCGAGCACGACGGGGTTGGACAATTCTGGATACCTGGGAGCTTGGCTAGTATCGGAGAGGTGCCTGTTGAAAAAGTCCTCCTAGCCAAGCCTAGAGGCTTCTGCGCCGGAGTGGAGATGGCCATAAAGGCGCTCTCCTGGATGGTGCGCGTCTTCGAGCCCCCCGTGTACTGCTACCACGAGATCGTCCACAACCGTGTGGTGGTGGAGCGCTTCGCCGCCCTTGGCGTGGTCTTCGTTAACGACGTAAGCGAGGTGCCGGCGGGAAGGCCGGTGATGCTTTCGGCACACGGCTCGGCCCCGCAGGTGGTGGACACTTCGCGGGAGGTGGCGGGAATCTCCATCAACGCGGTTTGTCCGCTGGTAACCAAGGTCCATCACGAGGTGAAGACCCGGGCGGGCAAAGGCTTCGAGATCCTCTACATAGGCCATCACGGCCACGACGAGGCTCTCGGGACAATGGCGGTGGCCCCGGGTAAGGTTCACCTGGTGGAGACGATCGCGGAATTGGAAGCCACCCCCATCGATGCTCCCGAGATCGCCCTCATCGCCCAGACCACCTTGGCCGTGGACGAGTGGCGCGCCATCGCGGACCGGGCGGCGGAGATGCACCCCGGGATCTGGATGCCCAACAAGAGCGACCTCTGCTTCGCCACCACCAACCGCCAGGCGGCAGTGCGCAAGGTGGCGCCCATGGCCGACGTGGTCGTCGTGATCGGATCGGCCAACTCCTCGAACACCAACGCGATCGAGAAGGTGGCGCGCAGCGTCTCGGGAGCTCGCATAGTGCGTATCAACACCACCGACGAGCTGCCCGATGACCTCTCAGGCGTAGTCGCCATCACCGCCGGCGCATCCGCGCCCGAAGATCTGATCGAAGAGGTGGTCGCCCGGCTAAACCCCTCCCAGGGCGTCGAGGAGGTATCCGCGGTGGAGGAGGAGGAATACTTCCCGCCTCCGCGTGAGCTACGCGAGTTCCTCCGTGGCCTTAACACCGTGGCTGCATACGCGTTCGGCCTGGACGAGCCGGATCACGGCCCCTTGGATCGCGACAACACGACTCCGGCCTTCTCGGTGCTTTCCGAACTCGCGGCCGGGCACCCCTGAGCGGACACGCCTACAGGAGCGACTTGGCACCGTCGTAAAGTTCTTGCAGCGTGGCCTGCAGCTGTGCGGTCATCTCCCTGACCTTGGAGCGCGGAACCCGGGATCCGCTCTTCGCCGCGCCCACACCTTGGGCCAGCGGGTCTCCGACCAGCAGCACGCAACGCGCCGGCCGGGGGAACTTCACTCCCTTGGCCATGGCCTTGTCCGATCCCGCGATGCCGAGGGGCACGATCGGTACCTGGGCCTTTAGGGCGATGTAGGCGGCGCCGTCCATGATCTCCTCGATCAACGGCCCCGTCTTGCGCGTCCCCTCCGGAAAGAGCACCAGCGGCTGGCCGGAGGCGAGGACGGCCAACGAGGTGTCCATGGCCTCCCGGTCGGCGATCTCGCGGTTCACCGGGATTCCCCCCAAAGCGGTCATCAGCTTGCCGAAACCGGCATTCCTCCACAGGCCCGACTTGCCAAGGAAGCGGAGGTGATCATGGGTCACCGACCCGAGCAGGAGGGCGTCGATGTTGGAGCGGTGCGTTGGGGAGAGAATGTAAGGAGGCGAGGGAATCTTTTCGGCTCCTATCACCTCCACCCGCCAGTAGGCATGGTTCACCCCGTCGACCAGAGCCCGCGCAAAGGAGTAGAAGCCCAGGTCGAAGCGGCTCGGCACGAGCCGAACCCTGGTATCGCCAACCTCCAGGAACTCCCCGTTCAACACAACCACCCTTGATCGCGCCGCCTGGGCGGCACCGCACCTGGCAAAAGACTAATTTCGCGGGGCGCAGCCGGTACGGCTCGCCTAGCCCTCTCCGCCAACGGTAAGCCAATAGATTCCCGCCAGCTCCCCAACGAGCTCGCCCACCTCACGCTCGGAGGTGTCGAGCACCACCGCGTCCTCGGCGGCCCGCACCGGATCCGCACGCCGTGTCGCATCCCGTATGTCGCGCTTTGCGAGCTCCGCCGCGGTCACCTCCCCGCGGCGAGAGGAGCGCACCTCGTCCCTTGCCACCAGGAACACCTTCAATCCGGCTTCGGGAAGCACCACGGTGCCGATGTCACGTCCCTCGGCAACCGCGCCCCCGTGTGCCTCGACGAAGCCGCGCTGCCACTCTGCGAGCATCTTGCGCACCTGGGGATGCACTGCGATCCTGGAGGCGGACTCCGAGACCGAGGCGGTGCGTATCGCCTCCTCCCGGTCCTCCCCATCGATGGTCAGTCTGCCGGCGGAGATTCCGAGCACGTGCCCGCGCCAGGCATCCACCACCGCCTCGCCATCGGATAGGTCGGCCCTCGCCTCCATCGCCACCAGGGCAATGGCACGGTAGGTGGCTCCGGTGTCGAGGAAGGTCAGCCCCAGCCGGGATGCAAGGGCGCGCGCCAAGGTTGACTTACCGGTTCCGGCCATCCCGTCTATGGCCACCGACCGCCTCTCCCACCTCTGTGCGCTCATCCATTCGACGATAACCTCCCGGCCGGGTCCCCGTCCCGTCCGGGGGCAAGGTTTTCCCGGCGCCACCTGGGCACTCACAGCCAGATCACAGAGTCTCTGATCAGTATTTCCAGGGATTTCGACTAAGAATGGATCTGTGGCAAAAACTCGATTCCCCAAGGACCGGGGCCTGACCGCGAGGATGGGCCTAACCGTCTTCCTGCTCGGCCTGGTCTACGTTCTCTTCATCGGCGTGCTGCTCGCGCTGCGGATGAGCACCTCACTGGTGCTCGTCATCGCCGCCGCGATCCTGTTCGTCCAGTACTTCTACTCCGACAAGATCGCCCTCGCCTCCATGCGCGGCCGCATAGTTCAGCGTGAGGACAGCCCCCAGGCCGCCCAGTTACACGGCATCGTCGACCGGCTCTGCGCCATGGCTGACATGCCCAAGCCCAAGGTTGCCATATCCGAATTCGACATCCCCAACGCTTTCGCGACCGGCCGCAATCCCAAGAACTCCGTCGTCTGTGCCACCAGCGGGCTGCTGCGCCGCCTCGACGAGCAGGAGGTGGAGGCGGTGCTGGCGCACGAACTCTCCCACGTCGCCCACCGCGACGTGCTGGTGATGACCATCGCCTCCTTCCTCGGGGTGGTAGCGGGATTCCTCACCCGCATGGAGCTTTGGTTCGGTGGCGGCTTCGGAGGAGGCGGACGGGACCGTAACGGGAACAACTCCCAGGGCGCCGGAATGGTGATACTCCTGGTTTCCGTCGTCGTATATGCGATCAGCTTCCTGATCACCCGGGCGCTCTCGCGCTACCGCGAGCTGTCTGCCGACCGCTCGGGGGCAATCCTGATCGGACACCCCTCGGTTCTGAAATCGGCGCTCATAAAGATCACCGGCGAGATGGGCAGGATCCCCACTCGTGACCTTCGCTCCGCCTCCGCCTTCAACGCCTTCTTCTTCGCACCGGCCATCAACAAGGACTCGATCACCGGGCTCTTCTCCACCCACCCGAGCCTGGAGAAGCGGATCGCCCAGCTCGACAAGCTCGAGCGCGACCTGGCAAACTAGTAGAGCCGGGACTCGGGGAGGGAGCTAGGCAGGTTGGGACGCTTCAGAGACATACTCTTCGCGCGCAACGCGCCCGCCAAGGCGAACCTGGATAATCTCTTCGCGATGCCCTCGGCGGGAATCACCCTGGACGTCTCCGCGAACCTGGTTCCGACCGGAAGCGCTGCGGTCTGCTTCAAACCCGCCTCCGGTGCCGCGTTCCAGAACACCTCGGAGGATTTCAAGTCGATCCTCGAGCAGATGTCGTCCAGCAAGCCTGTGCGGGAGAGCACCGACTCGATGGGGTACCGCTGGATCATCATCGACGCTGACGACCTCGAATCCCTCACAACCGAGATCCATTCGGTCAACTCGACCCTGGAGTCCAACGGCTTCGGTCCCCAACTACTTTGCTCGGTCTTCCCGTTGCGTGACAAGGAGAGCGAGCACAAGGTTTACCTCATCTACCTGTACAAGCGGGGAACCTTCTATCCGTTCGCGCCGCTTGGCGGCGAGAAGCGTGACAACGAGCGCGAACTCTCGCTGCAGGCCCTGCTGAAGAACGACCTGCCTCTCGAAACCGACCTCGAGCGCTGGTTCCCGATCTGGGACATGCCGCTCTAGAGCCCGGAACGCCGGGAAAGGCTCAGGAGTGTACCTCCACCCCGCAACGGGCAATCTGGGCTGCGAAACCGGGGAACGAAGTAGGAACGCTGTCGGCACCCAGGATGCGCGTCTCGCCTTTGGAGACGGCGCCGAGGATCGCGGCCGACATGGCGATGCGGTGGTCCATGTGGGAGTCCACACTGCGCTGCATGTGCCGGGCCAGGTCTACGGGAGCCCCTCCCCAAACCCTGAAGCCGCTCTCCACCTCTGCCGACTCCACACCAAAGGCGGCCAGCATCTCCATAGTGCCGGCTATGCGGTCACTCTCCTTGTGCCGCAGCTCCTCCACGCCGAGGAAGGTGGTGGCCCCCCTGGCCCTGGCGGCGGCTACCGCCAGGATGGGAACCTCGTCGATCAGGCCCGGCACCCCCTCGGGGCCGACCACGGTCCCTGTCAGCTCGCTGGGCCGGGCGGTGATCGAGTGCGACCCCGAGGGTAGCCGGCTCACATCGATGCGGCCTCCCATCGCACGGAGCACCTTCACGAACCCGTCACGCTCGCCGCCCAGGTAGACGTTATCCACCGTGATCGGGGATGCGCCGATCAGGCCAAGCACCACGAAGAAGGCCGCCGCCGATGGGTCTCCCGGCACCACGAAGTTGCAGGCGGCCAGCTCCGAGCGCTCCACGTGGATCACCCGGCTGGCACCGTCGTCCTCGACCTGCAGACGCGCCCCGAAAAGGGGGGCCATCTCCTCGGTATGGGCCCGGGTGGGCGTGGACTCGATGATTGCCGTCTCCCCGTCGGCGGCGAGGCCGGCGAGGATGATCGCCGACTTGACCTGAGCCGAGGGCGTGCTCATCGAGTAGGTGATGCCCATCAGCTCCTTACCTTGCACGACAAGCGGGGCAAAGCGGTTCTCCTGGCGGCCGATGATGTAGGCGCCCATGGCGGTCAACGGCTCGATCACGCGGGCCATTGGCCTGCGCACGATCGAGGCGTCGCCGGTGAGAAAAACCGTCACCCCTACCCGAGGTGCCAGAAGCCCGGTGATCAGCCGCAACAGTGTCCCCGAATTGCCCACGTTGATGACATGATCCGGCTCGGCCAGCGATCCGCCTGTGCCGGTGATGGAGAGTTCATACTCGGACTCGTCCATTTTGGCGCCGAGAGAGGACACAGCCGCCCGTGTTGCGTTCACGTCGTCGGCCTTGGAGAGCCCTTGGATGCGGCTGGTGCCCTCGGCCAGCAGGCTGAAGAGCAGAGCGCGATGGGAGATCGATTTGTCGCCCGGAACATGGACCGAGGCTGCGCGAATGTGCCCGCCGTGCACCACCAGCTCAGTACCTGCGGGATGCCTGCCCCCGAAGATCCGCCTCACGTCAGGCAGTTCCATCCTCGCCCCTTTCCCGAGCCGACCTAGCCGGGAAGATCGTCCCGCAGCCCCTTGGCTCCCCACAGATAAACGTGGCGCAGCTCAGCCCGGCTCTTGGGCGTGTCGATGTGAGCCAGTATCCTAATGCACAAGGGTGTCCCTCCATCGATGTCGAGTTCCTGGGCGCACATGAGCGGAACGTCGCCGAAGCCCATTTCGCGGGCGGCGGCGGCAGGGAAAGCGCCGTGCACATCGGGCGTGGCGGTAAAGACGATGCTGACCAAGTGCTCCTTGTCCACCTGGTTCCGCTCGAGCATCTCGGCCAGGAGTTCCTTGGTCCTCGAGATGACGTCCTCGCGTGAGTCGCGTTCGATGGTTGTAGCTCCGCGAAGTCCTCGAAGTGGCATGGAGAGGATTCTAACCAGCCTCGCGCACCGCGGACCACAAGGACCGCAGCTCCGCCTGGGTCAGCGCGCGATAACCGCCGACGCCGAGGCGCTGGTCGCTGATGGGTCCGATGCGCGTCCTGACCAATCTGGTGACATGGAACGAGAAGAGCTCGAACATTCTTCGGATCTGGCGGTTACGACCTTCACGGATGACCATGCGCACGAGCGTGGGAGATAGCTGGGTCAGGGTTGCGGGCGCGGTAGGGCCGTCCTCGAGGGCCACGCCCCTCGCGAGCTTGGAGAGGGTGTCACGCCCGACCGGCTTGTCCAGGGAGACAAGATACTCCTTGTCCACCTTGAAACGGGGGTGGGTCAGGCGCAGGGCGAAGTCGCCGTCGTTGGTAAGGATGATCAGCCCCTCGGAGTCGGCATCCAGCCGCCCCACCGGATATACGCGTGGCTCGGCCGGCACCAGGTCGGTGACGACGGGCCGACCGTGGGTGTCTTTGGTGGTTGACACCACCCCGATCGGCTTCTGCACCAGCCAGTAGACCCGGCGCGGGTCGATCATCACCGGTACCCCGTCGACCTCGACAAGGTCGTCCCCTATCCGGGCGCGGTCGCCGAGCTTGGCAATGCTGCCGTTCACCGCAACCCGTCCGGCAAGGATCATCTCCTCGGCGACGCGTCGGGAGCCGATACCCGCCTGGGAGATGATCTTCTGCAGGCGCTCGCCCTCGGATTGGTCCTCGGGCAATTCTAGGCCTCCTCGCGCAGGGCCGCCTCGATCGACTCGGCCACCTCCACCGAAGGCTCGAACTCAGCGAGCGCCGGCAGATCGGCCAAGGACGAGAGGCCGAGCCGCTCCAGGAAGAGGGTCGTGGTGGCGAAGAGGACGGCGGAACCCGCCGAGTTCTCCCTTCCCACCGGATGGATGTAGCCCTTAACCGCCAGCATGCGCATGACCGCATCGGAGTTGACCCCGCGGATGGCCGAAACCCGCCGGCGCGAGATCGGCTGTTGGTACGCCACTATGGCCAGGGTCTCCAAAGCCGCCGGCGAGAACCGGACGTCGAAAGTCTCCTCGGCAAAGCGTCCGATTACCCGGTGATGGCGAGCCTTGGTAACGAAGCGGTAGCCGCCGGCGAGGGAGGCAATCTCTATGCCAAAGCGGGAGTCGCAGTAGCGTCTCTGCAGCTCAGCAAGCGCGAGCTCGCAATCGTGCTCGGTGGCCTCGGCAGCCCGGCTGAGCTGGGCGAGGGTCACCGGTTCGCTGGCCACCAGAATTAGAGCCTCCAGCGCCGCCGCGAGGCCCTCTGCCATGCCGCTCGGGTTCCGCTGCTCGTCCATGGCCTAAGAAGCTAATCGCGGCATGGCCACCTGGCGCAATGGCGGCAAAGCGCGGGCTTGGCCTTCAGGCACCTTCCAGCAACAGCCGCAATTCGATGGGCGCGCTGGCCAGAGCCTGGGTGATATCGACCTCACCCAACTTGAACAACTCCAGCATCCCCAGGAAGTGCACCACCACGTCCAGGCGTGCCTCGGCATCGCGCACCACCTCGTCGAAGGTGGCACGGCGTGTCCGGGCCAGATGCTCGGCAATCCGCCTGCGGGCCTCCGCCACGGAGATGCGCGGGAGCGGAGTGACGTGCGTGGGCGGCATCTCCGGCTCCTCATTGCGCCCGAGAACCGCCACGTAGGCCTCGGCCAGGCGCCCGGGGGTCAGCGACGCCAGCGGATCCGGGACCAGGTGGGCCACCTCCGGGCCGAAGCCGACCCTGCGCCCCACCCTCCGAATCCCCTCTTCCAGCATCGCGGCAAAGACGGCGGAGACGTCACGGTAGGCCTTGGCCTCGAGGAGCCGGGCAATCAGTACGTCGCGCTCGTCGAAGAAGTCGTCCTCGTCCTGGTCGTCGTCGTCGCTACCGGGAAGCAGGCGCCGGCACTTTATCTCCATCAGGGTGGCGGCGACCAGAAGGAACTCGGTGGCAACCTCGAGGTCAAGCGCTCGCCGCAGCTCTATTTCGGCCAGGAAGGAGGTGACGAGTTCGTTCAGGGAGATCTGGTTCACGTCCAGGCTACGCGCCTGGATCAAGGAGAGCAGGATGCCGATCGGCCCCTCGTAGATGTCAAGCTTCACTTCGTATGCCAACCCGGCGCCCCCTAACGCTCGTCATCATATTCCCGGCCCTGGCGCTCGGCCCTCGAATCCGGCTGGCACCCGCCTCAAGCGTGATCCGCGTGCCAAAATCGCATGAGGAGAAAGGAAGCCCGTGCAGATCAACAGTCCCATGTCCGGAACGCTCGTAACCTTCTCGATCGCAATCGGGAACCGGGTGGAAGAGGGCCAGCAGGTGGCGGTAATCGAGTCGATGAAGATGGAGATACCCGTCGAGGCCGATGCCTCGGGCGAGGTGTCGGCGCTGCACGCGGCCCCGGGCGACTTCATCGAAGAGGGCGACCCCTTGATCAGCCTGGCTTAGCGGATCTCGGATCCCGGCCCCGAAGACCGGGTTGCCCCGGAGAGGTGCCGGCCGCCGTCACCAGCCGGCGGCGCCCGCGCTGCGCGACCATCCCGTCGCCAGCGACCCAGTCGGGCAGGCGATGGCTGATGCACCGATGTAAAAGTAGGTTCCCTGGTTACCGGCCGAGACGGCCGGGTCGAGGACCAGCGCCATTTGCAGAATCATCCCTGAGGCCGAGAGTCCCGCGAAGCAGATGTCGTTGGTGCTGGCGTTGTAATACATAACGTTCTGGGAGGAGACATTCGGTGTAGCGGTGGTGGCGGCAAAGGCGAGCGAGGGCTCCATCGAGGTGAGGTCGTGCTGGATGGTGGTGGTGTCGTATTTATAACCACCCTTGACGAAGAGCGTCTGGGCGACCGTCAACGCATTGCGCAGGTCCTGCTCCACGGACTTGTTCTGCGCCTGGGTTCGGGCGCTCAGGAAGGTGGGAATGGCGATGGACACCAGGATGCCGATGATCACGACCACCACCATCACTTCGATCAGGGTAAATCCCTGCTCGTCGGCCCCGTCAGGCCTGCTTCGCATGCTGTCCATCTCCTCCGGACACGATGCATCCCCTCATGCCCATAGAGCAAGCTTCGGTACGGCCGCGTACGCACTTTAGCAAAACGGCGGGTCTGCCACCTACACCTCGGGTCATTGCAACTGGGCACGCACGCCTTTTGCGTCTCTAGTACGCTTTTCAAGATCGGAATGATCATCTACCTTGTGCGGCATTCCAAGGCCGGCCACAGGGGTCACGACCTGGTGCTCGATCGCCATCGCCACCTGACCTCCTCGGGCTTGGGCCAGGCCAAGGAAATAGCAGGATACTTCGCAGTCCATCCCGTCGAGCGCATCATCTCGTCTCCTTATACGCGTTGTCTTGAGACGGTGGCTCCGGCCGCCGAGCAACTCGGCCTGGAGGTGGAGACGAGCGAAGCACTGGCGGAAGAGACGACCCTGCCCCGGCTCCAGGCCCTGCTGGAGGAGCTGGCCGGGCTGGCCGACCCGGTGGCGCTCTGCTCCCACGGCAACGTGATTCCCGCGGCCCTCCAGTTGATGGGAAAGTTCTCCCCCGAAGCTCTTGCCTGCGCCAAGGGGTCGGTCACACGCTTCGACACCCGGACGGGGCATCTGGACTACATCGCGTTTACCGGTTAGATGCCTGTCGTTCGCATAGGCGCCCCCTCGGGCCGGCGGGGCGCCTATAGTTTCTGACATACCCGCAGCGGAGCAACCCGCCGATCACACGCCCCAGGGGGAGCCAATTGCTGATCCTGCAGAGGTATTTTCTCAGCCACTGGAGCATTGACCCGCTCTTCCTGGTCCTGACCGGCATCCCGGTCTACCTTTACGTGATGGGCTACCGCCGCCTGGAGCGTGCCATCTCCCGGGGTTCGAGACGCCCGCCCAAGGCGCGCAGGCTCCGGGCCGCGCTTTTCGCCAGTGGCATCCTGATCCTCGTAATCGCCGTCATGTCCCCCATCGACTACTGGTCGGACACGTACCTCTGGATTCACATGCTCCAGCACGTGCTGCTGATGGCTTACGCCCCGCCCCTTATCGTGCTCTCGGCACCCTGGCTGGTCATCTACCGCGGCCTACCCGTGGGTTGGCGTCGCAAGCTGGGCCGCACCTTCCTGGTCAGCGACCGCACCTCCTGGCTGCGCAAGGTGGGGAACTTCTTCATGAAGCCGCTGGTGGGGTTCATCCTCTTCAACCTGGCCATGTGGGGCTGGCACTTCCCCGCCATGCTCGACCTTTCCGTCACCAACCAGTGGGTGCACAACTTCGCCCACTTCACCTTCGTAGCCACCGGCATGCTGCTGTGGATACACCTGGTTGACTCCCCCCCGATCAAGCCGAGGGTATTTCCGGAGATCAAGCGGGTGGTGCCGATCTTCTTCACCACCATCTCGTCCTGGATACTGGCGATGATCATGGGCTTCGCCACCACGCCGTTCTACAGCGTCTACCTACACGTACCAGGCAAGACCATGTCGGGCATGGGCGATCAGGAGCTGGCGGCCGCCGTCCTCTGGGTTCTGTGCATGGAGCCCTTCACCTACGCGGCCATCTCCAACATCAAGCACTTCATGGACCGTGAGGACGACTTCGATTACCATCTGACGCTGCTCACGGAGCAGGCCAAGGGTATTCGCCGGCGTAAGAGGGTTCCCGGCCTCTACTGATCGGTCGAGTCCAGGTGGCGCTCAGAGGCCGCAGAGACTCACCAGCAGGGCGGATATCGACTCCGCACCCTCCTCGCCAACGAAGGCTAGGACCTCGGATGAGTCAAAGCTCTCGTCGGCATTATCCGAGACCACCCGCACTGACGCCCACTCGCAGCCGGCCGCCGAAGCCACCTGGGCCACGGCGGCGGTCTCCATGTCAACACACAGCGCTCCGGGGAAGTGCGAGAGTATCTCGCGCTTTCGCGACGCCGAGGAGATCAGCGCATCCCCGCTTGCCACCGCTCCGCGCAGCAATCTCGGCGCCACTCCCCCACCCCTGGCGAGGGCGATCTGCGCGGCCACCTTGGCTGCAGCCTCGGTTGCCAGATCGACCAGCCTCGGAGAAGCCGGCGTCTCGGCCGAGCGCGAGCCCGGCAGTCGACCCCTGCCGGACACCAGCGGGGTCAGATCGAAGTCGTGCTGCAAAGCACCGGTGGCCACCACCATGTCGCCCGCCGACAGCTCTTCGCTCAATGACCCGGCCAGGCCGGAAACGAGCAAAGCAGACGGCCGATGGGCCAGCACCAGCTCGCTGGCGGCAATTGCCGCGTTCACCTTGCCAATGCCGGAGTGGGCAAGTACAACCGGTGTGCCGTTGATCCTGGCCTGATAGATCGGGCAGAGCCCACTCCGGGAGGGCCGCGCGTCGAAGTAGCGCTCCCGCAGGATGGCGACCTCCTGCTCCATCGCCACGACGATTCCGATGGTGGGGGGATCTGGCATGCTCACGCCTAAAGAAGCTATCCCTCCGCACCCGGCGGCATTACCGTGCGGCGGCAGGAAAATCTAGACTGCTTGGAATCATGCGCGTTCTTTCAGGAATCCAGCCCACCGGCCACGTACATCTCGGGAACTACCTGGGGGCGGTACGTGGCTGGGTGGAGGATCAACACGACCACGATTCCTTCTTCACCGTCGTAGACCTCCACGCCATAACCGTCGACCAGAACCCGGCCGAACTGACCAGTGCGGTGCTGGAGCTCTATGCGACGCTGCTCGGCTCGGGACTCGATCCCGAAGTCAGCACCATCTTTGTGCAGAGCCAGCTGGATGAGCACCCCGCCTTGGCTTGGCTGCTCGCGTGCACCGCCACCTACGGCGAACTGCACCGAATGACCCAGTTCAAGGACAAGGGGAAGGGGTCCGAGAGTGTGCGCGCAGGGCTATTCACCTATCCGGTGCTGATGGCGGCGGACATTCTCCTCTACCAGGCCGACCGTGTGCCCGTGGGTGAGGACCAGAAGCAGCATCTCGAGCTCACCCGCGACCTGGCAATGCGCTTCAACCACCGCTTCGGCCGGACCTTCGTCGTTCCCGAGCCCGCCATACCCAAGGTGGCGGCGCGGGTGATGGACCTGCAGGCCCCGGAGCGCAAGATGTCCAAGAGCCAGGCGACGCCGCTCGGCATCCTCTACGTCACGGACAAGCCCGAGGAGATCAAGAAAAAGATCTCCCGTGCGGTGACCGACACCGAGGCCCGCGCGGTTTACGACCCGGAGAAGAGGCCTGGCATTTCCAACCTACTGGAGATCTTCTCCGCCATCTCCGGCGCCGACCCCGCTGAGCTGGCGGAGCGCTACAACTCGTACGGAGCGCTCAAATCCGACCTGACCGCGGCGCTCGTCGCCGAACTGGAGCCGGTTCGGTTACGCACCGAGGAGTACCTGGCCGACCGCGCCGAGCTGGTGCGGATCATGCGCAAAGGGGCAGAAAAGGCGCGGATCGTTGCCGGCGAAACACTTACGAAGGCCAAGGAGGCCATGGGCTTCATCGTCGCCTGAACGCGGCGCGTGGCCCTACGATGATGCAGCGTCGTGCTTGGTGCAGGCAGCGTCCAAGACGGGTGGATAATGATCAGAGCAGCCCGGCAGGCGGACGCAGAAGGCATCGGGACCGTTCATGTCCGCTCCTGGCAGGCGGTCTATCATGGGCACTTCCCCCAGGACTTCCTCGACCGGCTCGACCCGGCCGAGCGGGCAAAAGGCTGGAGGGCGTATCTCGGCAAGGAGATGGGCGAGCGTGAATCACTGCTGGTCAGCGAGGTGGATGGGGGCATAGCCGGTTTCGCGAGTTCGGGCCCCGCCCGGGAGGGCGAGGACGACGAAGGCGAGGTGCGCGCCATCTATCTGCTTCCCGAATACTGGGGCCGCGGACTCGGGAGCGAGCTTATGGCCGCTTCGCTGCGGGAGCTGGCCCAGGCGGGCTTCACCAAGGCAATGCTCTGGGTGCTGGAGGCAAACCTCGGCGCCCGCAGCTTCTACGAGGCCACTGGATGGAGCCTGGCCGACGGAGCGAGGATAATCGAACCTTTCGGCTTTCCCATCCCCGAGCTGCGCTACCTTATCGCACTCGCCTGACCCAGGTCACCGACGACCCGGCCCGGCTCACCGACGACGCCGTCGCAAACCCGGCAGCCGCCAATCGTTCAAGCCTTGCCGGAAAAGCGCTCCCAGGCGGATCGCCGGGTGATGCCCATCGACTGGGCGATCTCCGCCCAGCTTGCTCCCATCTCCCGGGCGCGGCGCACATACTGGGCCAGTGCGTAATCCGACTGATCCCGTGATTCCGCCACTCGCGGGATGGCGGTTAGCACCGCGCCCAAGTGGCCCTCCCGAGCCCTTTGAACCAACTACAAGTACTTCTTTGGCCGGCCCGAGGCAGGCTGGCAGAGTTGGTATCGGCACCGGATGGTGGTTGTGGCTCATGGACGGCTTGGCTCCCTTTCGGGGGATGCACTTGGATCCGATATGCCCACCCGCCACGAAGGCCGGTCCGAACCCTGCCCGTGACGATGGCTTGCTCAGACCCTTGCCCAGCCCTTATGGCCGTGGTGACGGGCAACGCCTCCCCGCTCCAACTCTGTCGCAATCTGCGCCCCATCAGCCACCGGCATCTCAGCACGTCTTGACCTCGGTGACAGTCCCCCACTATCGGAGATCTGAGGCTGGTTTCGGTGGCCAGAAGGCTTCACCTATCCCCACTACGATGCAACGGTTGGCTGGCGGCTTGGCGACAGCCGCCGGCACGACCAGCGGCTGCGCTCACCGCGTCTGGAGCTACGAGCAATCCTCTCCCGCTATCAGACCGGGCTCGACAACCCCCGCCGAGCCCGGCACACCCTCAGCGATCTGGAGGCGCTCGCCATCTAAAGCGTGAAGCGCGACGAACCCGGTCGGCGCACCCGACCGAGGCGGAGATCCAGCGGGTCACAGGCCAGAAATTCATGCTGAAGGGGTCACCTGACCTGCGGAACCCAAGTATACGAAAATTTTATTGCATTAAACGATGCCTCAGGTACTTAACGTTTAGTACCATAATGAGAATTCTATGTCATGTATGTGAGATAGATGCAATCGGGGGGTTTCCGCCACTAGATCCGCAGGCGGGATGACCAGGCATAATCGCGAAACACTTTGGGGGGGTACGTGAACTTAGTTTCGTTATTGGTGCTAACGCGGAGGGGGGAAGGTCCAATTGACCACAGCTTCTGAAGTGACTAAAGCGCCGCAGACTCGGATAAGTTCGGTCGGCGCGGCGAGTGTGGTGGCGGTCGGCCTTGCCATCGTCGTGGGTTTTGGTCTGTTCCTTGGCCGCCTCGGAAATAACGAGCCGCTGCTCAAGGCCAAGATTGTTGGAAGGGAAACCACAAGCAGCGGTGTTGTCACTCTGGCAACGCTGGACTTGGCAACTTACCCCGATTCGATGGCTGGAGAGCACGGTGCGAGCGGCGGAGCACATCCGGACTGGGTCAGTTATGGCCCCAGCACAAATATCTGGGTTCCAGCCAATGCCATTGTGCGGGTGACTATCAGAAATTATGATTCGGCGACCCCACTGAATAGCGCGTTCTATGCCTCCGTGCAGGGAACAGTCGGTGGGGACGCCTTGTTCAACGGCGTTGCGGCGAGCCGCGTCAACGCCGCCGATGTTGCTCACACTTTCACAATCCATACCTACCCCACTGCCGGGCAGCCTCTCTTGGATGTGAGCGTTCCGCTCCCCGGGGTTGCCGGCAACGCACCGAATGCACCCGGGAGCAACTACCCAGCTCCATCCGTGGTGACCTTCAGTTTCCGTACTGGAAGTTCCGGGCGTTACGTGTGGCAGTGTTTCGATCCTTGTGGCGGCAGTGGCTACTACGCCGGTTTCGGCGGACCCATGCAAACGCTCGGATACATGGCAGGCACACTTACCGTCGGAGGTGGCAACAATGCTTAAGGCGTCAAAGGAGATAAAGGTCGTTGGCGTAATCTGGGTTGTGGCCACGGTCGCTGGTGTCACACTGGCAATCTTTGCTCACCGGCTTCTGCCTGGCATGCTTCCCCCAGCGGCATCCTCGCTTGCAAAGAGCCAGGATTTCACTTTGGGACTGTTCACGGTTCTTGCGGTTCCTGTCGCCATGCTGGTATGGGTCGTCGCCGCTTATTCAGTCATCACCGGGGGATCGCGGACGATGCCAACGGATGAAGGTCCCCGGATTCATGGGAACTTCAAGGTTCAAATCGCTTGGCTGGTAAGCACGGCCGCTCTCTGCATCGGACTGGTGGTGTATGGCCTGGCATTACTTCCCTCCATCTACACCCCTAGCGCGGGCAGGAACCTCGTAGTGGACGTGACTGGTCAGCAGTGGCAATGGACCTTCAGCTATCCGAGTTACGGCAACGTGACATCGACCACGCTTGAGCTTCCTGTCAACGTGCCGGTGACCTTCGATGTGACATCGCGAGACGTGACCCATTCGTTCTGGATTCCGGCAATGGGCGTCAAGGTGGATGCCAACTCTGGCGTTGTCACCACCGCCTATGTGGTGCCGAATTTGCTCGGATCCTATGTGGTGAGGTGCGCCGAGTTGTGCGGTCTTTTTCACGCATACATGCAGAGCCCCGTCCACGTGGTGCCGATGAACGCCTTCACCCGGTGGATCAGCAAAAGGCAGGCCACCAATGCTTAGACCGGAAGTGACATCACGCTTTCCAGTCGGTAATGGTTACGGCTGGCCGCTTTTCGCGAGACTGTTGGAATCAATTTTGGGGGAACGATGACATCAGTAATTGACCACCCGTCGGCGATACCGCACGCGGGGCCGCCTGCACGACGCATGCCACTAAGCCGCAGCGTCCTCAGCGGCCTAGTGGTCGGACTGGCCGCGGCTATCGTAACTTTCTACATTTGCCACCTGGTGGTGGGGCCGGGTTCTGTTCGCAACACGGAACTCACCCTCGCCTATGTCGCCTGGGGGATCGGCTTCCTGGTCGGGATTGGTGCGACTAATCGCCCGCTATCCTGGGCGCTCGGCCGGGCTGAGCCAACCTTGGAACTGGATCAGGATCTCGCCGGCAAGGGCCAGGGTGCCTGGAGATATTTCCGCTTTACCACCGATCATAAGGTAGTGGGCGTGCAATACCTGGTAATGAGCATGGTTCTCCTGGCTGCAGGCGGCCTGGCGGCCTTGCTGATCCGGCTCGAGGTTGCGCGGCCCGGAGCCAAGGTTTTCTCGATCCAGACCTACAACACGATCATTGGGATGCACGGGCTCATCATGGTCGTGGCGACGATCATCATGATCACGGGATCCTTTGGCAATTTTGTTGTCCCGATCATGATCGGGGCTCGGGACATGGCCTTCCCGCGGCTCAATGCTCTTAGCTTCTGGCTCCTCTTTGCCGCGGTGCCGATCTTTCTCTCGGCACCGTTCTTCGGAGGATTCCAGACAGGATGGACGGCCTACGCTCCGCTTTCGGTGCAGACAGCGCTCGGCATGGACGCCTATAGCGTCACGATACTCTTTTTCGTCTTCTCAACCGCCGTTGCAGCGGTAAACATCGTGGTAACGGTGGCGACGATGCGCGCACCCGGAATGAGCTGGGTTCGTTTGCCAATCCTGGTATGGAGTGCGGTCGCCTCCTCCACCCTGGGATTGTTCGTGATGCCAGCATTCTTGGCATCGCAGTACTTGGTGGTCCTGGATCGCACCCTGGGAACGGGCTTCTTCGTATCCTCCCAGGGCGGAAGCCAGTGGCTCTATGAGCACCTCTTCTGGTTCATGGGGCACCCCGAGGTCTACGTGATCATTCTGCCTGCCTTCGCGGTGATACTTGAAATGGTGCCGGTCTTCACTCGGAAGCCACTGTTTGCCTACAAGGTCGCTATTGGGGGCATCCTAGGAGTCTCCGGACTGAGTGTGCTGGTGTGGGCGCACCACATGTTCTTGACGGGCTGGAGTCCAACCGCCAGTGGCCCTTTCATGCTCACTACCGAGCTCATTTCAATTCCGACAGGCCTAGCTTTCTTGGCTGCCATCGGAACCATCTGGAGGGGCAAAGTGTGGCTGACGCTTCCCATGCTCTACATACTTGCCTTTCTCTGGAATTTCGTCATCGGTGGAGTCACTGGACTCTATCTAGCCGACGTTCCCACCGATGTCCAGCTGCACGGTTCGCTTTTTGTAACAGCGCACTTCCATTACACGCTGATGGGTGGCGCAGTGATGGCATTCCTCGGGGGCGTCTACTACTGGTATCCCAAGATCACCGGCCGTATGTATGACGAGCGCCTGGCGCGCCTGCAGTTCTGGCTCCTCCAGATCGGCTTCAACATTACCTTCCTTGCCATGTTCTATGTCGGGCTGCAGGGCGAGCCGCGCCGGGTGGGCGACTATGCCAACCAGTTCGCCACTGGAAACGCGGTGGCATCGGTTGGTGCGGCGATTCTGGCGGTCTCATTCTTGCTTTTCTGGTACAACCTTCTCGTTTCAAGTCGGCGTGGCGTACGCGCCTCGTCCAATCCCTGGAAGGCAAAGACCCTTGAATGGATGGTGCCGACGCCGGTTCCGCTGGAGAACTTCGAGGAGATTCCCGTCATCCGCGAGGGTCCCTACGAATATGGATACTTGCCCACCGAGGCATCGCTAAGCATTGAACAATCGTCCGAGCCCGAAAGCGCCCGCTGACATAGATTGGGGAGCAGCCGGGCAAGTTGTAAGCCCTTTCCGACGAGCCCGGCTGTTCATCCCCTGAAATGATTGGGATTTCGAGTTCCTGGAGTTTCGAATGGAGAATCCAAACAGATGAGCAAGAGTGATACAACATTGGCGCATCCTGCATCGCATGGACATGTCGATCTGGAAACGAAAGAGCGGCAATGGAAAATGGCCGGCTTATTGTTTATCGGCTCAGATTTCGTATTTGTCATGGCGCTGTTCTTTTCCTACCTCTACTTGCGGGTCCTCAACGTGAATCATCTCTGGCGGCCCTCCTATGTCCACCCCGCTGGTGCCATTTCGGTGATAATGGTGGCAGCTTTGGTGGTTGTGAGCGCGGGAGCGTACCGCTGGGCGGTGGCGGGGATACGCGCGGGACGCCAGGAGCAGCTTCGACGGGGATTGGCGCTCGCACTGCTCTTCCTGGTCGCCGACATCGTCGTTCAGGTCTATCAGATGACCGCAGTACAGTTCGGACCCCAGTCAGGGGGATTCGCGAGCTCCTACTTTGCCCTTGCGGGTTATCACGTCTTTCACCTCTGCGTTGGCTTGCTGGTTGGGACGGGGATGCTCGTGCGAGCCATGCGGGCAAAGTTCTCTGCGGAACACCACATGGAGGTGGTAGTTCTCGGCTACTTCTGGTATTGGATAGCGATCGTGGCGGTGGCGGTGGCGCTCTTGCCAAAATAGCGTTCGCTCCGCAAGGCGCGTAGCGGTCTTGCCTGGACAGCTCGAGACCGCGCGCCCCCATCGCTCGGAAAGAAGGGCGTCCGGAACATCAGCCTGGCTGGGACGCTGGATGTGGCGGTCGGCAGTATTGCGCATGATCGCAATGCGCCTAGGGGAGGTCGAAGCTTGAACTACACCTCGGTTGGCCTTTGGCTCGATATTGTCCGGTGGCCGTGGCAGCCACAGGTGGTGATCGCGGTTCTCGCGGTAGCCTTCGCTTACGCTCTCGGAGCGCGTGGCTCCGACACCCCAGCGGAGACGCCCATGGGTCCCCACGGCTCAAAGAGATGGCGCTCGACCAGTTTCTACCTGGGGTTGGCTACCTTTGCCATCGCGCTGCAGTCACCGATTGACTCTTTGAGCGACTATTCCTTTGCATGGCATATGGCACAGCACATGATCATCATGCTGGTTTGCCCGCCGCTTCTCATTGCCGGAAGGCCGCTCTTGCACTTTGCGGCGGCGCTCGAGAGGTTCGGCGTCTCTTCGCGCAGCGCGATTCTTGCTCGGGTTCGCGGGCCGATTGCAGTTGTGAGCAGCCCCAATATAGCGATTCCTGCATTTGTCGCTGTGCTGTGGGTGTCGCACCTGCCGCTCATCTATGATCTTTCGCTCCGCAACGACCTCTTCCATGAGACGGAACATCTGGTCTTTCTGGCGGTTGCGCTGATGTACTGGGGTACGGTGATCGATATTGCGCCACATCGCTCGGAAAACTCCTACCCGAAGAGGATCGTATTTCTGGGGATGGGGATTCTGGCGTGCTGGGTGCTGGGCGTCGTCCTCGCCTTTGCGGTGGGACCTCTCTATCGCCCCTACCTGGCAGTCGCGGGTTCCACTTTGCACGGCGTCGTGAGCGACCAAGCCCTGGGATCGGCGATCATGTGGGCTCCGAGCATGATACCGTTCGACATTTTCCTCACCATATACATCCAACGCTGGCTGGCCGCGATATCTGCGGCCGAGCGAGCCGCCGACCTGGAGGACAATGAGGTGCTCTCCGCGCAGCCTCATCCGGCCGCCGAGCTATGAATCCATCCCTGTCACCGATGCTGAGCGATGACGGGCACCCCCGGGCAACCAGAGAAGATCCCGGGGCGCCTGCGAATTTCTCGGGATTTTCCAACAGGTCAGTAGGCGGAAAGACCGTCGTTGTAGTGGCGTTCCTGGGCTGCTTCCTTGCGGCGGTGTTCGCCATAGTGACGCGGGGATCCTTTGCCACGTCTGCACCGCCTCCTTCACTGGGGGCCGGTGTCGTTCGCGTGCCAAATGCCAAGATCCCCGCTCCGCGCTTCTTCCTACCCAGCTCCAGCGGCCCAAGCCGAAGCGGCCCGGTTCTCTCGGGCTCGGTCGCGATTCTGGGCTTCTTCGACGGCTGTGACACCGTGTGCACCCGCGACATTGCCGCACTGGCCAAGGCGACCCCGGCAGGTGCAATCAACATTGCCATGGTGGATACCTCCGACGAACCGCCGTCATCGAGCCAGCTCGTGGCCAGCCTGGTCGGCGCAAGGTTGCCTTCCGCAACTCGCCGCTGGGTCGAATATGGTGGAGACTCCAGTGCATCGCTAGGGATCGTGCGGCAATACCGGAGTCTGACGCACCTGTCGAGCATCAATGATGTTGTTTTTTGCATCGATGGACGTGGCTACGTGCGGCTTTGGACAGGTGGGCTCAATGCATCGGTGCTGCACGAATGCGTCTTGCTGGCGAACTCCCCGAGATAGTCTGCGCCACTTTGAACGAGGCTTTCCACTCCCAAAGAAGCCTCGGGTTCCAGCCATGCCAGCACAGCCTGTTGAAGGCGGTTCAGGGGTGGCTGAGGCGTACGGGTTGCTGCCGCCCGTTCCCGTCGCCCGAAAACCATAGGGCGGGACAGTTTGCCACGAAGGATCCGCCCAGCGGGATGTTATTCGGACTCTCGACAAGCTGCCCGAAAAGCTGAAGGCCTGACTTGTACTGCTGCAGAGCTTGCTGGGAATCCACGAAAAGAAGCGATCGGCTAGCGTATCCGTTACCGCAACGACGCCTGGGGGATGGCGTCGAAGTGCGGCACTTCCAGGTACCATGCTCGACCGCCACGGCCTATCCCTAACCGCCGCTTTCGACCCGGGCGAGACGCAATCATGGTATGGCACCCTGCATCGCAATGTACCGCCGCAGCCATCACGTGATTACATGACCTTTAGCAAGTACGTTGCGAATCCATGCCCCCATTGGGCGAGTGTCGGCTCGGGGAGATACCCGGTTCCGGACTTGGTAACGTCCACGACGGGAACGACAAGATAGCGCTCCAGTCCCTTTGAATCAATCAGGTATACATAGTCGGTGTGTTCGATATTGTTAGGGTCGTTGTTCTTGGGCACCAATACCGAAATGCCGTATCGATTCGCGACATTGAAGAGCTGCGAAGGCGTACCGGTCAGAAAGTACCAGTTAGCCATGCCGCTAAGACCGTGAAGGGTATCAAAAGCAACTACATCGGAAACTTTCGCAGCTAACGGATTGACATTGACCGCGACAAACACCGCTTTGTTGGCAGCAGAACCAAGATCCTTTTGCGCCAGTTGCAGCTCTTCAGCAAGGAGCGGACAGACCGTGGTGCAGCGAGAGTCCATGAAGGCCAGCGCAACCGCCTTGCCTCGGAACTGTGAGAGCGAGACAGTCTGTCCGGATTGATCCAAGAGGGTGAAATTCGGTGCGGCGCGATCCGGGAGTTCTGACAGGCCCATGAGCTGTTGCAGGGAACTGACAGAGGTACCGCCCGCGTATCCGCCAATGCCTGTGCTGTGGAGTCGCTGGTAGGTTAGGACGGTAGCAACGAGCACCACCGATATGACCAAGGGGACCGCCGCAAAGAGCAGATAACGCGAGCGGCTCCTCTGCGGCTCTCGCTTAGGGCCGCTCTCTGTTAATTCAGACCAGGCATAACCCATGTCTCACCCGCTTACTTGGTTAAGTCCGCGTCCAGTCGTGCGCATTCGGTCAAAGCAACCGCCTGCAATAGAGATCCTATCGCAACCGATCTTGGAGTTATCCACCAGAGAGCGGCCGAACATGAAAGGTAGGTGACTGAATGCGCGATACCGCGCTCGGCCAATGAAGCAAAGCCGCACTCCGCTTACTGCGTCGGCGCTCCGCGTCTTGGTCAAAGAGGAGACGCAAAGCCCCAGACCCAGTTGTTCCTGACTGGCTGCGCTTGGTCCCCTGGTCGCCACTCTGTTAGACCAGGACTAACCGGTCGAATGGCCGCCGCTCCGTGCCAGCCTTGACTGAGGCAGATGGAACCACCGATTCGTGAAACTGATAGGGCTGGGAAGAGATCCGCAAAGCGATAACCACCATTGACCGCGTCATTAGTGGGTCATCCCAAGACATTGACAGAGATGTTAGATCCAATGTGCCTAAGCACCATAGGATTGGCCGGATAAGGGGGGTTATTCCGGCTCTATGTGGAGCAATTCCACGCCCATCTCGGTGGCCCAGGCCGCCAGTACGTCGGCGATAAATTCAGGCCCGTTGTCCATCCTCAGCTGCTTTGGTACTCCGTGCTCGGCCACCAGGCCATCGAGAGTTGCGATGACCCCAGCTGCATCTATGGACCTCGCAGCCAAGGAGGACAGCCAGCGCCTTCCGTATTCATCCACCACGTTCAGGAGCTTGATTGAGCGCTTGTCCTGGCTCTGGTCGAAGGAGGAAGTCCATGGCCCAGGTGACATTGGCATAGAGCGGCCGGTGCCACCCCGACACCAGTGCTCTTGGTTTGTAAGCGCTTCTTCTTAGAGGGAACCTTCAGTCCCGCCTCCCTCCAGAGCTTCTGGACGTAGTTCCGAGAGACCCGGTAGCCCGCTTTCACCAGCTGTTGCCGGCCAGACAGAATGATGACGGCGTGGACACCGTCAATGATGACCTCGCGTGATCACGTTGTCGGCTGTCGCCTGCACCATGGCGGCGTCCGCTCCGCGAACAACGCGCTGCATGCTGCCGTGGTGATCCGGCCGAACTACGACGCGCGAACCAGGGTGTACATGAAAACACGACCTCGGAAGGGCTCTCAAAGTTGGAGGTCATCCGGTGCCTGAAGCGCTCTCTGGTCAGGGGAGTCCTGCGCGCGCCAAGGGAGGACTATCGACAACTTCTCGGGGCTTGATCTATGGGAGCGTCCGAGGCGATCTCCTTCAGCATGTAGATGTCGAGTGCCTGGCCGGCGACGATCTTTTCCAGGCGCTTGTTCTCGGTCTCGAGCTCCTTCAGTCGCTTGGCATCGGTCGCGTTGATCCCGCCGTAGGTGTTCTTCCATCGATACCAGGTGGTCTCGGTGACCGCGAAGAGCGCGCCACCTCGGCGACGGTTGCCCCCTTGTTGAGCATCTCGTCGCCAACGGTCGAGCTTTCGGATCACCTGCTCGGGGATGTGGTGAAGAGGACTTCATCGTCGGAAACCTCCATTTCCATCCTGGAGGCTTGGACCTACATTTCGGCCGGACGAGTTCTCGAGGGTCACGTCATCCCAACCCCTTGCCGCGGACCTAACCAGTATGTGTGTCACACGAGATACATATCATTGGCCCGCCACATAGCCTCTGAGCTGGGAAAACAAATTACACCGCTGTGTTTTCCAGCTCCTCGAGATCAAGAGGAGAGCGGTTTGAACGAAACCAAAGCGGATGAACAGCCCCAATGCACGGCCCTACCCGGCTCCAAGAAGAGCGCCACACGACCCGCACTACTTAGCCGGATCGCCTGCGCGAAGCCCCTTGAACAATACCAACTGCATCCACGGTGTGCACCTCAAGGACCAGCCCCGGTGCAGGACGAACCGGGGATTGTCAGGATCGAGCCGCCCCTGAACCCTGAGCGGGCCAGGAACCTGGAGGAGTGGATGGAGGCCACTGCCGAAATGGTCCAGCCCGGGGGTGAGAGCAGCTCACCTTCGTTGCCGCCGCGTGGCGAGCTGCTCACCCTTACATTCACCCTCGACGCGCTGGAAGCCGAGCTTGAGAGCTTCCTTTATCGGCTCGCCTTCGACTCGGGTAGCTGGATCATGGAGATCGCCCAACTGGGTGCGTCCAACGCTTGCCACCTGCGACTCTTGGTATACGAAGATGCCGCCGTCATCGCCGAGATACTCGCCGACGACGACCGGCCGAGCGCGCTCCCTTCTCGAGCCACCCGCAGCATGCGCTCCCTGGGCTGGGAGCCGCCCTCGCAACCCGAGCACCCGTTATGGACGGCGGGCTCACCTGCCACGCATTCGGACATTAGCCTCGATCCTCGGGACTCGTTATTGCGATAATCGCGTTGAGGTTTCAGCGGGGTGGGAAGCCGAACCGAAGGCTCCTACCACCCCACCAGGGGATAGGGATGTCGAGCTCAGGGAAGCCGGCG
>JAJYNL010000059.1 GCA_021786375.1 Actinomycetes bacterium
CGCCAGTCCCGCCGGCAGCGGTGGGGGACTCGGCTCCGACGCCAGATCATCCGGTGCCGGAGAGGAGGAAACGTAAGACCTTTGCAGTCATGCAAGGCCGTTCCCGGTGAGGCCAGAACCAATCCTGGGAACAGGGGCGGAACCCCGAGAAGGGGTGCAGCGTGAGTGCTCGCTACTGCTCACTCATCTGCAACGGTCTCGTGGGAGGAGCTCAGCTCTTGCTGGGGTGCACCACCACGATCGGGAACTCGGCGTGATGAACGAGTTGCTGGGAGACGGAGCCGAGCATGAGCCCCGCGAAGCCGCCGTGTCCGCGGGAGCCGACCACGAGCAGGTCGGCCTTCTTGCCTCGCACGATGAGAGCCGGCGCGGGCGGACCCTCGAGCAGGTTCGCCTCGATCGTCAGGTCCGGAAACCTTTTGCGCGCCTCCCCGGTGACCTTGTCGAGAAGATCCATGGCGTCCTTCTCGAAGTCGTCGATTTGGGCGACGAAGCCGCCGTAACCGAGATTGGGAAGACTCCAGACGTGGTCTACCTCCAGTACCGCCCCCCTGATCCTCGCCTCCGCGGCCGCCCAATCCAGTGCCTCTTCTGAGGCGGGCGAACCGTCGATCCCGACCACTACACGTTTCGCCTGGTTGAATCCAGCCATCCTTCATCTCCCTCCGGCACGAAGCCACCTGCACACATCGTGACCGTCCACAGCCGGCCGGTCAAATGACAAACGTCCCTCGTTCGGGGGGGAAAGTCCTTTTACGCTAGTTGTGGTCACGCAACCTCTTGCGCTCGTCCAGGCGCGCCGCGTAGGCGGCGGCCTCACTCCGGTGGCTCATGCCAAGCTTGGCGAGCAGGTTCGAGACGTAATTCTTGACCGTCTTCTCCGCCAGGAACATCTCCTTGGCTATCTCACGGTTGGTCAGCCCCTCCGCAATCAGGTCCAGGATCTTGTGCTCCTGGGGGGAGAGCTTGGCGAGCAGGTCGTCCTCAGGAGCCGGGTCGCGCAGGCGTGCAAGTACCTTGGCGGTGACCGCCGGGTCGAGCAGGGACTCCCCACGCGAGACGCGCCGCACCGCCTCCAGCAGGTCGGAGGTCTTTATCTGCTTCAGCAGGTAGCCGGAGGCGCCGGCCAGGATGGCGGAGAAGAGTGCCTCGTCGTCCGAGTAGGAGGTGAGCATGAGGCAGGCCATATCCGGATGGGCGGACTTGATCTCCCGGCACAGCTCGATGCCGTCTCCGTCGGGCAGGCGAACGTCAAGGACCATGACGTCGGGCCGGGTGGCGGGCATCCGCGAGAGCGTGTCCGCTACCGAGCCGGCTTCGCCGACGACCTCTATGTCGTCCTCCATCTCGATCAAGCTGACCAGGCCGCGCCTGACCACTTCGTGATCGTCCACCAGAAAAACTCGAATTGGCACGCCTCTACATTAGCCAAACGATGTGGGGCGGACCTGGTCCAACTGAGGGAGGGTGCGATTTGCGGAGCGCGGTTGGCCCACGTAGCCTCGGGCTTGGTAGGAGCGTGGGCCGGTGTGGCCAAACAATTCCCGAGTCCCGCGCCAGGCCAGGAGGAATGGCATGATCCGCAAGATTCTCGTCGGCGTGGACGGCTCGCCTGCCTCCAATGCGGCGCTTGGCTGGGTGGCCGAGCTCGCGAGGTCGCTATCGGCGGAGGTGGTGGCGCTCCATTCGCTGGGGTTGCTTTCACCTGATTACGACGGGCAGCTCGTGCCCACCGAATGGCACCGCAAGGCAATCATCGACGAGTTCGAGCAGCGCTGGTGCCTCCCACTGGTGGAGGCGGGAGTCCATTACAAGCCGGTGGTGGTCGACGGGAACCCGGTGTCGGCGATCCTGGTGGTGGCCTATGAAGAGGAAGTCGACCTGGTGGTTCTCGGTTCACGCGGACACAAGGTGACAACCGACGTACTTGGCTCAACCTCGCACCAGGTTGCCGAGCGGGCCTGCTGCCCGGTGGTGATCATCCCGCCCAAGCGGGAGGAGCCGCTCGTCTAGCTAGATCTCCAGCTTGGAGATCTCCACCTGGGGCATCAGCGCCTCGACCTGGGGCCAGTAGAAGATTGCCGTTCCGGGCCTGGCTGCAGTGCCGGTGCCGCAGGCCACGCCCAGGCGCAACGCCTCTTGCGGGCCCCTGCCGGCGGCAAGGGCGCACACAAGGCCCGCCACCATGGAGTCACCCGCCCCAACCGTGCAGCGCACCTCGGTCCGGGGGGCGGTCGCGTAGAAGGCCCCCTCCGGGCCGGTCAGGATCGCTCCGGACGCGCCCAGGGAGACACAAACGTTGGTCACTCCGGCGTCGTTGAGCCGTCGCGCCTGCCCGACTGCGCCGGCAATTGTGGGGAGTTTCCGTCCGCAGTGCTGCTCCAGCTCGAACAGGTTCGGCTTCACCAGGTAGGGCTTCTGATCGATGACTTCGGCCAGCTGCGGCCCGTTGAGGTCTGCCACCACCCTGGCCCCCTGATCGGCGGCACGCCGGGCGAGCTCGGAGTAGTAGCCCGGTGCGACCCCGGGGGGTGTAGACCCGGTTATCACTGCGAATCCGGTACCGGCGAGGTGCAGGAAGAGGCCGCTGATGGCATCGAGCTGGTCGGTGCCGACGATCGGGCCCGGTCCGGTCACCTCGAATTGGGCCTTGGGGTCCTGCTGGAGGATGGTGGCGTTGATGCGTGTCTCCCCACGCACCTGGACCCAGTGGGAGTGGTGGAGCTCCTGCCCCAGGAGGTCCTTCAGGAGCAGGCCCACCCGGCCTCCGATCAGGCAGCAGCTGTGCGCGGCAATTCCGAGCGCTTGCAGGCCGCGCGCGACGTTGATGCCGTTCCCGCCGGGATCGAAGCGCGTGGCCAGCGCATGGCTCTTATGGTCCGGCTCCAGGGTGCGCACATCATAGGAGACGTCGACCGCCGGATTAAGGGTGAGGGTGGCGATGCGGGGCGCGCGTCGGTTGGGGCGTTCTTCGATCAGGGCCATAGCGCCAAAAAGTAGCACCGGTCCCGCTTTCTCGCCGCGGTTCGCCTCCCAAGTAATTTCCCGGTGGTAACTTCGGGTCGGAGGCACGCCCGCGCTTGGGGGAGTTTGACGCCTCAGCCTCTCCATCAGCTGACCGTCCCGCAGGAAGGAGACGTTTTGGGACGATTTCTGGTCCGGTAAGGGCCGAAGGTCACTTAGGGTTCTGAGAATTCCCTGAGAGAATGTACGCACGAGCTTTTGCTCGTCGTTATGCAAGGAAGGTGGTGTGTATGAAGCTGGCGCTTGCTGTAATCCTGCCGTTGCTCGCCAGTCTCGTAAACCTGAACAGTCCGGGGAACTACGTCAACATCGGGGTTATTTCCATCTCGGTGGCCAATCTGGTGGTGATCATCTTGATGGTGCTCGTCTTCGTGCTGGCCGTTATGCTCCCGTTCCCCCACAAGAAGGAGCACGGGGCATGACGACGATGCAAGACAGGGATCGCGAGGCTATCGTCGCAGGTCTTCCCGAGGACCGTGATATGTGGACGAACAAGCTTCGCCGCAAGTTCTACGGGAAGCTGCCACCGGAGAAGCTTCTTCCGGACCGTCAGCCGGCCTATGTCTCCTCCTGGATATACGTCTTCGGAGTCCTGACGCTGGCCGCCCTGGCCGTCGTACTGCTCTCCGGCGCGATTCTGGCGCTCAAGGGCCCGGACTGGTGGCACAATTCGCCCGAAGGGCACTTTGTCAACTCCACCCACCTGTGGAGTGTCGAACTGTTCTTCTTCTTCATGGTCATCCACCTCTGGGGCAAGTTCTTCATGGCCGCCTGGCGCGGCAAGAGGACCTGGACCTGGATCACCGGGATGGTCGCCTTCCTCGCCTCCATCGGCACCGCCTTCACCGGGTACGTCTCCCAGCAGAACTTCGACTCCCAGTGGATCTCCACCCAGGGCAAGGACGGCCTCAACGCCTCCGGGGTCGGCGCGCTTTTCAACGTACTCAACTTCGGCCAGATGCTCATGTGGCACATCCTGCTGCTCCCCTTGATCGTCGGCGTGATCATCGTGGTGCACGTGCTCATGGTCAGGCTGCGCGGAGTGGTGCATCCCTTCCCGCCCAAGGGCGCCAAAACCCACCCGGCCAATGACGCACCCTGGACGGGCAGGTACCGCCGCTACGACATCCTCAAGGAGGGCACGACCGCCCTGGTGGTCGTGTTCGTACTGACCCTGCTCTTCTCGATCGTCTTCTCATCCCCGGACGACAAGCAGGTCACATTGCAGCAGTGGGCCCAGAACGACCCGGTCGACTTCGTCACCACCGCCACGGGCGAGCTTTCGGGCTCGACCATCTCGGCTAGTTACGGATACCCTTACAACAACGTTCCCGGTTCCGGCCAGAAGCTCGGTCCGATCTCGTTGCCCTCGATCTTCGGCGTGACCATCCCGGTCAATCCGGCCAAGGACTTCGTGCTGCATCCGCTGGCGACCATTGCCTTCAATCCCTCACTGGGCAGCGCGCTCTCCACCTACAACGGCGCGAGCTCCACGCAGCAGGGCAAGTGGCTCGATAACTACACCAAGGCACTGAACAAGGCCCAGGCGGTGAACGGTGCGGTCATGGTCGCGCCTGGAAACTACGGGCCGCTGCCGGTGATGATGAGCGCGTTGCTCAAGATGGCCGACAACGGTGGCCTCGAAGCCGCGCTGGTGGCCAACCACGGCTTCTACGGCACCGACTACACCAAGCCCCTGCTCTTCCTGGCCGATGGAAGCTACCTGGGCAACATCGCCCAGAAGGACCATCTGCTCGGCACGCAGTGGGGCATGATGAACGAGACCGGAAACTTTCCCGGCCAGGCATGGCTGTGGCTCTACACCTTCTGGTATCAGGTACAACCCTTCGCCTCCTCCGGGAACGCGGACGTCCTGGTCTGGTCGATCATGATCCTGCTTTCGGTGATCATGATCCTGGTCCCGGTGATCCCCGGCCTGCGGGCGATACCTGAGAAGGTAAAGGTCTACAGGTTCATCTGGAAGGACTATTACCACGAAGAGGAAAAGGCCAAGACCTGACCGGCTCGACCTTCTTGGGCCCCGGCAACCCCTCGAGGAGGCCGGGGCCTTTTCTATTTATGGGAAACCTCCTGGTCGAGGCCTATGGTTGTGACTTTTCACAAGGTCCTAGTGACCTTCTACCCTTATCCCGGACCGGGGCGCGCACAAGGATGTTGGCGTGACCAGGTTTGACAGGAACGGCTTGGAGATGCTGAGCGGCGCGGAGTGCCTTGCGCTCCTGGGCAGCAACGATTTCGGGCGCATCGGCCTATCCATCAACGCCCTCCCGGCCATCCTGCCCGTCAATTACAAAGTCGTCGACGGGGTTGTGGTAATCCTCTCGGCGGGCGGTGCCAAGCTCTCGGCCGCGGCCAACCACTCGGTTGTCGCTTTCGAAATCGACAAGTTTTCGGCCGTAGGCGAGTACGGCTGGTCGGTTCTGGCCATCGGAGTTGCCTTCCGAGTCGAGGACGAACCCGATCTTCTGGCCAAGTTGAACGGCAGCATGGAAGTTTGGATCGATGCGAGCGCAGCCACCCTGATCGGTATCCGCCCCGACATCATCTCCGGCCGAAAGATCGAGGGGCCGCGTCATCGGGTGATGTTCGGCGCTGCCGCGGGAACCGCACTGGCCACCGGCCTGGGTCGATAGTTCAAGCCCAGAGGCCGCGCATCACCCTGGCCAGGTTCACCGCGTGATCGCCAAATCGCTCGTAGAAGCGGGCTATCAGAGCCATCTCGATGGTGACAGGCACCGACAGGGTGCCCGATGCGAGTTCGGCTATCAGGGCCACCTGCAGGTCGTCGAGTTCATCGTCCATGGACTCGATGGTCTCCAGGCGGTTGGACTGCCGGTCGGCAAAGTCGTCCGCGGTCAGCATCCACATCCTCAGGCCTATCTCGCCCATCTGGGCGACAATGCCCCTGATGCGGGGTGTGAGATCCCCGGTGAAGTTCTGCAGCGCCCGGCGGGCGATGTGCTCCGCCAGATCTCCCGATCGCTCCAACTCGGGGATGATGCGCAGGATGGAGATGAGGTAACGGATGGCGCCTGCTTCGCGCGGAGCATCCAGCAGCACGTCGTAGGCGAAACCCTGTATCTTGCGGTAGAGTTCGTCCACCATCTCGTCCCGGCTGATGAGATCCCGCGCGGTGCGGTGGTCGCCGGAGAGGAGCGCCTCGGTGGCACCGGATAGGGAGCCGCCCACCAGGCCGAAGAGCTGCACCACCAGCTTTCCTATCTCGCGGAACTCCTCGCTGTCGAGAACCGCTGCTGGAGCACCTTGATGAGATTCCTCTGGCAACTGGTACCTTTCCGCCTTCGGGCCGGTCAACGAGCAATCCCGCTTTCCGGCTAACCGATTCTATCCCTGGCGGCGAAGCTGATTATGCCTCCCGGCGCCGGGGGGCCCGCTCTTGGTCGACAAGCTCCTGGATCAGCTCGAGATAGGCGCGGGCCATGACTCGGTAATCGAAGCGCATGGCCGCCACGGCCCTCCCATGGCCTGGTGCGAGCTCTTCGAGCCGCTCCACAGCCGCCGCCATCTCATTCGCGTCACGAACGATGTAGCCGGAGCGGCCATGGTCTACGGCCTCCCGAGCGGCGCCGACATCGAAGGCGATCACCGGGGTCGAGCAGCTGAGCGCCTCGGCGATGACCAGTCCGAAAGCCTCCTCCCACCGCGTGGGGAAAAGAAGTGCGGCGGCATTGGCAATGAGATCGACTTTCGCCATCCCGCCGACCTCGCCTACGAAGCGCACCTCGTTTCCCAGAAAAGGGCGAATGCGGCTCTCGAAGTAGGAAATCTCGTCAGGCTCGGCGCACTTGGCGGCGATGACCAGCTGCCGTCGCGTGGCCTGTGCGACCCGCACTGCGATGTCCACTCCCTTGTTCTCGTTCATGGAACCCAGGAAGAGGAGGTAGTGGCGGCTGGGTGCGGGCGCGGGGCGCAGCAGGTCGGTGTCGATTCCATGAGGTATGACCCTGGCTATTGGCAATCCCGAGGCGGTGGCCGCCTGGCGCCTGGAGACGGCGACCAGCGCCGTGCCATCACCCAGTTGACGATAGAGTCCGCCCATCGGGCCGTTCAGCTCGCGATGGGCGGTGACCACGCATGGGATACCCGCGTGGGCCGCCAGGCGCGCGCCGCCCAGCGTGTGGTCGCTGACTACGTCGAAGCTTTCGCGCTCCAGGAGCCGCGAGAGGGTGGACAGGTGAGCGGCATCGACTGCGGGGTCCGCCCTGGCGAGGTCCCCGGCCGGGCAACGGATACGGCGGATGCGCGGGTCGTCCTCGACTTCGCCTGGAGGGGCCAGCAGGGTGACCTCACACCCCAGGCCGGCGAGGCCCCGGGAGAGGTTCCAAGCGACCAGCTCGATGCCACCGTATGCCGGCGGAGGGGAGGGATACCAGGGAGAGGAGACGACTAATACCCTCATGCGGCCTCGAACCTTTCCCGCCTCCGGCACCGCTGACCACACGCTCTGCCGCCCCGGGGCAGGTTAGGGGAAGCCGGGGTGAATGCCGGCTTTGTCGAGGGGCTTGGAGAGGATGGCCGGGGCGAGAGGGCGCTCGCCGGAAGGAGACCCCGGCCATCTACGGGATGCTTAGCCGGGGATGCGGCCGGACATGTCAGCGTTCTTGGCCGCTTTGGCGACAAGGTCGGGGATGAGCCCGGAGAGCTCCTCCACCGTCCAGCGGTCGTTCTTGTCGATGCTGGGGCCGGCATGCCATCCCTCGGCTACGTCGATGTGCCCGCCCACGACGTCGAAAACGCGCCCGGTGATGCCCTTGGACTCGGACGAGCCGATCCATGCCACCAGCGGGGAGACGTTCTCGGGGGCGAAGGCGTCGAACTCCTCAGGCTTGGCGGGCTCGGAGGGAGCGAACCCGAGGTTGGCGGTCATGCGCGTCAGGGCGGCCGGAGCGATTGCGTTGACGGTGACGCCGTAGCGCGAGAGCTCCTGGGAGGTGATGATGGTGAAGGCTGCTATACCCGCTTTGGCCGCGCCGTAGTTGGACTGCCCGACATTGCCGAAGATGCCGCTGGCGGAGGCGGTGTTGATGATGCGGGCGTCGTTCTCCTGGCCGGCCTTGGAGCGTTCGCGCCAGTAGTTGGCCGCCCAGCGGGTGGGAGCGAAGGTACCGCGAAGGTGCACGCGGATTACGGCATCCCACTCGGCGTCGGTCATGTTGATGAGCATGCGGTCGCGCAGGATGCCGGCGTTGTTCACCAGCACGTCAAGCGTGCCAAAGGTCTCGATCGCGGTGTTGATCAGCCGCTGGGCCCCTTCCCAGTCCGAGACGTCGTCGCCGTTGGCGACCGCCTCACCGCCCATGGCGCGGATCTCGTCGACGACCTCGCCGGCAGGGCCGGTCGAGCTTCCGGTTCCGTCCACCTCGGCGCCGATGTCGTTCACGACGACCTTGGCGCCCTGGCGGGCGAATTCGAGAGCATGGGCCTTGCCGATGCCTCGGCCCGCTCCGGTGATAATGACTACCCGTCCATCGCAGATCCCAGCCACCTGCTCATCCTCCTGTGCTATTCGGCGTTCTTCCGCCGCGCCGCTCGGCGCTCGCTAGTTACCGGATAGTAACAATAGCATCGTCCGCTTCCAAACATAATCCATGCGCCAGGTGGCGACAAGAATCCGCACGGCTAAGGCACCGAGTGGATGCGCGGAGGGAGCTTGCGCTGCAGTCGAGGATCATGGCCGGAGAAGAACTCCTCGATCAGGTTGAGAATTGCTCGAGCCGCCGCGGAATGCTGGACCTTGGTTCGCCGGGCTATCCCCACCCGTCGCGGGGGGAGTCCCTCGATGGCCACCACTCCGAAGCGGTCGTTGAGGAAGGCCGGTATGGAAGTCGCCGGGGCGATGGTGGGGGCGAAGCCGTCGAAGGCCATGGAGGCGAGCAGGCGGATGCCGTCGATTTCCGCTCGCGGGACCAGCGTGATTCCGACCTGGGCGGCGATCAGCTCGATCTGATCCCGGAATTGGGTGCCGCGCGGGGGGAGCAGCAGGGGAACCTGGTGGAGATCGGTTACCGAGACGGTCGTCCGCCTGGCCATCGGGTCCTCCTTGGTGGTGATCAAGACCAGCGGCTCCTCGAAGAGGGTGCGGAAAACCAGCTCATCCAAGTTGGAGGGCCGGGTCATTATGGCGAACTCGAAGGAGTTGGAGTGAACTCTCGCCTCGAGCGCGGTATTGGTGCCTTCGCTGATCTCCAGGTGAACGTTGGGATGCCGGTTGGCCAGCTCATCGATGAGAATCGGCACGAACCAGCGGGCCACGGTGCCGATCATCCCCACCCGCACCCTTCCCCGAACGTCGTGGCGCAAGGCGGAGATGTCCGAGTCGATCGCTTCGAGCTCGGAGAGGAGACGCCTGGCCCGCATGGCCACCGCCTCCCCCTCCTGTGTCAGCTTTCCGGTCCTGCGGTCGACCAGCACCGCGCCGACCGCGTCCTCCAGCCTGGCAAGATGAGCCGAGACGTTCGACTGGACGGTCCCCAGTGCCGAAGCGGCCTGGGAGAACGATTTGACGTCCTCGATCGCTAGGAGGGTCCGCAACTGGCGCAGCTCTATCATAAAAAACGATTCTAACTATCTCGCGGTACGTAATATTCGATAGGGGAGGGGTCGTTAGTATGTAATTCAGCAAGGAAATGGATCCCCCCTCCAACTTGCGATACTGAAAGAAGCCGGCATCCCCCCGCCGGCTTCTTTTCTTTAACCTGGTTACCCATCTCCCACTGGCGTCCATCGCGGTTGCTGGCAGGACCTGGCGCTCACCGGCCCCGATCAGACGGTGAGTCGCGCGTGGCGCCGGCACGAGAACGCCCTCGGCGCCGGCGTGGGTGGGCGTGGCACCGCTGGGGTAAAGCGGCCGGGTACCTTTTCCGGGTCTTCCGGCACGAAAGTCGGCGATGATGGCGCCGGTGTGGGCTACGGTTTCTCGTCGAAGGCCGTTGTGGGCTCTCGCGGCCAGGCCCTCACACCTACCCGCTTCCCGGTCGACTGAAGGAACCAGGCGAATAGGCCCTCACATTTTCCAGCCACCGGGCGCGCGTGGGGTCAATTGACGCAGTGCTTCGAGTGTTCCTGATGGCCGCCAGATCGGGATTCCTTCTCACCGCCGACCGGGGCGATGGCGAAAAGGAAGGGTTGGTAGATGGAGAGAAGACAGCGGAGGAGATCCTTGAGGCTGCAGCACAAGGAGGACCTGAAGCGGACGCGAATCGCATGCTTGCTTGGAGTTGGCTGCACCACGGTGACCATGATCCGGCACAGGACCGTGTCCAACGGCGGCCAGGGGGTTCTTTCCCTCGCCGATCAGCAGGCGGAAGCACTCTTCTGTCTGGCGTAGCCGGGACCAGGGCCGAGCTGAGCAAGGGACGGATGGGGAAGCCGGGCCCGGAGCGCCGACGCCCAAGAGGTGGCCCGCCGGCTGCTCGAGGGCGAGCACGTGGTCGCCGACAGAGAGGCGGCGGTTGCGCTGCTCCATTTCTTGTTAGCGCATCCGTGGACACGCAAAGGCACTGCGGCTCTCGGTGTCGCTCGAGCAGGATCCAGGAGAGGAACTTGTTTTCGACTCCCGGAAGGACCGGGTTGCCGGCTCAGGGGGAGATAGCCAAGATTAGGTGGGTTTTTTTCCCGGGCTCATGCGATTCCTGTCGTCTCCCAGGATGATCGGGTTCGCCAGAGCTGTGACCGGACCCGGGCGGCCGATCAGGTAGCCCTGCCCAGCTGGAACACCGAGGTCTATGAGAGCCAGCCGCTCCTCCTCTCGTTCGACGCCTTCCGCCACCACTTCGGCACCGGTCTCCTCTGCCAGGGAGACCAAGGCGCGGGCCAGGCTACGGCGGACGGGGTCTATGTCGATGCCACGGACCAGCTCGATATCCATCTTGATGATGTCCGGGGCGAAGTTGATTATGTGGGTCAGATTGGAGAAGCCGGTCCCGACGTCATCCAGAGCCAGCTCAACTCCGCTCTGGCGGAGTTCCATGAGCGAAGAGCGCATCCGGGCATAGTTCTCCACTGCGGAATGCTCGGTGAGCTCGAGTACGATCCTGGCGGGATCCCTCGCTGCTATCAGCTCTGCCAGCCGGGGGTCGGTGACTGCGTCCGGCCCGAAGTTGACTCCCAGCTTTACCTGCCTGGGGAGCTGGGGGAGCGAATCCAGCGCTTTTCGCGCCGCAGCCAGCTCCAACTCCACGCCGAGGCCTATGCGGGCCGCCTCCGCAAACCAGAGGTCCGGGGAGCGGTAGGGTCCGGGATGAAAGCGAGCCAGGGCCTCCGCCCCCACTAGATCAAGACTGTCAAGGGAGACCACCGGCTGGAAGACCAGTGAAAAGTCCTCGCTATCGATGACCTGGCGTATCCGGCGCTCGGCATCGATGTCGTCCGCCAATCCCGGCCTGGTCACGTTGGCCATGAAGCGGGCAAGCTGGCTTGCCCGTTCGCTCTCCGGAGGACTGGTCCCGTGGCCGCCATCGTAAACCTGGGCGCGGGCGACGGAGACGGCGGCAGCAAGGGTGAGGGTTGCGGAGAGGAACTCGGCAAGCCCGGTGAGGATCGAGACGTCCTCGTGGGAGAAGGCGTTGGCCTTGGACGAGCCGACTTTGAGTACTCCTACCGGGACGCCCCGGTCGCGCAAGGGAACGCAGACCATCGACCTCAGGCCAACGGCTATGCTTGCCTCGAGATCGACCCGCGGGTCGTTGAAGGCATCCTCGCAGTGGAGTGTGGAGAAAGTCTGCAGTGCCAGGCCGGAGAGGCTGGCATCGCGTTTCACCCGCGTACCGATCGCCGGGACAAGGGAGCCGGAACAGCAGGCGTAGACAAGCAAGTCGTCGCTCACCACTTCGACGGTTGCACCCTCGGCCGCCGCTATCAGCTCGACCGATTCGTCGGCGATTCGCTGCATCACCGCGACCGGACTGCTCGGGCCACCCCGACCGGCTGCATTGTGGTCAACTTGCACGGGCTTCCTTCCTCCGCGCTGTCATCTCAGGTATCGGCCCGGGGTTCGGAATACTTGATACGGACCACCCGGCATGGAAGTGCCAATGGAATGAGCCGGGTCCGGCCCCAACCTGCAGCTGGCTTGGCGGGCTAAGGGCACCTGCATACCGACCCGAGGTCCGGTTCTCTCTCCGGATACGGGCCACATTAGCCCAACCCGGCACAATAGGAGCGTCGATAGCGGTCAGGCAGCCTTCTCCGCCTTCCCGGCCGGCGGCGCCTGCGCGTCAACCGGCAAGCCGCTGGCGGACTATGCCTCAAGGACCCGGCTACCCTAACCGCTGCAAAGCTGACAATGATTTCCAGAGGGGTTGGCCGGAATCACCCGGCCCTTTCCTGGCAAGGCGGTGCGCTGCCAACACCGACCCGACGGATCGATGACCGGGCATTGTCCACGGCTCGAATCGATGCTGCTTTGCCGGCGCCCAGGCGGATGCGAGGGCCATGCATGGCAATGGCTCGACCGAGGAGGCAGGAAATCGGTAAATTGGGTTACAGCCGGGATCGGCTTATGCCGTCGCCAATGCTGCGTCGAAGGCGGATCTGACTTCACGAGGGAAAGGCCGAGACTTGTGCGCGCTGCGGTCCATGTGCACTCCGGTGAGTTCGGCGATGGCCACCACTTCTCCGTCCTCATCCCGGGTCATCGTGTGCTTGAAGTGGCAGGAGCTGTTGGAAACCTGCATTAGCTCGGTGTACACCGCAATGGTGTCGCCGGGGAAAACCTCTTGCTTGTACTCGAGGTGCTCGGATACCGCGGCCATCCCCGCGCCTGATTCGCGCATATAGCGCCCGGTGATTCCCATGCGCGCAAAGAACACCCAGGTGGCCTGGTCGAAAATGCCGACGTAATGGCGCACGTTCATGTGCCCCATGTGATCAGCCTGGTCGGGATAGACCACCCCGACATAGGTGGGAACTCTCTCCTTCCGGCTCATTGGGCCATGTTATCCCGGCTCGGTCTTGCCCGTCGGGCCATACGCACGCGGCCCGGGCGGCGCATTGTGGCCGCAATTTAGGCTGGAGCAATGCCGATAGCCTCCCTCGATACCTTCCGCGCCCGGGGATCAGCCCGTTTCAGGGCCGGGCTGGTCCTGGCCCGAGGCGCCGGATGGCTCTCCCGCGCGGCCGGGACCGGGACCGGGACCGCTCTGGCGGGCCGCGTGCTGCAGGCGGTTTCCCCCGACTGCCTTTCCGAGGCGGCAACCGGGCTCGAGTGCGTGCTCGTGAGTGCCACCAATGGCAAGACAACCACCACGGCAATGGTTGCCGCTGCGCTCGGGACCGGATACCAGGTGATCAGCAATTCGCTGGGAAACAACATGACCGCCGGCATCGCCGAGGCGCTCAGCCATCGCGGGGGCGCCACTCACGCCGCCATCGAGGTGGATGAGGCCCACCTCCCCTCGGTGATGGAGAGCACGCGCCCGGTGGCGGTGGTCCTGATGAACCTCTCCCGCGACCAGCTGGACCGGGTCTCGGAGGTGCGAAAGGTCGCCGACCGCTGGCGCGAGGCGATCGCCGCGCACCCGGAGTGCATGGTGGTGGCCAACGTGGCCGACCCGATGGTCGCCTACGCGGTGGAAAATGCTGCCAGGCTGGTGGCGGTGGAGCTGCCCCCGGGGTGGCGGTTGGACGCAACCGTCTGCCCGCGCTGCGACACCCCGCTGGCTTTCACCGAGACCGCATTTGCCTGCCCGAATTGCGGATTTGCGTCCCCGGGGGCGCCATGGCATCTGGACGCGGGAGTCCTCACCGGCCCGGGGGGCCTGGCTGTCACTTTGTCCGCCGCCCTGCCCGGAGCCTTCAACCTGGCAAATGCGGCCATGGCGGTGGTCCTGGCCGCGGTTCTGGGCCTGGATCCGCAATCCGCCGCGGATGCCATCTCCGCCATTGCCGAGGTCAAGGGACGCTTCGCCCGCACCAGGGTCGGTGACCGAGAGGTCACGCTTCTGATGGCCAAGAATCCCGCAGGCTGGCAGGCGACGGTGGCCATGCTCGCCACCGACGGCAGGCCGGTGGTGCTTGCCATCAACGCCGAGATCGCCGACGGCAAGGACACCTCCTGGCTGTACGACGTGGACTTCACTCCGCTGGCCTCCCGGCAGGTTATTGCCTGCGGCAGGCGGCGGCATGACCTTTCCACCAGGCTTGGCTATGACGGGGTCGGTCACCTTTGTATGGACGATGAGATGGAGGCCATAGCCGCCTGCCTCGGTGCCGAGGTGGTCTTCGTGGGCAACTACACCGCATTCCAGGGAATGCGCAAGAGAATTGCAAGGGGGTAGGGGTGATGGCCGGGGCGGGAAAGACGATTCGCGTGGCGCTGGTCTACCCGGACCTGCTGGGAACCTACGGGGATTCGGGGAACGCGCAGGTCTTGGCGGTGCGGGCGCGCATGCACGGACTCCGGGCAGAGATTCTGGCCATTGGTTCCGGGGACGCGATTGGCGACGACGCCGACGTCTACGTGATCGGTGGTGGTGAGGACGGCCCGCAACAGGCTGCGGTTGTCGCAGCTCGGAGAGACGGAGGCCTTGCCCGAGCACTGCAAGGGGGTGCCCAGCTGGTGGCGATCTGTGCAGGAATGCAGATCCTCGGCCAGGCATTCGCCACCGCGGACTCCCCGAGCGTGGAAGGCCTTGGACTGCTCCCACTCATCACCAGGCACTCGAACCGACCTCGGGCGGTGGGGGAGCTGTTGGTGGAGGCTGATCCGTCGACGGGGGCGGGCCTGGTGACGGGGTACGAGAACCACGCCGGCCAGACCGAGCTTCTGGAGGGGCGGCCTTTGGGGCAGGTGCTGGCCGGCGTGGGCAATCGCTACGAGGAGAGCATTGACGGCTTCCTCTCGGGGCAGGTGGTGGCCAGCTACTGCCACGGACCCCTTCTGGCACGCAACCCCGCCTTGGCCGACCTGGTGCTCGGACGCATCCCCGGCGTCGTGCTCGCCCCACTCGCCGACGAGCCCTGGGTGGCTTCGATCGGCGAGATGCGCTCCGAAAGGATAGCCGCGGCACGAGCCCGGCATCGGCGTGAGGAAGTGCTCGAGGCGGCCGGTGGAGCGGCGTCGGCGGCGCGACGTTGGGCCAGTGCGCTCAGGTCCTCGGGGCCGGGTTCGGGCCGGCGATCGCTGCTCTGATTTGGGGTTCTTGGCCCTAGGTCGGTATCGTTGGGGCATCGACAGCAAGCCAGGCCCCCGATATATGGAGATTGCGGAGCACCTGCGTCGGGAGATCGCCGCTGGGGCGATAGTCCCGGGCGGGGTTCTTCCCAGCGAGGCCAAGCTCTCGCGCCAGCACCGCGCCAGCCGCATCACCGTGCGCAAGGCGCTCGAGGTGTTGCGAAGCGAGCGCCTGGTGGAGCCGCGCCAAGGTTACGGTTGGGTGGTGGTTGCCAATCCGCTGCGCCAGAGCCTGGGACGCTTCATGACCATCGAGGCGCAGATGGAGGAGCTCGGAGTCACACCTTCGCGCAAGATCATCTCGGCCAGTGTTGAACCCGCCCAGGGCAGGTTGAAGGAGATCCTGGGTGAGGGCGATCTGCTGGTCCTCACCCGCCTGAACCTGGCTGACGGAGCCCCCTTCGCCCGGGTCACCGTGTGGGTCCCGGCCTCCCTCGGCACGCAGTTCTCCATTCCCGAGCTGGAGGAGCATTCCTTCTACCAGCTGCTGGGCGAGAGCGGCGACCTGCCTGCCCCGCTCGCCCGCGCCGTTCAGACCATTGCCGCGGTGGCGATGGAGAAGGAGGACGCCAAGCTGCTCGGTGTCCCGACCGACTCCCCGGCGCTTCGTTGCGAGCGGATCACCGTCGACAACTCCGGCAAGGCCGTGCTCTTCTCGGTTTCGGTCTTCCCCGGGCATAAGACCGAGTTCGTGACCGTGCTCACGGAAGAGGCCGAATCGATGGCCCCGTCCGGCGTGCGCCTGGTGTAGGCGGGTTCCGGCCCTAAATCGGCTTGTTGATTATCGGTAGGCGTGGCCAGGACTTCTTCTTGGTCTCCTCGCGCCCGGCAACCGTAGGGCGCTGCCAGTAGTCGATCCAGCTGCGCTCAGGCTCGCTGCGCGGCGCCGCTTCGATCCCCTGGGACCTGCGCTGCAGGGCGGTCCAGTAGTCGTAGTGGACCTCGTCCCCGAGCTGTGTCACCGCAGCCTCGATCTCCGTGGCGAAGCTGCGCATCTCCCGCCCCTCGGGCAAGAGGGGAGCGCCGAAATTGACGGCGGTCGGTCCCGGTCTTAGCTTGTCAGCCCCCTTGCCCAGCACCTCGAAGGTCCCACCGAGGAAGACCGGGATCACCGGCACCCTCGCCTGGATTGCCAAGTGCGCGACACCGCCCTTGAACTCGCGGGGGAAGCCGTCGGGGGTGCGGCCCCCCTCGGGGAATAGCACGAGGCTCCAGCCCTCGCGTAGCACCTCGAGCGCGAGGGAGCTCGATTTGCGCGACACCCTGGTGCGCTCGATGGGAATGGCGGCGAGCAGGAAGGTCCACATGTAGGACTTCCAGCGCTTGTCGAAGAAGTAGTCGGCCCCGGCGCCCACCGAGGTCTTGTACCGGAAGCGCTCCGGGAGGGACGCGAGAAGCAAAGGTGTGTCGAGATGTGAGGCGTGGTTGGCGGCAAAGATCACCGGCGCTTTGACATGGGCGATGCGCTCCAGGCCGGTTATCTCCGGGGAGGTCACGGCGCGCAGGGCGGGGCGGGTCAGGTAGTCGGTGATCAGTGCGCGCAGGGCCCGGATCTCCCTGCGCCGTCCCCACGCGGTGTCGAAGTTGGCTCCCACCTTTGATTTGGGAGCCGGCTTGGGAACATCGATGGGCCAGTTGGGGCGCGAGAAGGGGAAGGGCAGTCTGGCGTTTCCCCTCAGCTTGGAGAGGACGCTCATCAAAGCACCTCGGCCATGACCAGGGGAGGGGAGTGGAGGTGGGTGATGCTGGGATTGACTCCGACGTACTGCGATGCCATCTCCAGTGCGTCGTTCATGGTGGAGGCGGCCATGAAGCCGAGCCTGCGCGCGGCCTTGGCGTCGCCACCCAGGATGATCACCGCGCCGAGGTGCTCGAGGGCGTGGGCTCCCCAGTACCACATGTAGAACGGATGGACACCGTGGTACGCGTGACCCGTCCGATAGAGGTGAATGTACCAGGGATCCTCGGCGAAATCCCGCTCGAACCGGGCCTCGATCTCCTTTGGGTCGCGTGTCTGGGTGAGAACGTTCTCCCAGAAGTCGATGTAGGAAGGATGGAAGACCGGGTCGAACTCGGGCCGGGTGGGGTGGCTCATGATGAGCACGCCGCCCTCGCGAACCAGTGGCTGGCCCTTGTACATGTTGAAGAAGTAGCCCAGCCCCAGGCAGTAGACCAGGATCGGATTCATGATCGAATTGACGTTGTAGGGACCGACGAATGGGAGTCCCATGGTGAGAATGTCGCTTTGACCCTCCACCTGAACCAGCTGCTGCTTGTAGACGTTCTTGAGCGTGCCGGCATGGACCGCCTCCACTTCACCGGCGTTGACCCCGGTCAGACCGTAGGGAGAGCGGATGGAGGAGAAGATGTTGCGCGCCAGCCAGGGAGGCGTGACCTCGAGCGACTTCGAAGCCGACAGGAACGCGACGCGGTCCTTCAGTGACCACTCCCACTCCCGCTTCTGCAGGAAGGAGAAGGCCTTGGGGAAGGTGTTGGTATTGAGAGTTGTCTCGATCTGGAAGATCTTGATGCCACTCTCGGCGATAACCCGCCCCATGCGCCAGTTGGATGAGTGCAGCTCGGAGTGGTGCATGTCCATGAAGGACCGGGAGTGCACCATGGTCTCCACGTTGTGATGGTGGCGCAGGCTCTTGTAGCTGGAGAGGCCGGTGGCGACGCTCTTGTGGCCGCCGTCCATGGAGACCAGGTTGATGTTCACATAAACGATCAGGTCGCTCTCCGCCGCCCGACGGGAGATCTCCACGTCCTCGCCGTGCGCGGTCTTTCCCAGGTAGGTGAGGCCGTCCGGATCCTCTGCATCATGCTGGAGTAGCAGGCCGCGGGGATTGAATGCGTCGAAGACCCGGTCCCCGAGCGCATGGCGCAGCTCGGATTCGGTCATCCGCCTGTGCAGGGCGAGCGCCGCGATGAGGACCACGTCCTCCACTCCGGCCCTCGCGGCGCGCTCCAGGACACGCTCGATCACCAGCGAGCGAGCGTCGGGCGCCTCCATCGGGGGCAGCGGCAGGGAGACATCGTCGAAGGCGATGGTCAGCTTCATTCCCGGCCTTAGAAGCGCCGAGAGTGGCTCGCTCTCGCCAACGGGGTAGTCCAGAGCTTGGTCGATCGCGGCAACCGGGTCGCGTAGAGCAGGCATGGCCTCCGGAGGATAGAGGACGCGGGATCCCTCGGGCAGTTTCTCCAGACGGAACCCTTCACCATGCCAGAAGAGAGTGCCTGGGTATGACTTGTCGACGTTGAGGACGAAGCCGGGTCTCGGACTCAATCTATGAACCTTTCTGGCTGCTGCGCGATGTCTTGGCGCGTGGGTCGAAGGCGATCTTCACCGCTGAGCGCCTTCCAGCCGCTAGCGCGTGGTTGACGGCCTCCTCGAAATCCTCGAGCGGGTAGACGACACTTACCAGCCGTCCTAGGTCGAGCGGGGCCATGGTGTTCAAGGCCAATGCGAAGGTGCTCAAACTTCGTCCCTGGTGGGACTCCTGGCCGTAGGCGTAGGTGCCTGCCAGTTTGAGCTGCTTATGCCAGAGAGCGCTCAGGTCGATGCGCTGAGGGGAGGGCATGCCGGCAAGTACCACGGTGGCGCCTGGATTGGCCAGTTCGAGGGAGGCCTCGATGGAGTCAGCGCTTCCGACGCAATCGAAGACGATGTCGAATCCCCCGGTCACGCGCGAGCCCAGCTGCATGGTACGCGAGATCGCCCGTGCCGCTCGCCGCGCCTCGTCGTGGCTGCGGACCACCTGCGCGCCGAAGGAGGCGGCCAGGGTCGCCTGGTGGCTGTAGCGGGCAAGTGCTGTGACCGAGGCGGGTTGGGAGACGGCGCTCAGCGCAGCCAGCGTCAGTAAACCGACGGTGCCGGCTCCAAGCACCAAGACGTTTTCGCCACCGGTCAGGGAGGCACCCAGAACCGAATGGATCGCGCAGGCAAAGGGTTCCGCCATTAGTGCCTCGGCGTCGCTGAGGCCGTCCGGGACCAGATGCAATTGGCTGTAATGGGCGTAAAGTGACTCCGACCAGCCGCCACCGGTTGATGAGCAGTAGCCGATTTGGACTCCGGGCTCAAGTTTTCCGGCCACGGTGGAGGTGCACAGCTCCGGGCGCCCGGCGGCGCACTGGGCGCATAGGTCATCGATTCCGCGTGCCCGGCATCCCAGCACCGATGCGACGACGACCCTTACCTCCTCGCCCTCGCGCCCGGGCATCTGCCGAGTGATGGCGACAATTTCGTGGCCCGGTACGAACGGGAAGCTGGTCAGGTCTTCAAAGTAACGGGAGGACTTGGCTGTGAGCAGGCCGAGGTCGGAACCACAGATTCCCGAGAGCTTCACCTCCAAGGCGAGGTATTCGGGACCAGGTGAAGAGAGGTCGTAGGCGTCGTTCAGCCTCAGCGATGATGCTCCGGCCCGATAGCGCGCGCCCAAGGTGCCGAGCGCCTTGGAGGCGGCGTACTTGGCAGGAGAGCGGTCAAAGACGAGCGCCTTCACAGGCTCCTCCCGATGGGCAGCAGCAGGGGCGGATGGCCTTGCTGGCGCTGCCAGTTCTCGACCGACCAGCCTCTCTTCTTGGCGATCTGAAGTAGCTTGGGCTCCGGGTTCACCGCCACCGGGTAGCCGACCGCCTCGAGCATGGGCAGGTCGGAGGTGGAATCAGCATAGGCCACCGCATCCTGGGTGGTGGTTCCGTAGGCCCGGGCGAACTCCTCGACCAGCAGAGCGCGGGCCTCGCCCGTGGGCGGAGCCACGTCGAGGTTGCCGGTCAGTCTTCCCCGCGCGTCCTCGGTCATGGTGCAGGCGACCACCTCGTCGAAGAGGGGCGCCAGCGGCTCGACCACGAAATCGAGCGCCCCGGTGATGAGGATGGTGCGGTGGCCGTGGGCACGATGGCGCCTTATGCGCTCGATTGCCTTGGGGAAGGCCTTCTTGAGCAGGTAGCCGTTGAAGAGGTCGTTGCTCCCCTCCTCCAGCGCGGCCCGATCCGCGCGCGAGTAACGGCGGTAGAAGGTGCGCAGGAAGTCGCCTCGGTCGGCGCGGTCGACGGCCATCAGGTTCGGACCCTCGGCAAGCAGCGCCAGCGCGAAGAGCGCCTTCTTTCCGAGCGAAAGGTCGCGGGTGGCGTACCAGGCGAAGGCGTCCACCACGTTGGAGGCGATGACCGTGTTCTCCAGGTCGAAGACGGCGATGCGGAAGGTGTCGGAGAGGATTTCCTCGGTCTGGCGGGACTCGCGGCGCGACGATGCGCCCTTGCGCTCCGGGGTGGTCTTGATCCGCGCGTGGCGGACCACCGAGGGGAGGTGGATTTCGGTGACGAAGCGGTCCCAGTCGATGAGGTTCGGGTTGAGATGGAAGTCCTCCGCGTCGCTCTCCTCGAGCTGTGCCGCCAGCCCCAGGAGGTTGGTGACGTCGAAGATCGCCTCGGTCTCGGCGTAGGAGCCGTAGAGCTCGACATAGGAGAGCGCGCGGCGGACCGCCTGGCGCTTCTCGTCCAAGTCGGTGACGAGTTCGGCGCGTTCGCCGCGCAGGGGGAGCTTGCGTGCGATGGCATCGACGAGATCGAGGTTCCTTGACAATCCGGCGAGCTGGCGCTGTACCCGGCCGCGGCCGGGGAAGTTCCATTCAGGAACCTGGATCGGCTGCCCGTCGGCGTCGTAGACCGGGTGCTCCTGGAACCAGCCTCTGACCAGGTCGACCAGCCGCTTGTAACGCAACGGGTTGGAGGACCCGGAGGCCACCTGGTAGACGGGGATCGCCCCCGGTTCGGGGGCGGCCGCGGCGGCGGTGGCGAGGATGGCGGAGGTTACGAAATCGACCGGGATGACGTCGAGGATCCCCTCCGGGACCCCGGGGAACTCTTTGAGCAGGCCACGCGCGTAGGAAACGATGATGGGCTCGGCCATGCGGAATCCTTTGATCCAGCCCGCATAGGGGTGGATCATAGAGGACTCGATGATGGAGGGCCGGACGATGGAGATTGTCAGGTCCGAATGGTCGCGGGCAAGCATCTCCTCGCCGAGGGCTTTGGTGAAGGTGTAGGCGTCGGGCCACCCCAGCGACTGGGCGCGGGCGCGGCCGATCTCGACCAGCCGGTCGTCCACCCACTCCTGGCGGATCTTCTCCAGCTTCTCGGCCAGTAGCGGTCCGCCGGCTGCACCGAGGTCGTAACGGGCTTTCTTTTCGAAGCGGGCAAGCTTTTCCGGCTCGCGGGACTCGCTCTGCATTTTGCTCCGGAGCTCCGTGGCGAAGGCGACCTCGTCGTCGATGGAGGGAATCGGCGAGAAGCGGGTCTCGCGCAGGAGCCTCTCGGGAGCCAGTCCGCGGCGGTAGCCGGCCACGTACGAAGTGGAAACGGAGATGAAGTGCTTGCCTGCAGGGTCGATGCCCGCGGTGGCACAGGCGAGCTTAATCGCCGAGGCGACGTTGGATGGGCCTAGAAGATTGACCGAGACGGCAGAGGGGAGGGGGGAGTCGAAGCTCACGGTGGCGGCGGAGTGGACCACGAAATCGGCTCCTGCCAGGGCAGCCAGGCCGGCTTCGTCCAATCCCAGTGCATTCTTTGAGACGTCTCCCGCTACCGCGCTGACTCTCGCGCGCATCTGGGGCTCGAAGTCGTTGCCCAGCCTCTCCTTCAGCGGGCCGAACGCGTCGTTGTTGACCACTTCACGCCAGGCGCGGTCCATGGCGCTCGAACGGCGCCCGGGCCGGACCAGAAGGACCAGCTTTGAGTCGGGAATGGCGGCGAGGATGCGCTCGGCGAGAGCCGTGCCGAGGAAACCGGTTCCACCGGTCACGAAGAAGGTCTTCCCCGCGAGTTTTTCGGCGATCATCCCTGTGCCTCCGCCGGGCTAAACGCGGGTATGCCAAAGGGGGAGCGGGTACCGCTCACCGGCTTCACGGGATATGGGCGCATGCGGCTATTTCTTCCCAGACTTTTCCGACTGCGAGTTGCCGACCGGGCCAAGGCGCCCGAGGCTGCCGAAGCTGGTTCCGGTGGGCGCCGGAGCCCCCTTGGCCTTGCCTTTGCCCTTGCGCTTCTTGGGTTCGGTGTAGCGGCGCGAAGTTGACGGCGCGGGTGAACTCGCAGCCCGGGATTCGGCCTTCTCGCCGCGCCGCACCGGTTTCCCATCCTTGGACCTGGGCTGGAAGTTGAAGCGGAAACCTACGAATGCGGCATAGGCGACGGCCGGCATTCCCAGGATGACGTACTTCCCCCAGGGGCCCAGCGCTATGGCCAGGCCGGCGAAGCCGACGTAAATGCGCTTTCCGAAGGCTACGGTCGCCGCGAACAGCGCGGCTATCCCGAGGCCCTCCAGAGCGATGAGGAGCGGATTCTGTCCACCGGCAACCTTCTCGTGGATATGTGGCAGCCAGAGGCCGAGGAAGATCGCGGCTGAGTAGATGGCCACCCCAAAACCGATGAGCTTCTCTTTGGTGGAGATTTTGCTTCGCACGTTTCGCTAGTCTAGGTCGACGGGTCGCAAGGGCTGGGCGCTTTGATGCCTCGGCTGGGAAAGCGCCTAGTGGCTCAGCTCGTCGCCGACGCTTAGTGCCCCGCCGGACCCGATCCCAAAGTAGCGCTCGGCCACCGGGCCAAGCGCCTGCCCGGAAAGCAGGCAGACCCCGGCGAGCACCAGGGGGGCGATCATCGAGGCATCGGTAACCCCGTTGGCGCAAAGGCAGACGTTGCGGCTGAACGCGAGCGTGGCGATGGAGGAGAGCTGGTTCGGCGTGGATGCCTGGAGTTCGCGGACCGCCTCGGCATAGGGAAGCGTCCAATAGGCGATGGCGGGCGCCAGGAGGTCGTAGAGCCTGACCTCTCGTTCGTGCACCGAGGTCACCATGAGTTCCGCGCCATTGGCCGCCGCGACGCTTGCCAGGTGCTCGATGTAGTTCGCCGATTGTCCTAGGCGAAGCGCCGAGACCGAGAGGACGAGCGAGAAGCCGGCCTGGACGGAAGAGCGGAACGCCGCCAGTTCTTCGGCGAGGTTGTCGAGGTCGTCCACTCCAAGTGACTCGATGTCCACCTGCAGCTTGGCGGGCCTGCCTACTCGCTCGAGCAACAGCGGTCCGGCTTGGGTGAGCAGGGAGATGAGCGCAAGCGGATCGGCAACCTCCGGAGCTCCCGCTGCCAGTTGGGGGCGGACCATCTCCAGGCGCGGCTCGCCGATACGGGCGATTAACTCCGCGAGCGATCCGGAGTCCGGGCCCTTCTCCTCCCATGGCTTCTCGGTTGCGGAGGCCTGCGGCTCGGTCTCGACGCCGGCGCCTCGGAAGCGAAGCGCGGGATCGGCAAAGGATATGTCCGCAGCCGTGGTGCGTCGCCGGGGCCGGCCTTGGCTGTCAAAGCTGCGCAGGTCTATAACCGTGGAATCGTCATGGTCGAGGCCCAGGTAGAGGGATAGGCGCGCACGCCCGCTCTCCTTGGAACGGTACATCGCGGAGTCGGCGTGGCGGAGCAGCTCGGTTCCATTGGCCCCGGGCCGTCCAATGGCGATTCCCATGGAGGCGCCCATTTCGATCCGGTTGGGACCTACCAGGTAGGCGTCATTCAGCCTGTCGAAGGCGCGCTTGGCGATCTCGATTATGGCGTCATGGCTGGGTGCGTTCTCCAGCAGGACCACGAACTCGTCCCCTGAGAGACGGGCCACCGTATCGGTGTCGCGGAAGCAGGATGTGAGGCGCTTGGCCACCTGCACCAGTAGCTCGTCGCCCACGAGATGGCCGAAGCGGTCGTTCACCTGCTTGAAGAAGTCGATATCGATGAAGATCACTGCGGTGACCTGGTCGGAGCGCTCCGCCTTGGCGGTGGCCATCAGGAGGCGGTCGTAGAAGAGCTCGCGATTGGGCAGGCCGGTGAGGGAGTCCTTGAAGGCCTTCTCGCGATAGGCCTCCAGGCGCTCCATCTCGGCCATGCGCAAGCCGATGTTGTCCGCCGCAAGGGTGGCGGCGATCGACCAGTCCGCGGCAATGGCGCGCTCGCGCGAGTCAAAGAATGGACGGCCCGCTGAGTGGGTGGCGGCTGCGATGCCCATGAAGCCGGCGGAGGTGGTGATCGGCACCATGAGGAATGCGCGCCGATCGACCAGCGAGCGCACCAGCGGCGTGTAGAGAGCCGTGTCGCCTGGTTCGATAAAGAGCGGACCGTCCCCCAAGGAGAGGAGGTCTGCTCCGGGGAGCGAGGTGAGGACCTGACCTTCCAGGCGGTCGAGGAGTCTTTGCCGCCTGGTGCGGTCGGGTCCGAAGAAGCGCACGTCGGATACCCGGCGTTGGGGGTCGAAGACCAGGAAGAATGCATGCGAGAGTTCCAAGCTCACCGCGAGGGACCGCGCCAGGAAGTCTCCCAGCTCCTCCGTGGTCGAGATCTGCGCCGAGGCTTCGAGCATCGGCTGCATTCCCACCCAGGCGTTGTGTCGGAGGGAGCGTTCCCTGTCGTCGAGGATCTGGGCCACGACCAAGGAGAGGTGGCTTATTAGCAGGGTGGCGGACTGCTCGTCGCGCACCATTGCGCTGCCGGGGCCGCGAGGATTGGCGAGCAGGATCATTCCCAGGGGCGAGCGCATGTGCTGTACCGGCAGAACCAGGAACTCCCCGGTTATTCCGAGTGCCGCGCGAACCGACTCCGGCGGTCCGGCCGGTGAGGACGCGTCGGCTAGAAGGGGCCTGCCGGATTCGAGCGCGGTCACGGCGTCTGGCCATAGCTGCACCACGTGCGCCGGCGTGGGCTGAACGGCTTCGGGCCCGTCGGGAGTCGAACCGAGGATGTACAAGGGGAGCAGGCGCTCACCGTCCAACGAGTAGACCGCGGATACCCCGTAAGCAAGGGACTCGGCCAGGAGGGCACATATCTCCCCCATGGCGGTCTCTGCATCCGTTCCCCGGCTCAGTGCCGAGGAGATGGCCAGAACCAGGCGCGTAAGCGCCTCGTTCTCGTTGCCTCGACGGCTTGCCACGAAAGCCGAGACGGCCTTGGAGAATTGGGCGCCGAGCTCGTCAAGGCTGGGGGAGCTCCACGGGCGGGGTGCCACGAGAACCATCGCGAAGCCTTCGTTCTGGCTGGGAACGATCAGCGCCTGGTCCACCGGGGAGGGCGAGCCCTCGACCTGGTAGAAGTTCGCAAGGGCGGAGACCTGTTGGACGCCGAGGCTGAGCATGCGAGGGCGTGCACCGTTCAGCATCCTGGCCAGGTGTTGCTCGAGTGTCCCCGGAGGCAGAAGGTGAGGAGCGTAGGAGATTGATGTGGTGACCGGAGGGCGGCCGGTCGCAGCGGGGCGTTCAACGATTGTGCGGTGTGCCCAAGCCATGATCTGCCCGCTTGGCTGATGCTCTAGGACCAGACCCAGCGGCGCAATGGCGACGCGCATCGCGGCCTCGAGGATCTCGGAGAGCGAGGTGGCAACAGGATGGGTGTCATCCCCATCAGACATCGTCACCTCCAATGTGGACCCAGCGACCGTTGCGACACGCGGGGAATTTGTCTGCTCCCCGGAGTACTACTGTATGCGCAAAAGGGGGTGCTTCGCACGTTGAAACCATGCAAATTGGCACGGTCAGTGACGGAAACACCACTACTGTGAGACCGCGCCTCGCGGTCCCGATGTTGCGCGCGGACAATATTAGCGACACTTGTCACCACTTTGGGTGGTATTGAGCGGGTCAGCTGGTATCGGCCCTGCTCGAGATCCGGTCGAGGGAAGCGCGATGGGGCCATCGCACTATGATCTATGAGCGTTGACAAGGGCGCTTAGCTCAGCTGGTTAGAGCGCAGCCTTCACACGGCTGAGGTCGGGGGTTCGAGTCCCTTAGCGCCCACTCCCTGTTCAGAGGCCATAAATAGGGGTTCTGAGAAGGTCCGAAAATCCGGCTCTTCAGCTTTTAGCGGGGTCTACCCAGTCGTGACCGCCAAAATGGTTACACCGGAGAGAGCTGGCGACAGGGGCGCCGGTAGCTTCTCAAGG
>JAJYNL010000017.1 GCA_021786375.1 Actinomycetes bacterium
TCGGCCGCAGTCGAGGCCGCCCAGCGCCAGGCTGCAGGCACGAAGCTCCGGGAGGACTTCACCCGGATCACCGCCAACCACGGCAACACCCCAGGCGCGAGAAAGGTCGCCCGGGTTGCTGTCGCCCTACAATCGTCACCCTCGTCTTCTACGGCCTCCGGGACGGACAGATCCGCTCGAAGGCCATCGAGGCGGCGTGACGCGCTCCGGACACCACCAGACGCGTGGCCGTTTCTTGTCATGGCCCCCGGTTCGCCGGCGTGGCCGCGCTACTGATTGACCCCGTCTGGTTGGTGGCCGCAATACTCCATGCTGAAAACGCGCAGGAATGACCGGCAACCGCGTCACGGCTTGCCGACCCGAAGCTCGCTTCGGACTTGGAGACGAACACCTCGTGTCCCATTGCCCGAGAAGGACGTGACCGCAACGAACCGATGACTCCTCTACCCTGAGCCCGAGCAGCAGCAAGCACCCAGGAAGCCCTGGCGGGCTTCCTCCTCCATGGTGCTGCCAGGGACCAGCCCGGGCCGTAAAGGCGCTTAGTCGCACCTCCAGGTCTGCGCTGCTGAGGCGGAACCGGGTTGCGTTGCTCCTCCCGGCCTTGACTGCCCTCGTCATCTCCGGACGGCGCCGGGTTGGTCTCGCGCGCCTTGCAACTTGCCGCTCCCTTCATCGAGACCACGATCAAGAGGAAAATCAGTCGGACCGAAGGGACGACGCGATCTTGACAAGCGGCGCTCCTTCAGGAATGACATGACATAGAAGCATCTTCCCCTGCATGCGCCGAGTCCAGTCGACAAGCTCGGAGATACCGACGAGCACCTTCTTCGGATCGGCGGAGGCCACTTGTTGCCCGCTCGTCCTGCAACTGGACCGTTCAGGCCTCGCTCGCACGTGGAGCATCGGGGTGACGGTCCGCCTTGTCCGGACCAGGCGGTGGTGGCGAAAGGCGCGCCGAGTAGATGGAGCGTATCTCGAGTCGGCGCGAGACGACGGTTGCGCCGACCGCGGCCACGAGAATTGGCGCGGTGATGGCGAGGGTGTGGGTGAGCTCGAGCGTCATGGCGATCCCAGTGGCTGGAGCCTCGATGGCCGCGGTCAAGAGTGCCGCGGCACCCACGACGGCGTAGCTGGCGGTCGAGGGCCCTGGCCATAGAAGGATCCACAGGTGGCCGAGCAGTGCCCCGAAAACGGCCCCGACGCTCATAGTGGGCGTAAAAAGCCCTCCGGTCGCACCGCTTCGAAGGCAGGCCGAGGTGGCGACCGGCTTGAGGAGGCTGAGCGCCAGCAGCGTGAGCAGGCCGGCGGACCCGGTGAAGGCGAACTGCGCCAGGTCGACACCGTTGCCGAGCAGCAGCGGGTAGGAGATGGCCAGGAACCCGAGCGCGGTGAAGACGGCCACCGGCTCCACGAGGAGGAGCCGCCCCTTGGGCCGGTGGTCACTGGCCCAGGCGATCATGCGTACGTAACCAGCCGATGCCACACCCATGACCGGGCCCAGCACAACGGCGAACACCATGAGAGAGAGCGTCGGGCTCGGCAGCGTCGGCACGGCATAGACGCTGTGGGCAGGCAAGGTGATCCACGACACGGCGGTGGCGATGGCGGCGGTGAGCAGAGCGGGGAGCACCAGGGGCAGCGACAGGGTGCCGAGATAGATCTCCAAGGAGAAGAGCGCGCCGGCGAAGGGCACGTTGTACACTGCTGCAAGGCCCGCCCCCGCCCCGCAAGCGATCAGTAGCCTGCGCTGCTCGGGCGGGAGGGAGAAGTGCTTGGCCAGAAAGGCACCGGCGGCCGCGCCCGTCCGCTGGGGGGCGGCCTCCCGTCCGATCGAGCAGCCCATGGCGACGCTCAGTTCCGACAGCGCGCCGGTGAGGAGGGTGCGGACAAGGGACAGGTTGCCCGTGCGGGTCCAGACCACCTCGGTGGGTTCGCCCCCGGTGCCCCCGGCAAAGCGCCGCAGGTTCCACAGCCCCACGCCGGTGACGAGCCCGCCGACCGCAAGCACGACGACCAGGCGCAGGTCGCTGAGGTGCGCTACGGCGGTGGAGTACTCGCCGGAGTGGTAGCCAAAGGCCAGGTGCTGCACGGCCCGCAGGACGCCCATCATGGCCATGGCACCGAGCCCGGCACCGATACCGGTCAGGACGATCAGGACCCAGAACCGGGGAGGCAGGTCCGCCAGTTTGGGCGCGACGTTTGCCTGTTCGGCCCCCCGCGGATCCGAGCTCATGCCGGGCTCTCCGATTGCCTCGGGGCTATGAGCGCACTTGGCATATTCCGGCTCATCTTCTCGATCATCGCCGTGAACTCGTACGGATCCCCGACATTCGACGTCGATTGTCGGAATGACGATACGGCGAGCAGCGCGTGCCGGCAGGCAGGTGAAAGAACACTCTGTGCGGTGACTGAGGGCGCCGAGAGTTTTCGTACACCCGTTCCGATCGAATCCGTACACCGATTCCGGCGTTTTCCTACACCTGGGAACCGGAGGTCGCGTAGCGCTGACGTGATGTGAGGGGCATCAGCACCTTGACTCGATTCGTCCACCACGACGATCGAGGAGATGTTGATGCCCCGGCCCCATATCAGCATGCGAAGAGTCCGAGATGTTCTGCGGCTGAGGTTCGGTGAGGGCCTCAGCCTGCGCGAGGTGAGTGCATCCCTCGGGATTCCCTTCACCACGGTGAGTGACCACGCGCGGCGAGCCGCCGCGGCGGGGCTGGGCTGGCCGCTGCCCGACGATCTTGACGACGCGGCGTTGGAGGTTCGGCTCTTTGCCGTTGTTGGCGCGCCCGAAGGTCGTCGCCCCGAGCCCGACTGGGCGAAGATCCACATCGAGCTTCGCCGTCCCCACGTCACGCTGGTGCTGTTGTGGCACGAGTACAAGGAGACCTTTCCTGACGACGGCTACGCCTACAGCCAGTTCTGTGAGCTTTACCGGGTCTGGCGGCGCCACCTCGACGTCGTCATGCGCCAGACGCACCGTGCCGGCGAGAAGCTCTTTGTTGATTTCCCCGGTCGACAAGTCCCTATCTATGACGATAAGACGGGCGAGATCAGGCTCGAGGCCGAGCTGTTCGTGGCCGTGCTCGGAGCGTCGAGCTACCTCTACGCCGAAGCGTTTGCTTCCCAAGAGCTACTCTACTGGGTTACCGGCCACGTGCACGCCTTCGAATTCTTCGAGGGTTGTCCGGCCATCGTCGTCTGTGAAAATGTTCCGCGGAACATTTTCGGGCACCCAGGCCGCCGTGGTGCCCCCAAAGAACTCCAGCGCCCGGGTGATCCCGGCACAGAAGGAGGCGGAGTCCTGGGAGGGATGGGCCTCGAAGTAGGTGTAGCCCGAGGCGGCCAGGGTGGCCACGAAGATCTCGGCGTAAAAGGCGACCTCCCCGGAGCGCCCATAGATGGGGACCCGGTCCCCGCAGTAGTCGATGTACATCTCGGCACCGGGGTCGTGCTCTAACAGCATGGAGAGCCGCAGCGCCTTGGAGTGTTGGCGGATGCGCTCGCAGAAGCTGGTGTAACTCATGGCCACCTCGCCGTTGGCGGCCACGTACTCGCGATAGAGCAGCTGGCGGGTGACGCCTCGTCGCTTCAGCTCACCCAGGATCTTGTCCAGCTCCGCTTCGCTCAGCTCCACTCTGGCCTTGGGCCCCGGGCGCACCGGGTAAAAGAGCGCTTCCAGCTCCGGGTCGGCGAGTGTCAGCAGCTCCTCGCCCCCCTTGGCTTCTGCCTTGTGCAGCGTCCTGGTCACCGTGGTGTAGCTGATCCCGAGCGAGGACGCTATCGGTGTGCGCTCGAGCTTCTCCTGATAGTGCAGTCTGAGGATCTCTGCGGTACCTGGTCTCCATCGACCAACTCCTCCGTTTCGCCATCTTTTCTCTCCGCCGTAGGTGCCGGCCACCTTGGCCGGCTCGCTACAGCGAGTTTGAACGAGAACGGGTGCGTCGTGAAGGGATCCGCCCGAGTTTGGACTTGATCTCCAGAATTACCGTTACGGTTCTCCAGAGTTGCCGTCAGGCACAGTCAAGGGGTGAGCGCAACGCTCGGTGAGTCCGTCTTGAATGGACTCTCGACTAGCACGGAGGCCCCATGGGTGCCCACCTCACCAAGGAACAACGAGCTCTGGCGCATCGACTGCGCGCCAAGGGCGGCCACCAATTGTCCCTGTGCGCGGCCATGGGTTTTCCCCATGCGCGGCCACGTAATTAGCGCGCCCACCGGCGCAGCTCCGCCTTGGTCCCGGGGGCGCCTGGCACCTGCCGGGAGTACCTGAGAAGGGATTCCACCTCGGTGATGCCCCCGAGGCGCATCACCTCGGCGGCGCTTCTCCCCTCTTGGATGAGGGTACAGAGATAGCCGGCCCGGGCCCGGGCCATGGAGAAGGGCCCGGGCGCGCCGCGTCTTGTCAGCCGGGCCGAGAAGTCCGAGAGGTAGCTCCTGCGGCTGCGCTTGGCGCTGCCGCAGGAGAAGAGGTGTGCCCCCTCATGGGGGGCGTTGGCGCTCATGATCCCCGCCCAGGGCTCGGCCCGGCCGGGCAGGCGCAGGTGCCCGGGGGAGAGATCGCCCGGGACCAGGGCGAGAAGCTCTCCGGCCCGGGCGCCGGCGCCCAGCCCGGCGGCGATCATCACCAGGGCGGCGCGGCGCTGGGCGGGATCCGGGAGCGCCTTGGCCGAGGCGAGATAGGAGGCCGTCTCGGCCCGGCTGTAGGAGGCCGATCCCGGTGATCCCCGGTGGCGGGTGCCGGTGTCGATGCCCTCCTCGCGCAGTGCCCAGGCGTAGGTGCCAAGGGTGGAGGGCTTCAGGCCCGAGCTCTTTAGCGCCTGGGCGGCCAGGAAGGGGTCCGATCCCCGGGTGGGCTCGCCGATCACCTCGG
>JAJYNL010000056.1 GCA_021786375.1 Actinomycetes bacterium
TCGCCGGCACCGGCGTCACCTTCGACAAGCTCTCCGAACCCACCCCGACCCAGCGGCGGGTCTTCGAGCTCATCGGCAAACCCATCCCCCTACGCCTCAAGTAGGCAGAACTTGGGCGCTGCCAAGCCAGTGAGCAGGTAGTTCATGTCCAAACCGTCGTAAGTCAGGCATAATCCAAACGGACGTCACCGGAAGGCAAGCCCTGCACCACCGAGGCGCCGGCGACCTCGTCGCCCGTCTATGCGCCTGCAAAGACCAGGTTCTATTCGTGGCACGCATCGCCAGGGGGGGGACACCGTGATCACCGCTGGCATTCGCGTCGGCTCCACGGTCCCGGCGGTGCTCAGTTGCAAGGGCGAAGTGATACCGGCCTTCACGGGCGAGGATGAGCTGGCCCGCACTATCGGCGAAGAGTCCTTCGCGGCACGTTGGGGCCGTACGCGGTTCGGACGTCGGAGAACTTGCCCGCCCGCTGGAGGCGGCACGCTCCGATTGGCACCTGATCCAGCCGGGGAGGTAATCCCTGGTCCCGGCTCGATAGGGGGCTCGCATCCGGCAGGCCGACGGCGCGGTGGTGATCGCGATCAATGTGGCGGTGCCGAGCGCGGAGTATCCCAGCAAGCAGTTGGTCCGGCCGCTTCTCGATACGGCGGTACTCCTGGTTCAGAAGTCGCCCGCCTGTTTGCGCAGGCGCGCAAGGATCCCCACCAGCTCGCTCATGTCGCCCTGGCCGAGCCCGGGCCGGGAGAAGACCTCGGAATTCAATGCTTCGGTGGCCTTCAGCGCCAAGGCCCTCCCGGCTTCGGTGATTTCGACGATAGTGGCGCGCCTGTCCGATGGGTGAGGCGTGCGCTTGACCAACTCGGCCGCCTCCAGGCGGTCCACGGCGTTCGTCACGCTGGTCTGGTGCACCTGCAGTCGTGAACCGATCACGCTCATGGGCAGCGCTCCGCGCCGGGAGAAGTAGAGCAGCATCATCGTCTCGTAGCGGGCGAAGGTGATCCCCAGCGGTCTCAGCACCGCCTCGACTCTTGCCATGTAGATCTGCTGGGCGCGCATCAGCGAGGTGACGGCGGCCATGCCCTGGGCGCCCTCCTCCCAGCCGTGGGCCTCCCACTGGCGCCGCGCCTCTTCGATGGGGTCGTAAGGCAGGCCGCTTTGCTGATCGTCGGGCATGTGAAAATTCTAACTCATCTCCCCTGGCTATCCATTGACATAAAATAGTTGGATGTCCTAATATTGGATATGTAAGAGTTTGCACCGGCCGCGAGCCCGGGGTGCGAACAGGGCCGCGGCGCCGACCGGAATGGCGGCAACCGCGGAGATCTGGAGTAGCGGTGAGAGAGAAGAGCCTTTACAAGCCCAAGCATCCGGTGCGGGTCGTGACCGCGTCGAGCCTTTTCGACGGCCACGACGCCTCGATCAACATCATGCGCCGCATCATGCAATCACAGGGTGCCGAGGTGGTGCACCTAGGCCACAACCGTTCGGTCAAGGAAGTCGTGGACGCCGCGGTCGAAGAGGACGTGCAGTGTGTCGCCGTCTCCTCTTACCAGGGCGGCCACGTGGAATACTTTGAGTACCTGGTCGAGCTGCTGCAGGCGGCCGGCCGTGGTGACGCCAAGGTCGTCGGCGGCGGCGGAGGGGTGATCGTCCCCGAAGAGATCGCCAGGCTCCGCGATCACGGCGTGCACATCTTCTCGCCCGAGGACGGTCAGAAGATGGGTTTGGCCGGGATGATCAACGTGGTGATCCGTGACGCGGACTTCGACCTGGCCGAGAAGTCGGTGCCCTCCATCGAGGAGGTTCTGGCCGGCCATCGCTTCGCTGTAGCCCGGGCGATGACCTGTGCCGAGGAGGGGTGCCTGGAGGGCGAGCTCGCCGCCGGCATCCATGACGCGGCGGAGCGCTCATCCGCCCCCGTGCTCGGCATCACAGGTACCGGCGGATCCGGCAAGTCCTCGCTGACCGACGAGCTTCTGCGCCGCTTCCGGGTGGACCAAAAGGATACTTTGCGCATCGCTGTAATCGCCTGCGATCCCACCCGGCGCCGCGGGGGAGGAGCGCTGCTCGGGGACAGGATCCGTATGAACTCGCTGGATGGCGAGCGGATCTTCTTCCGCTCGATGGCCACCCGCGGCCACCATGAACTACCCGACGCGCTGACCGATCTCATCGCGGTGGCCAAAGCCGCCGGCAACGACCTGGTGATCGTGGAGACACCCGGAATCGGGCAGGGTGACGCTGGAGTTCTCCGATTCGTCGACAGCTCGCTTTATGTGATGACCCCCGAGTACGGCGCTGCCAGCCAGCTCGAGAAGATCGACATGCTCGACTTCGCCGACGCGGTGGCCATCAACAAGTTCGAGCGGCGTGGCGCCATGGACGCGCTGCGCGAGGTCTCCCGCCAGATGGTGCGCAACCGGGAGGCCTTCGGTTCCAGCCCCGATGAGATGCCCGTCTTCGGCACCTCCGCTGCCTCGTTCAACGACGACGGTGTCACCGCCCTCTACCAGTACCTATGCCGTGTGCTCTCCGAGCGCGGCCTGGCGCTCGGTGCCGGGAGCCTGGAGCACGTCTCGGTGCGCCACTCCAGCCACAATGCCCAGATCGTCCCGCCCGCGCGCGTGCGCTACCTCTCGGAGATTTCCGATTCGGTCCGGCGCTACCACGTCGAGACCGAGCGCATCGCCGAGGCCTCCACCCGCCTGCAGCATCTGGAGTTCGCCCGCGGGGAACTGGAGGCCGCCGACCAGGACGTGGCGGCGATGGACAAGCTGGTGGAAGCGGCCGAAGCCGATGTGCCCGCCGCGGTCCGCGAAGAGATCGCCGGCTGGCAGGAGGTGGTCGCCGCCTATTCGGGCGACAAGGCCTCCTTCGAGGTGAGGGGCCGCAAGGTGCACGCCGAACTCACTCGCGAGTCACTCTCGGGCAGCCACATCAGGCGCGTCTCGCTTCCCAAGTTTCGCGATCACGGCGAGTTGGTCCGCTTTTGGCGCAAGGAGAACCTGCCCGGGAGCTTCCCCTTCACCGCCGGCGTGTTCCCCTTCAAGCGCGAGGGAGAGGACCCCACCCGCATGTTCGCGGGCGAGGGGGATCCCTTCCGCACCAACCGTCGCTTCAAGCTGCTCTCGGCGGGCGGCAAGGCCAAGCGCCTCTCGACCGCATTCGACTCGGTGACGCTCTACGGACGCGATCCCGACGAGCGCCCGGACATCTACGGCAAGGTCGGCACCTCCGGGGTCTCCATCGCCACGCTCGAGGACATGCGTGCCCTCTATGACGGCTTTGATCTCACCTCGCCGACCACCTCGGTATCCATGACTATCAATGGTCCGGCGCCTACCGTGCTGGCCTTTTTCTTCAACACCGTCATCGACCAGGAGCGCGCCAAGTTCCGCGCCTCCCACGGCCGGGATCCGGATGCCGACGAGGATGCAAAGCTCGCGGCCCACGCGGTCTCGGTGGTGCGTGGGACGGTCCAGGCGGACATCCTCAAGGAGGACCAGGGCCAGAACACCTGCCTCTTCTCCACTGAGTTCTCCTTGCGCATGATGGCCGACATCCAGGAGTGGTTTATCCAGCACCGGGTGCGCAACTTCTACTCGGTCTCCATCTCCGGCTACCACATCGCCGAGGCCGGGGCCAACCCCATAACCCAGCTGGCCTTCACCCTGGCCAACGGCTTCACTTATGTGGAGGCGTATCTCGCCCGGGGCATGCGCATAGATGACTTCGCGCCGAACTTCTCGTTCTTCTTCTCCAGCGGAATGGATCCGGAGTACTCGGTGCTGGGCCGGGTGGCCAGGCGCATCTGGGCGGTGGCCATGCGTGACAAGTACGGCGCCAACGAGCGCTCCCAGAAGCTGAAGTACCACGTGCAGACCTCGGGGCGCTCCCTGCACGCCCAGGAGATCGACTTCAATGACATCCGCACGACCCTTCAGGCGCTGAACGCCATCTACGACAATGCCAACAGCCTGCACACCAACGCCTACGACGAGGCGATCACCACGCCCTCGGAGGAATCCGTCCGCCGTGCGCTGGCGATACAGATGATCATCGGCCACGAGTGGGGCCTGGCCATGAACGAGAACCCTCTACAGGGTTCGTTCATCATCGAGGAGCTGACCGATCTGGTCGAGGAGGCGGTCCTCGCCGAGTTCGACCGCATCACCGAACGCGGGGGTGTCCTTGGGGCGATGGAGATCGGATACCAGCGTGGAAAGATCCAGGACGAGTCGCTCCTCTACGAGCAGCGCAAGCACGACGGGAGCCTGCCCATAATCGGTGTGAACACGTTCCTGCGCCCGGAGGGATCCGAGGGGGGGACGGCCAAGGTGGAGCTCTCCCGGGCTACCGAGGAGGAGAAGCAGTCGCAGCTCGCGCGGGTGCGTGCCTTCCAGGAAGCGCATCGGGAAGAGGCCGAAGCCGGCCTTGCGCGCCTGAAGAGAGCGGCGGTGGAGGGGGAGAACCTCTTCGCGGTGCTGATGGACGTCGCCCGCGTTGCTTCGCTGGGCCAGATCACCAGAGCCTTCGAAGAGGTCGGCGGCCTCTATCGGCGCAACGTCTAGGACCTGAGAGGCTCGCCCCCGTGGGCCAAGGCCAAATTGACGGTCTGCCCGGACGGCGGGCTCTATGGGCCGCCCTGCCATGGGCCGCGCCGGCGGAGGGCTCCCTTGACCCTGGTGCGCCTAGAGGAAGAGGCCGAGCGCCAGGCCGGAGGCGGCGGCGATCAGCCCGAAGGCGATGCTGCCCAGTACGTTGTAGG
>JAJYNL010000014.1 GCA_021786375.1 Actinomycetes bacterium
GAATCCGGACCGGCTCGAGGAGCGCGAGCCCGGCGCCATGAGCTTTGCCGATTCCGGCAAAGGGATAAAGGCGTGGCGAGATGTGTGGGGCTCCGGGCAAGGCATAGGAGCCGTAAAAGAGATCGTTCCTGCCGCCGCGGTCGTGGAGCGCTTTGAACGGGAATTGCTGGCTGCTCGGAACCAACTGGAAACCAGGTTGGACAGCCCGGTTGCAACCGATGCGGCGACAACATTTGACAGCCGGTCGGGTGGCCTTAGGATCTGATGCATGATCGCTGTCCTTTGTGGCGGAGTCGGGGCCGCAAAGTTCCTCGACGGTGCGATGCGCGCCTTCGGCGGCGAGGAGATCGTAGGCATTGTCAACGTGGCCGACGACGAGGTCATGCATGGCTTACACATCTCCCCGGACATCGACACGATCCTCTATACGCTCTCCGGCCAGGTGAACAGCGAGACGGGGTGGGGCCTCGCCGGCGAGAGCTGGCGGGTCATGGACCGCCTCGAGGCCCTCGGCGGCCAGACCTGGTTCCGGCTGGGAGATCTGGACTTGGCAACCCATCTCTACCGCAGTGCTCGGCTCGGGCAAGGGGCCACCCTAACCGAGGTCACCGCTGAGCTGGCCGCAAAGTACGGCCTGCACATCCGCCTGCTTCCCGCGAGCAACGGGGCGCTCCGAACGATCGTCTCGATCCGTGACGATACCGGGAACACGCAAGGCATCAGCTTCCAGGAGTACTTCGTCAAGATGCGCCACCAGCCACACGTCGAGGCGGTTTCCTACCACGGTGGGCCGGAGGCGGCTCCAACCCAGGAGGTCTTGGAGGCCATTGGCTCAGCGCGGGCAATCGTCATCGCACCTTCAAACCCGGTGCTCTCCATTGCGCCGATTCTGGCAATCGGCGAGATCGCAGAAATGGTCTCCAAGCGGCGCAGAGACGTTGTGGCGGTAACGCCAATTGTAGAAGGGCGTGCAATCAAAGGGCCGGCAGACAGGGTCCTCGACTCATTGGGCTTCGAGTCGAGCGCCCTGGGCGTGGCTCGCTTCTACGCCGACTACGCTGGCACCTTCGTCCTGGACGAAAGAGATGTCGAGCTGGCCGGATCGATATCGGCCCTGGGCATGAAGGTCATACACACCGACACCGTAATGCAAGACGTCACCACCAAGACCGCCCTGGCGGCTTTCGTGCACGCCGCTATTGAGGAAGCCTGAGTTGTCCCTCTCATCTGAGGCGCTGGCCTTGCGGATAATCGGGATTCCCGGCATTCCAGAAGTGAAGGCGGGAGACAACGTCGCCGACCTGCTCATGGACAACTTCGAGTTGAACAACTACGACGTAGTGGTTGTAACCCAGAAGATCGTATCCAAAGCCGAAGGCCGCATCGTCGTCCTTGACAAGGAGCGGCCGCTTGAGGAGCAGATCGAGGAGTTGATCCACTCGGAGAGCCGACGCATACTCCGGCGCCGCGGTGGCCTTTTCATCACCGAAACCAATTCCGGCTACGTTTGCGCTAACGCCGGCATAGACCAATCCAACGTCCCGGAAGGTACCGTTGCCCTGCTTCCCCGCGATCCCGACCGCTCGGCCCGACGTATCAGGGACCGCATCCTTGCCAAGTCGGGCAAGCAGGTCGGGGTCATCGTCTCGGACACGTTCGGAAGAACCTGGCGCCAGGGCTTGACCGACGTCGCGCTGGGCGTGGCGGGTATCGCCGCACTTGTGGACCTTCGAGGCGCCCACGACGCAAACGGGCGGACGTTGAATGCGACCCAGATTGCCTTGGCGGACGAACTGGCATCCGCCGCGGAATTGGCCAAGCCCAAGGGTGGCATGATCGGCGCCGTGGTGGTTCGCGGCATCGACAGAACGTACTTCCGAGAGTCATCGGTCGCGGATGAACTGGTTCGCCCCTATGCGGAAGACCTCTTCCGTTAGCTGAGCTTCATTCGTCAGGCGAAGCGTCTGCTTGCCTGCCAGGCCTGCGCACGAAGTACTCTTCGGGATTCGCGCGATACCAGTCCACCAGCGAACTGACTCCTGTCTCGAGGTCGGTGAAGGGCCGCCATCCGAGCTGAGTGGCTGCTCGCGACGCATCCAGCGCCGAGCGCAGGATATCTCCCGGGCGCGCAGCCGCCATCCTCGGCCGCAGCGTACTGCCCGCGGCCCTGGCGATCAGCTCATAAAGGGACGCGACGGTGGTCTCCCTGCCTGTCCCAACGTTGACAACCAGTCCCCCGCCGTTATCCATCGCCCGGATCAGGGCGTCGACCACGTCCGCGACATATACGAAGTCACGAGTCTGCTTCCCGTCACCGAAGATGGTGCTCGGTCTTCCCGTCAGACAGCGCTCCGTGAAAATGGAGATTACGCCGGACTCGGCCGCACCGCGCTGCCGCGGTCCATAGACGTTGGCGAAGACGAGGGCGGTGTACTCCAGATCCCGGCTGCGCCGGTAGACGTCCAGGTAATCAATGGCCGCCCTCTTCGAGGCGCCATAAGGGGAGCTAGGGACTAGCGGAGAGGCCTCCTGGATGGGAATCTCTGCCGCGACATCCCCGTAGATTGCGGCCGACGCGGCGAAAACGATCTTGGCTCCGCCACTCGTGAGCGCCGCCTCCAGCACGCGGAGCGTGCCTCCGAGGTTCACCGTCAGGTCCTCGAACGGATCCTCCATCGAGCGGGCCACGTCCGAGCGAGCCGCCAGGTGGAAGATGACACTGGGCCGTCGACGCTTGGCCAGCTCGGCCAGTGCGGGAGATCTCACGTCCATCTGGTGGAACGAAAACTGCCCATGGCTGCCCGACCTTGCTTGGGCGAGATTCGAGAGCCGCCCGGTGGAAAGGTCGTCAACGACGTCCACTCCGAAGCCGAGCCCAAGAAGCTGGTCGACAAGATGCGAGCCGATAAATCCGGCTCCGCCCGTAACCAGCACGCGATCCATCAATCCGGAATCCTTTGAGCAACCAGGCGGTCGCCACGAGCGATCGGGGCACCCTTGGCAATCACCGTTCCCTCGTCGAGCACAGCCTCGGCAGGCACCGAGCCACCCACCCCCACAATCGAATCGAGCACCTGCGCGTGCCTGGCCACGCTGGCGTGGGCCATCACCACCGACTTGACTACAAGTGCCCCTGCCTCAATGACCGCATCCGGCCCGACGATCGAGGCAATGATCCTCGCTCCGGGGTCGACCCTGGCGGACTTGGCCATCAGCGAGTCTCCGACCACCTCGAAGCCGGCCGGGGTAACACCGACCAGGTCTATCTCGGCTGCACTTACGGAGCCCCCGTCGTCGCGCACCAGCACGGAGAGGAACTCCAGGTTGACGGCCCGAAAGTTGTCCACCGTGCCGGCGTCGATCCAGAAGCCGTCGAAGGGAAGCGCAAAAAGCTCCCCCCTGCCGGCGAGGTCAGGGAAGATCACCTTTTCAATCGAAACTCTGCTGCCGGGCTTCACTGCGGCCAGTGCCTCGGGATCCAGCACATAGATACCAGCGTTGATGAGGTTGCTGGGTGCATCCTCTCGTCGCGGCTTCTCAACGAAGGCCTCGACCTTGCCGTCACCGTCCGTTGCAACCACGCCAAAGGCCGACGGGTCTTCCACGGGGACAAGGGCGATGGTGGCAAGCCCTGCGTTGCTCCGATGCGCCTCAACCAAGGCCGACACGTCGAAGTCGCAGAGGATGTCAGCATTGACGACAAGAAACGTCTCCTGCAATCCGCCGAAGTCGGCGGCGAAGCGGATGCCGCCCGCCGTGTCGAGCGGCTCGGGCTCAACGGCGTACACGATCTCCACTCCGGCAACCTCACCGCTTGGATATGCCTCGATGAATACGTCCGGCCGGTAGCCGAGAGAGAGGACGACTCGGTCCACGCCAAAACGTGCCAGCCTCTCAACGACGCGCTCCAACATGGTGACCCCGGCAATGCAGAGCATCTGCTTGGGAATTTCATGGGTAAGCGGCCTGAGCCTAGTGCCCATACCACCTGCCAGCACGACAGCCTGCAACGAGCCTCCTCAGTTACCTACGGAGCGCGGGAAGCGGGGAACAAAGCGCTCACTCATCTTACTATTACGGCCTACCCCTGAACGGCCCGGATCGCATTCGCGCGGCGCAGCTCAGCCCGCTGCAGTCGTGGTGGTCTTGGATGGTGCGGTTGTGGTCGGGGCGAGACTCGGCACCAGCGTCGTGGTCGTCGAAGAGAGCGCCTGGGTCAAGCTGAGGTTCACCAACGCCTTTGTCGAATCCGGCTTGGGCAGAGAGGCGCCCTTGGCAACCAGGCCGACTGAAATCAGCTGCTGATCACCGAAGCGGATATTCGCCGGGTTCCCGGTGTAGACCTTGCCGGAGGAGAGAAGCGACGACCACACCTTCACTTGGATCGTGGCCGGCCTTCCGTTGCAGGTCGAGCTCGAGCTGATGGCCGCATGTCCCGGATAAAGGATCTTGCTCCCGGATAGATAGAGCCCGCCGTAACCAAGAACGAACTTGCCGAGCGTCGCGTTGGATCCTTCGTCGAGTGCGCTGCGGGGCTGCACGGTGATGAGGCCGTTGCCCGTGGTGTAGAACGAGAGTGACGAGGTGTTCTTTTGGGCCTTCAAGTTGGGGAGGAAAGCGTTGCAGTCGTATACGCCGAAGGCGACATGCCAGGTCTGGCCTACGCGCGGCGGCGAACCGGCCGCTCCTGACGGGTGCAGGCGCTCGTAACGCGAGTAGCCGACTACAAAGAGACCGAGGACAATGATCAGGGCCAGGGACGTATAAAAACCCAGAGGCACCTCACCCTTGCGCGTTCTGCTGCCGCCGGTAGCCGCCGCGCGCGCTACCCGCTTGCCACTCGATGCCTTGGCCATATGTGCTGCTTACCCGCCTTGAACTCCGGTTTGACCCCTAACACTCTATCTGCATGCGCCCGCATGCCACCGTGTGGCTTGGGCTACACCCGCCCAGGCCTTCGCCCCCGCGCAGCGACGCGGGCGGCACCGATGGCGAAGCGAAGCGCTGCGCCGACGGCAACCAGTGGCAGGGCAAAGCGGGCCGTTCCCTCGAGAGTCTGATCCGCATATCGCCACAGCGAGATCGAGTGCTGGGCGAGGACGAAGTACGGGCGCGAAACAGAGGACCACCCCTGGTGGTGGACGACACGCGCCTGCGGCTCGTAGCCGATCTCATAGCCCTTGCAGATAATGCGCCGGCACAGCTCGACGTCCTCGAGGAACATGAAATAGCGGTCATCGAAGCCGCCCATCTCGAGGAACAGTTCCCTCGAGAGCATCAGGAACGCTCCGGAGGCCCAGCGATCCTTGTCCAATGGCGCTTCCGATGCCGAGCGATAGTGGCGGCTTACCGGATTAGACGGCCAGACCAATCCGAGCGCCGCGTGCACCGCTGACACCCAGAGGCTGGGAAAGCGTCGTATCGAAGGGTAGCGACCGCCTCGGGAGTCGAGGATCATCGGCGCCACCACTCCGGCCGTGGGGTTACGCTCGAGAAAGTCCGCCAAGCGGGGGAGTGCCCCCGGCTCCACACTGCAGTCCGGGTTGCAGATGACGAGGAAGTCTCCCCGGGCGGCGTGCGCGCCGATATTCACCGCCCTTCCAAAGCCGAGATTCGCGCCGGTCTGTATCACTTCCAGGTTGCGCGGTGGATCGATATAGCCGACCGCGGAGGTAGCGGCGGAAACGCTGTCGTCGACGGAGGCGTTGTCGACGAGGATTACTTGAGCAGCACCGCAATCAAAAAGGGACGTGACGCAGGTGGCCAGCAGCTCGCCGGCGTTATAGTTGACCACCACCGCGGAGACCACGGGCGACGGCTGCGCCTGGCCGCTCAACCGGCATCCCACAGCTCGCGGGCAAGCCTCGCTACCGATTCCCGATAGTCGGGCATCGGCGCCAGACCGGCAAGGCGCATGGCGCAGTTGTCGAGGACAGAAAAGGCGGGGCGAGGAGCCTTGCGCGTCGCGGCTATCTCGGCACTGCCAACGGGCACTACTCGCGCCTGGTCTGCCCCAACCTCTGCGAAGACGAAGCGCACCAGGTCGTACCAGGAAAGATGCCCTTGGTTGGTGGCATGAAAGATTCCGCTCATGTCTTCGAGCAGCAGCGTGGCGATGGCTCTGGCCAGATCATCCACCACCGTCGGCGAACCGACCTGGTCCGCAACGAAGCGGACCACGCCATCAGCCCTGGCCAGGGACAGGATGGTCTTCAAAGTATTTCGACCGTGCCTGCCCATGACCCATGAGGTCCGGACAATCAGATCGTCTGCCTCGAGTTCGGCCTCCCCGGCCAACTTTGACTTGCCATAAACCGAAAGGGGCGACGTGGGGTCCCATTCGCGGTACGGCGTGGAAGCTCTGCCGTCGAACACGTAATCGGTGGAGAGGTAGCAGATCCTCGAACCGGTACGCCGGGCAGCCTGTTTTAGGTAGCGGACCGATAGCGCATTCGCCAGGTACGCGGCGTCGGGATTGTCTTCGCATGCGTCGACCTCCGTCATCGCCCCAAGGTGAACGACCCAATCGGGCCCGAAACCGGTCACCGCGTCGAATACCTGGCTTCGATCGGTGAAGTCCAGCTGCTCGCGGGTAGTGGCGATGACTTCGCCAAAGAGCGGGTGCGAAGCGGCCTCCTCGAGAAACCCTCTGCCGAGCTGCCCTCCCGCTCCCGTTACCAAAAGCCGCACGTCAAGCCTCCCGCCCGCAAGCGCTCACCTGCTCCAGGTCCCCTCCTGGACCGGAGCCCGTTCCTTCAGTGGCTCCCACCAGGCACGATTTTGCGAGTACCAGCGAATGGTGCCGGCGATGCCGGAGTCGAAGTCGATCCGGGGAGCCCATCCGAGTTCGGAACGGATCTTGGCCGAGTCAAGCAAATAACGGCGATCGTGGCTCGGGCGGTCGGGGACGATCCGCTTGAGGGAATCATCCTTGCCAAGCTGCTTCAGAACCAGGTCGGCAATCTCCATGATGCTCTTCTCCACCCCCGTTCCTACGTGGTAGGTCTCCCCGTCCTCTCCGCGATTGATGACGAGGTCGATGGCACGGCAATGATCGAGCGCATGGATCCATTCGCGGCGGTTCTGCGTGGACTCGTAGAGTGGGAGGGGCTTGCCGTCCAGTGCATTGGTTGCAAAGAGAGGGATCACCTTCTCGGGAAACTGGTATGGACCGTAATTGTTGGCGCAGTTGGTGATGCTTATCGGGATGCCGTAAGTGAGGTGGTACGAGCGCACCACATGGTCGCCACCCGCCTTGGAGGCGTTATAGGGCGTGCGGGGCCGGTAGGGCGACGCCTCGGTGAACCCGGCCACCTCGTCCAAGTCCATGTCGCCATACACCTCACAGGTGGAGACGTGATGGAAGCGGTGCAGCTTTACCTTGCGGACGGCCTCCATAAGACCTTGAGTCCCCATCACGTTTGTGGCAAAGAAGCGGCCGGGATCCACAATGGCCAGGGAGTTGTGGGATTCGGCTGCGAAGTTGACGACGACCTCGACTTCGTGCGAACGCAGCACCTGGTAGACGAGGTCGCTGTTGGCGATGTCGCCTTTGACAAAGTGGTACCTGCCCTCAAGCCCGGCCAAGGAGGTCAGGCTTCCCGCATAGGTCAGTGAGTCGTAGACGACCACCTCGTCGCCCGGATGCTCGGCTAACCAATACCGGACGAAATTCGAGCCGATGAATCCGGCTCCCCCGGTTACGAGAATGTTCATCTACGCTTTCTCCATTGTCCAAGAATCGGCATGTCGGGGCCAGGTCTGCGACCCCGCCCGGGTCTATGAGAGTTCGACGATCGAATGGTCGCCGATCACCAGCCGGTTCGCGCGCGGCCTGAGCTCGCGGCGTGACACCATGGCACGCTTGCCAAGTATCGATCCCTCGAGCCGACCGGCATCCACCACGCGCGATCCCTCCAGGACGATCGAGTTCTCGATCTCGCACGATTTGAGTGTGCAACCAGGGCCAATCGAGGTGAACGGGCCAACATAGGAATCCTCGATGACGGTCCCGGCGCCGATCACGGCAGGTCCGCGAACCTTGGAGCGGATTATCGTCGATCCGCGCTCGACAACGACCCGCCCCTCTATGGCGGAATCAAGGTCGATCTCCCCGTCCAGACGAACGTCGATGTCCTCGAGCACGAGCCGATTCCCGTCAAGCAAGGCTTCGGGCTGCCCAAGGTCCTTCCAATAACCCGTGATCTGGCGGCTCGAGACCCTGTGGCCATTGTCGATCAGCCACTGGACCGCATCGGTTATCTCGAGTTCACCACGTCCGGAAGGTTTGATGGCGGCTACCGCCCGGTGAATCGTGCTGTCGAAAAAGTAGACGCCCACAAGCGCCAGGTCGCTGGCGGGAACCGCCGGCTTCTCGACCAGCGCTCTAACCGTTCCGTCCTCAGCCAGTTCCGCCACTCCGAAGCGATGGGGGTCGGGAACCTTGGCAAGCAGTATCTCTGCGGCGGTTCCACCGTCACGCGCCCTGAACTGCGCGGCAAATTCGCTTATGCCCTCTTTGACCAAGTTGTCGCCGAGGAACATGACAAAGTCCGAATCACCCAGGAAGTCCCGCGAGATCAGTACGCAGTGCGCGAGGCCGAGCGGCTGGTCCTGGGGAATGTAGGTGATCTGCAGGCCGAAAGCACCGCCGTCACCGACAGCGGCCATGACCTCCTCACGCGTGTCCCCGACAATGACACCGACTTCCTTGACGCCCGCGGCGGCGAGCGAGTCCAAGCCATAGAAGAGGATCGGCTTGTTCGCCAATGGCACCAGCTGCTTGGCCGAGGTGTGGGTTATGGGCCGCAGCCGCGTGCCTGTGCCGCCTGCTAGCACCAGGCCTTTCAAATCCGACATACGCGCACCAATACTACTCAGGAGACAGGAAGCCCAAGGCTTCGTGCGATGACGAGGCGCTGTATCTCACTAGTGCCTTCGCCAACTTCAAGGATCTTTGCGTCGCGATAGTGACGAGCCACCACATTGCCTTCGATAAAACCCGCTCCACCGAATATCTGTGTCGCCACGCGTGCGGCATCCATTGCCGCCTCGGAGGAGAAGAGCTTGGCCATTGCCGCGGCCTGACCGAAGGGCTGGCCGGTGTCCTTCAGCCACGCCGCCCTGTAGGTGAGCGCGCGAGCCGCCTCAACTTTGGTCGCCATATCGGCACACATGAACGCGACCGCCTGGTGCTTCCCTATTGGGCCACCGAAAGCGTTGCGCGTCTTGGCGTACTCGAGCGAGGCATCCAGGCAACCCTGGGCAAGCCCGACTGCCAAAGCGGAAATCGCCACACGGCCGTCGTCCAGTATCGCCAGGAACTGCGCGAAGCCACGGCCGGGCGCACCGAGCAGGTTCTCCTTGGGCACGCGGACTCCGTCGAGGTAAAGGCCGTGCGTGTCGGAGGCATGCCACCCCAGCTTGCGATAGGCCGGCTCGACCACCAGTCCGGGGGTTCCGGCGGGAACCAAAAAGGCAGAAATGCCCTGCTCCGTGCGAGCTGTCACGGTGATGACCGAAGTGATCGGCGTGCCGCTGTTGGTTATGTATGCCTTTGAACCGTTGACAACCCACTCGCCCGCCCTCTCGTCGAAGGTGGCTGTGGTTCGAGTGGCCCCGGCATCGGAGCCCGCGTCGGGCTCGGTGAGACCGAAAGCGCCGAGCGACCTCCCCTCGCACATCTCCGGAAGATACCTGCGCTTCTGCTCTTCGGTACCGAACGAGTAGATGGGGTTGGCGCCGAGCCCGACGCCAGCCGAGAGCGTAATCGCCATCGAGGAATCGGCCCTGGCAAGCTCCTCGATTGCGATGCAAAGCGTCGCGAATTCGAGGCCGAGTCCCCCGTACTCTTCGGGAAACGTGATTCCGAAGGCCCCAAGTTTGCCCAGCTCAAGCACCGTATCAAGCGGGAACTGCCCCTTCTCATCCCATTCCTCGGCGTAGGGAGCCACTTTCTCGCGGGCGAATGCCCTTACCAGCCCCCTGAACTCATCCTGTTCCGCCGAAAAGCTGCAATCCATGACCTAGAACCTATCGTCACAAACGGCCCCAATGAAGCCGAAGTCAAAAGCGCTCAGCTGTAGAGGTGCTCAACATCTCCCGCCGAAACCGAACGGATGCAGGAATCGAGCTCGACAAGCAGATGACCCTGGTTGGAGATGTCAAGCACCTGCCCGCTTATGACCTCGCCATCGCTCAGCTCGACTCGCACGAAGGCCTCCAGTGTCGCGCAGGCCGCACGGTAGCGCCCAAGAAGATCGGCGAAGGCGGGCGCGAAGGACTCTTGGAGCGGCTCGTAAGCGCGCTTGAAGCGCCCGAGCAAATCGATGCGCAGCGCGTCGCGCTCGTCGGCGGCCAGGGGGCGTCCCGTGATCTCGCGCAAGGATGTGGCGGGACGGCCGAGCACCGCCAGGTCACCATGGCCCTGGTTCACGTTAATGCCAACCCCAACGACGACGTAGCGCCCATCATGGGCTTCTCCGGCCTCGGCCAGGATTCCGGAGATCTTCTCCTTGCCCACGAGCAGGTCATTAGGCCACTTGATGGCAGCGGATATGCCCAACGCCTGCAGGCTCTCCACTGCAGCCAATGACATGGCGCAGGTGGCGGCGAAGTAGTCGTTGACGGAGAAATTTGGCCGCAATAGGACGGAAAGGAGTATCGAACTCCCCGAGACGTCATCCCAGCTTCGCCCCAGCCTGCCCTTGCCGGCACTCTGATGGTCGGCCGAAAGCGCCGTTCCCTCAGCCGCGCCGGTCTGGGCCAGCCTCACCAGCTCCGCGTTGGTCGAGGGCACCTCGTCAAAGTGAGTCAGTGTCCAGCCTCCGCCAAGGTCGGCTCTCGCCAATGTCTCCATACGAGGAAACTTAGACCCTAAAATGAATTGGTCAACCCTCAGAAAGGACCGGCGTGTTCAAGAAGATCCTTGTGGCCAATCGCGGCGAGATTGCCGTACGGGTGATTCGAACCGCCCGAGAGATGGGCATCGCCACCGTAGCGGTCTACTCGGAGCTCGACCGTGACGCACTGCACGTCCGACTGGCGGACGAGGCCTTCGCTCTTGGCGGCCAGACGGCGGCCGAGAGCTACCTGAACACCGAGGCGATCCTTGGGGCAATCAAAGCATCAGGCGCTGACGCGGTCCATCCCGGATACGGCTTCTACTCCGAAAACGCCGACTTCGCGCGCGCCATCAACGAAATCGGCGTCACCTTTATCGGCCCGCCGCCCGAGGCGATCGAGGTGATGGGGGACAAGATCAGCTCGCGAATCGCTGCAGACAAGGCCGGCGTCGAGGGCGTGCCCGGCACCACGGAAGTGATTCAATCGCCCAACGAAGTCATAGCGTTCGGGAACGAGCACGGCTGGCCGGTGGCGATCAAGGCCGCATATGGCGGAGGCGGGCGCGGTATGCGCGTCGTCAACGATCCTGAAAGTGCCGCCGCGGCCCTCGAGTCGGCACAAAGGGAGGCCGAAAAGGCCTTCGGCCGCTCCGAGAGCTATATCGAGCGTTATCTGACCTGGCCCCGGCACATCGAGATGCAGATTTTCGTCGACAACTTCGGCAACGCAGTCTGGCTCGGCGAGCGGGACTGCTCGAGCCAGCGCCGCCACCAGAAGCTGATCGAGGAGTCCCCTGCTCCCGACTTTCCGGACGCCGTACGCCAGGCTATGGGCGCGGCCGCGGTCAAGGTTGCACTTGCATGCGGATACCGCAACGCGGGCACGGTCGAATTCCTTTACCAGGACGGCGAATTTTATTTCCTCGAGATGAACACGCGGCTGCAGGTCGAGCACCCCGTCACCGAGATGGTCACCTCGATGGACCTAGTGGAGCTGCAGCTCCGCATCGCCGCAGGCGAGCCGCTCGGCTTCACTCAGGAAGAGATCGTCAGGTCAGGGCACGCCATCGAATGCCGCATCAACGCCGAGAACCCGAATCAAGGCAAGTTCCTGCCTTCGCCAGGCCGCATCACCAGGTTCATCGCCCCGAACGGCTTCGGAACCCGCCTGGATGCCGGCTATCTCGAGGGCGACACAGTCTCGCAGTACTACGACAACCTCATCGCCAAGTTGGTCGTGTGGGGCAAGGACAGGGAAGCGGCGAGAAAGCGGATGCTCCGCGCTCTGCGCGAGACCAAGATCGAAGGCGTCGCGACCACCATCCCGGCACATGTCCACATCCTTTCGCACCCAGACTTTGCCGCGGCACGACACTCCACCAAGTGGGTGGAGGACGTCGCAGGTCTTGGGGACCTGAAGGTCGACTCGCCCACGCCGGCCGGGGATAACGAGGGCCCGACCGTCGCGCGCACAGTCCAGGCCGAGGTGAACGGCAAGCGCTTCGACGTGAAGCTCTACCTGCCCGAAGGTTTCGGGGAGGGCGCAGGTGCGCCAAACGGGGCTAAGGTAGCTCCCTCCCGGCGCCCGGGGTCCAGCAAGAGCCGGTCACACGCTCACGGCACTGTCTCGGGAGGCTCGGGGCGAATTGCCGTGCCCATGCAGGGCACCATCGTAAAACTGCTGGTGGCCCAAGGGGACAAGGTGGAAGCCGGCCAGACCGTTTGCGTCCTGGAGGCCATGAAGATGGAGAACGCCATTGTCGCCGACAAGTCCGGAGAGGTGACCGAGATAAAGGTGAAGGCCGGGGACACTGTCGGAACCGGGGACGTGGTGGTCGTAATCTCCTAACGGGGCTTACGGCTGCCGGCACGAGCCGATTTTCCGCGGTCCTGACGCTGCTTTTCGGCGTCGGCGGATACTGATCCCGCCCAAGATCCGGCATGGCCCACCAGCGGCCAAAGCCGGATCTTCTGTGGCGGCACCTCTAGGGGCACTTGAAGCCTGCGCCGCCCAAATTCACCACGATGTGCCCCTCGCTCTTACCCGGCCGGCTCACCGCAGCCCAGGCCGCTGCAGCGGTAGGCTCCACCCACAGGCCCGCTGCCGCCAACCAGTGGCGAGCCTCCCGAACCTCCGCATCTGAAACAACCACCACCTCTCCCCCGCTGGCGACGATGGCATCGCGGATCGCACGCGCACGCACCGGCTTCGAGATTGCGATGCCATCCGTATACAGGCCGTGACCAAGCGGCCGGGCGGGACGGCCGGCCAACGGGGCACAGTTCTCGGATTGGACGGCGACCAAGCGAGGCATCCGGGTCACCAGGCCCGAGTCGACCAGATGAGCAAAGCCCGCAAACACACCGAGCAGGAGGCTCCCATTGCCCACGGGCATGACCGCCGTTTCGGGAGCGGCTCCGAGCTGTTCGAAGATCTCGAAAGCCCAGCTCCGCGTGCCCTCCAGAAAGAACGGGTTGTAGGCGTGGCTCGCGTAGTAGCGGCCCTCGTGCCGCGACAAGTCCATCGCCAACTGGCTCGCCCGCTCCCTTGGCCCTCGTACCAACATTACGGCCGCACCGTAGGCCCTGATCTGGGCAAGTTTCGCCTCCGGAGCTCCCTCGGGCACCACCACGGTTGCCCTCAGGCCCGCACGAGCGGCGTGCGCTGCCACGGCGGCGGCGGCATTGCCGGAGCTATCCACCACCACCTCCACTGCACCCAATTCGAGCGCGGCCGCGGCAACCGCGGCTGCGCCGCGATCCTTGAACGAGCCAGTCGGCGAAATGAAGTCGCACTTGGCATGGAGACCGCCCCCCATGGCAACCAGGGGCGTCATTCCCGCTCCGAGATAGGCGCGCTCCAGCGACCAATCAGCAAGGGCAATTGCTTCCCGGTAACGCGACAAGCCAGGAGCACGCCCTTCCAGAGAGCGTGGCAGCGGGCGCCGCTCTGCCACGAGGTCCAGTGGCGAGCCACATTCGCATGCAACCCGGGAAAGCGAGAGTTCGTACTCGGTTGCGCAGGCAGGGCATCGCAAACTGCGGTTCGGCGAGGGTGAAGTGGGCATCGAGGTGAGACTCTACCTCCGATGGCCAACCCCGCCCAAGGGAAGTGCTCCGCGCCGTTCTAGGATGCAAGAGTTGCCCGGAGAGACGAGGTGAACAATGACCACCGACCCCAACACGCGCCTGGAGGCAACGCTGGCTTCAGTGTCGCCCGAACTGCTCCGAATCTCGCACTCGATCCACGCTGAACCGGAGCTTGCCTTCGCCGAGCACAAGGCAAGTGAGCTTGCTTCCGGCTTCCTTGCCGCGCGCGGCTTCTCCGTCAAGCGCGGAGTGGCCGGAATGGAGACCGCCTTTTCGGCTACCACCGGTGCCGGGGATCTCCACATTGCAATATGCGCCGAATACGATGCGTTACCCGATGTCGGCCATGCCTGCGGGCACAACATCATCGCCTCGGCAGCGCTTGGGGCGGGCGCCTTGCTGGCACCGCTGGCATCGGAGCTGGGAGTCAGGGTCACCGTGCTGGGGACTCCCGCAGAAGAAGGCGGCGGGGGCAAGATTCTCATGATCGAGGACGGCATCTTCGAGGATGTGGACGCGGCGATGATGGTGCACCCGGCTCCTGCGGAGTTCGACCGCATGGCCACCATCGCCGCCCAGCACATCGACGTGACCTACAGGGGCAAAGAGGCACACGCCTCCGCCTTCCCGCATCTTGGGATCAACGCCATGGATGCAATGACGGTCGCACAGGTTTCCATTGGCCTGCTCAGGCAGACTCTGCTACCCGATGAGAGGGTGCACGGCATCGTCACCCACGGCGGAGACGCACCAAACATCATCCCGGCCAAGGTGACGGCGCGCTATATCGCCCGTGCCGATACCCTTGCACGCCTGGAAAAGCTGATCCCACGAGTCCGCGCCTGCTTCGAAGCCGGGGCCGTGGCCACCGGCGCGAGCTTGGACTTCACCCTCCCCTTCCCTCCGTACTCGGAACTGATCACCGACGAGGTCATGGCCGAGTGCTGGCGCCGGATCGCAGCGTCGCGCGGCCGCGAGATGATCGCTGCGGACGAGGCTCACTTGCTGCGAGCCTCCACCGACATGGGCAACGTGTCGATGTCGGTTCCCTCGATTCATCCGCTCTTATCCATCGACTCCTGGCCCGCCGTCAATCACCAGCCCGAGTTCACCGCGGCTTGCGTCACTGCAGCAGCTGACCGCGCGGTGCTGGATGGGGCCTACGCAATGGCTGCCCTCGTGGTCGAGATGGCGACGGAAAGCGCGCTCCGCTCCAGGTATGCGAATGGAGCCGCCCGCAAGGAGCTGAGGCAGAAGGTCGCCGGAGCGGCGAGCAACAGCTGACGCCGGAAGAACCCGACCCTACTCGGCCGCCTCGGCCAGGGCTTCGGCCAAGGCCGGGTGCACAAGCACCGATTCGGCGATGTCATCGACCTTCAAGTGGGCGGTGACGGCCACGGCGATGACCGATATCAGTTCGGCCGCGCTGTGGCCAACGATCGAACCTCCCAGGACCACCCCGGTGGCGGGGTCGGAAATTATCTTCACGAACCCTCTCGCGTCCCCGTCGATCAGCGCACGGGCGTTGGCCGCGAAAGGAACCTTGGTCACTCTAATCTTACGGCCGGTGGCAAAGGCTTCCGCCTCGGCCAGGCCGACATCGGCGATCTCCGGTTCCGTGAAAATCGCGGAGGCGGCCTTCTCGTAATCGAGGTGGCGGTGAGTGCGCGAGTCAAGACCCATCACATGCTCCGCAACCTTACGCCCCTGCATCGAAGCGACCGAGGCGAGTGGCAGCTTGCCAGATATGTCGCCTGCCGCATAGATATGGCGCAGGTTGGAAACGCAATGATGATCTACGGGAATGTGGCCGGCATGGTCGACAAAGACCCCGGCCTTTTCCAAGCCGATCCCATCGGAGTTCGGAACCGAACCGATGGCCAAGAGCACGTGGCTGCCTGCGACGACCCGCTGGTCGTCGCAAAGCACTGACACCCCGTCGTCGGTCCGCTCGACGCCCACCGCTCGCGCCCCTTTGTACAGCCGCACACCCGACTCCAGGAAATCGGCCTCGAGGGTCGCGGCTACCTCGGGGTCCTTCGCCGGCAGTACTTGCTGGCGTGAGACGATCAGCGACACTCGCGAGCCCAGGGAACGAAACATGTGGACAAACTCCACGCCGGTAACTCCCGAGCCCACGACAACCAGGTGCTCGGGGATCTCCGGGGGCGGGTAGGCCTGGCGTGTATTGAGCACCCTGTCACCGTCCACCTGCGCCCATTCGGGAATCCTGGGCCGCGAACCAGTGGACACAAGTATCGCGTCAGCCTCCACGTGCTCGGTCTCGCCGTCGTGCCTGGCGATCACGACTTCGTGAGGAGAAAGCAGCCTTCCGCTCCCCTCCACCACGCGAACTCCCTGGGACTCCAATAGCAACAGCGTGGAGGCTGCCAGGCGTTGTGTTATGCCGGTAACGCGATCCTTGATCGCCGCAAGGTCGAGACTCGGAGACAACTGCCTGAGGCCCATGCGCTCGGCTCGATGAGCCATGGTTAGCACATCGCCCGTGGCGATCATCGCTTTGGATGGTATGCAGTCCCACAGGTTGGCGGCACCGCCGACGATGTCCCGCTCGATCAAGGTCACCTCAGCGCCCAAGCGCGCACCAAGAGTAGCGGCTTGGATTCCTGCCGGCCCACCGCCCAGAATTACGAATCTCACGGCCAACGATCAACCCCTGGGCGTGTAGGTGCCGAAAACAGAGCGGAGCGTGTCGGAGACTTCGCCAAGGGTGGCGTAAGCGCGAAGAGCCTCCTTCATGGGATAAAGAAGATTTCCTCCCTCTCGCGCGGCCGCCTCCAGGTCCGTGAGGCGTGCGGCGACCACCGCGCTGTCGCGTTCCGCCTTGAGCTTCCTGACCCGAGCCGCCTGCTCCTCTTGCAAAGCGGGATCGATCGGGAATACCTCGGCGTCGGAGCGCTCCTCCTCCTTGAACTGGTTGACACCGACAATGACCTTGTCGCCGGCGTCGATCGCCTTGGCGTACGCATAGGCCGCCTGCTCGATCTCTTCCTGCATGAAGCCGGATTCGATCGCCGAGACCGCCCCTCCCATGGCGTCGATCCGATCCAGGTACTCCCGCGCAAGCTGCTCGACCTCGTTGGTCAGCGACTCGACGAAGTACGATCCGGCGAGGGGGTCGACCGTATCGGTCACCCCGGATTCATATCCGATGACCTGCTGGGTGCGCAGTGCGAGTTTTGCTGCGCGCTCGGTGGGAAGCCCCAGGGCCTCGTCGAATCCATTGGTATGCAACGACTGGGTTCCGCCAAGCACGGCCGCGAGAGCCTGCACGGCCACTCGAATCAGGTTGACCTCCGGCTGCTGCGCCGCCAGCGTCGATCCGCCGGTCTGGGAGTGGAATCGGAGCAGCAGAGACCGCTTGTCACGGGCCCCGAACCGTTCCGCCATCAGGTGAGCCCAAATACGCCTTGCGGCGCGAAACTTGGCCACCTCCTCGAAGAGATTGTTGTGGGCATTCCAGAAGAACGAGAGCCGGGGGGCGAAGTCGTCGACTGCCAACCCCGCCTGCACCGCCGCTTCGACGTATGCGATGGCGTTGGCGATAGTGAACGCAATCTCCTGCACCGCCGTCGAGCCCGCCTCGCGAATGTGATATCCCGAGATGGAGATGGTGTTCCAGGATGGCATGCGCTCGTTGCAGTAGGAGAAGATATCGGTGATGATGCGCATGGAGGGCCGTGGCGGGAAGATGTAAGTACCGCGGGCCACGTACTCCTTCAGGATGTCGTTCTGGATGGTCCCGCCCAGCTTGTGCGACTCAACACCCTGCTCCTCGGCAACAAGCTCATAAAGGAGCAGCAAAACCGAGGCCGTGGAGTTAATGGTCATCGAGGTGGTCACCTTGTCGAGCGGGATACCTTCGAGCAGGTCGCGCATGTCGAGCAAAGAGCTAATCGCCACGCCCACCTTGCCGACCTCTCCAGCCGCGCGCGGATGGTCGGAGTCATAGCCCATCTGCGTCGGGAGGTCAAAGGCACAGGACAAACCGGTCTGGCCCGCCTCGAGCAGGAACTTGAACCGCTGGTTCGTCGCCTTGGCTGTTCCAAAGCCTGCGTACTGCCTCATGGTCCAAAGGCGGCCCCGGTACATGTTGGGGTACACACCGCGGGTGAAAGGGAACTCGCCCGGCTCCGCCAGCGCACGGCCGGGATCGAAACCTTCCAGGTCGGATGGACCGTAGACCTGCCTGATCTCGATGCCTGAGTCAGTCTTGAATTCTCGATCAGCCATGTAGCGATGATACTCGCTCGCCCGGCCGGTCGAAAAAACCCAGCCTCCTGGTCGATGCGCAGCGCCGGATTCCCCAGCCCGTGCCCACCAGCGGCGGTACTCAGCCGACCGGCGCCTCCAGCGGATGTGGCATGCACAGGTCGTCATACTCCGCAATGACGATCCTGGAGGGATCGATGGCACAAGCCGGGCAGGCAGGGTCCCGGCGAATCCGGTAAGTGCGGAAGTTCTCCTCCATGGCGTCGTAAGCAAGAATTCTGCCCACGAGCGGATCGCCGAGTCCGAGAATCAGCTTGATGGCCTCCATCGCCTGAATCGAGCCGACGATGCCCGGTAGTACGCCAAGCACACCGGCCTCGGCACACGATGGGGCGAGCTCCGCCGGAGGAGGCTCGGGAACGAAGCAGCGGTAGCAGGGGCCGACGTAAGGGTGGAAGACGGTCGCCTGGCCTTCGAAACGGAATATCGATCCGTGCACGACTGGGATGCGCTTGATGAGAGATGCGTCGTTGACGAGGTAGCGCGTGGGGAAGTTGTCGGTGCCGTCGACGATCACGTCATAACCGTCGATGATCTCGAGAATATTGTTGGCGCCGAGACGGACGTCGTAGGTTACGACGTTCACGTCCGGGTTGATGGAGGTGATCGTCTTCTTGGCCGAGTCGACCTTGCGCTCACCGATCCGCTCCATGTTGTGGAGGATCTGACGCTGGAGATTTGACGCGTCGACCACGTCCATGTCGATGATACCGATTGTCCCTACGCCCGCGGCGGCGAGGTAGAGAGCAGCCGGCGAGCCCAGGCCACCTGCGCCCAGCAACAACACCTTGGAGTCGAGCAACTTCTTTTGCCCGGCGTCGCCGACCTCAGGCAGAAGCAGGTGACGATGGTAACGATTGCGTTGGTCCGGAGTGAGCACGGTCGGCTTTGCCCATAGCCTTCCCTCATCCTTCCACCGGTTGAATCCGCCCGCCATGGAGGCTACGTTCTGGTACCCGATCATTTGAAGAGAGAGAGCGGCCAGAGCCGAACGCACGCCGCCGGCACAGTAGATGACGATGGGCGTCGACTTGTCCAGCACCCGCGCCTCGATCTGGAGTTCCAGGTTCCCGCGCGGGATGAACATGGCGCCGGGTATTGCACCTTGCTCGAATTCGTCCGCCTCGCGGACGTCCAAAGCGAGCCATCCCCGATCGAACAGTTCCTCGCTCTCCGCGGTGGAAACTTCCCGTATCTGGTGTTTGACCGAGCCCAGAAGATCCCTGAAACCACTCACCTTGGGCACCTGCCTTTGACGTTCCTGCTTTAGTGAAACTCTACTCGTTTGGTCAACATTCCTGGCGGCCGCCGGGATGCCCCCAGGACCATTGTGGCGCTTCCCGCGAGTACCTAGCCTGGACCTCAGTTCGCTAAGCGCACCGAACGAGGTGATACGTGGAGTTTTCCAGACTACTGAAAGCACGACGCATGCATCGGCACTTCCTGCCCGATCCGTTGCCGGCCGAGACGGTCGCCCGCATTGCGGAAGCAGCCATGCGCGCGCCATCCGCAGGCTTCACTCAAGGAACCCGGCTGTTGGTCTTGAACGAGCAAGCCTCCCTCGAGCGCTTTTGGGGGGCGGTCGCGTCGCCGAAGTGGCTGGCCGCACCTTCCCGAGCCGGTCTGTCCAACGCTCCTTGCGTGATGGTGCCCTTCCAGAACCGCGAGGCATACCTGCACCGATACAGTGCATCCGACAAGGTCTACGCGGGAATCGAAACGGCGGAGGACTTTGCCGCCCCCTTTTGGACCGTCGATGCCGCCTTTGCCGCCATGCTGGTGCAGTTGGCCGCGATCGACTCCGGTCTCGGATGTCTTTTCTTCGGGCTCCCACTGGGCGTCGCCGCCCTGAAAAGCGCATTCAACGTCCCTGCCGCGCTCGAGCCGATCGGAGCCATTGCCATCGGCACGCCCAGCTCAGGAGCCACTTCTCCGTCGGCCGCAAGGAGGTCGCAGCTTCGGGCGGAGTCCGTCATTAGCTACAATCGCTTCTAGCCGACAAATAACTTCGTTGTTTTTCATTTATTGTCATCTTTCGTGAGTGTGTTTAGCTATATATTCGTCTCATCCAATTCAGGAAAGGAGAGAGATGGATTATCTCACCCAGATCGCGGCAGACGGAGGCGCCTCGGGAGACCACACCGCAGCGGCAACCCGCAAGGCGGCGGGCGGCTTCGAAGGAGAGATGGAGGAGCTGGGGTCGATCCTGGTGAAACCGTGGATCGACCCCATGGTGGAGTCGCTCGGCTTCGACCCCCGCTCGTCATACGTCGAGCATTTCTGGCTACCCATCCTCGGTCCCAGCTGCATTTTCCTTCTTCGACGGCTCGCTTACCGGTTCGACCTCGAGGGCGACGCCCAGGAGCTTTCGCTAAAGGAGATGAGCTGCGAGATCGGACTCGGATCACCTAAGGGCTTTGGCAACTCCATAACCCGCACGCTGAACCGCTGCATCCAATTCGACATGGCTCGCCTGCTGCCCAACGGGGTTTTGACAGTCAGGCGGTCGCTCCCTCCTTTGAGTCAGCGCCAGTTGGCACGTCTCCCCGAGGAGCTTCGGCTATTGCACGAGCAGCTGATCAACGGATTCACTGCCGAACCCGGAACGGGCATTCGCAGGCGAAGCGTGCAGCTCGCGGTGTCGCTGGTTGACACGCAGGCGGGCGAGAGCGAGGCCGTCGAAGCGCTCTTGCGCTGGAAAATCAATGCACAGGTCGCGGCTGAAGCCCTGCAACTGGTTTGGCCACGCTGAGAGTGCCTGCCGATGATTCTTTGACACCAAAGTAGGCCCCGGCACCACCGGGCCTCGGCGTCGGCCCCCGGCCTTGGGAGGCGGGGCCGCATGCCGTCGCCCGGTGGTGCCGCGCTTCCCTCCGCCGGGCCTCGTCACCGCTCACCTGCGAAACTACCCCCAGCCGGTTAATTCGCACCGGTCGCCGCCGTGGCCCTCAGGCTTAACGCCGTCCGTTCCGTTAGTCGCCGAACTCCTCGAGGAAGTAACAGAGAAGCCGCGCTCCGAAGCCGGTGCCGCCCACCGGCAAGTAGCCGTCCGCGCTCGCCGACCGCGACGGGCCGGCGATGTCAAGATGTGCCCAGGGGACATTCCCGACGAACTGCGCGAGAAGCATCGCCCCGGCGATGGCGCCCGCCTGTCCTGCCTCGCCCATGTTCTTGATGTCCGCGACCTCGGAACGAATGTGCTTGCGATAGCGGTCGGGCAATGGGAGCTGCCAGAGCTGCTCGCCTGCCACGTCACCGGCGAAGCCAAGGTCTGTGACCAGCTCCTGGCTATTGGTGAATACGCCGGCGATCTCCCGGCCCAGGGCCACCACGCAGGCACCTGTGAGCGTCGCGATGTCGACGACATAATCCGGGGATTCCTCAGTCGCCAGGGCGAGGCCGTCCGCGAGTACCAGCCGCCCCTCGGCGTCGGTGTTCAACACTTCGATCGTCTTGCCCGAACGCGTCACGAGCACATCGCCAGGCTTGGTGGCCGAGCCGCCCGGCATGTTCTCGGCGAGCATCATGAAGCCGACGACCTTCACCGGCACCTCTAGGTCCGGGAGGGCGAGCATGGAGGCGAGAACCGCTGCAGCACCACTCATGTCGGTCTTCATGGTGGTCATGCCGTCCGGGGGCTTGAGGCTGAGACCGCCGGAGTCAAAGGTGATTCCCTTTCCGACCAGTGCCACCACCTTCTCGGCTGGAGATTTGGGTGTGTAGGTCAGCTTCACCACGCGCGGCGGCTCCGTCGAGCCGCGCGCCACTCCAATCAGGCCCCCTAGACGCTCCTCTTCGATACGTCCCTCATCCCATACCTCGATGGAGAGCTCCGGGTGCGCCGCAACAAGTTCATTGGCACGGGCTGCAAATACCGTCGGCGTCATGGCCGAAGCAGGTTCGTTGGCCAGGTCACGCGCGAGGCAGGTGGCTCCGGCAACGGCCACCCCTCGGGCAATCTCCTCGGCTGCGCCGATCGCTTCGGGGGCCGTCACAACATAGGTCACCCGGCCCAGTTTCGACGCCGCAGCCAGTGCCTCCGGATCTGTTCGGTACTTGTCGAAGCCATAGCTCGCCAGAACGATACCCTCGGTGAGGTACCGCAGTGACATCGGCCCGAGATTCTCCAGGTAGGAGGGGATGACAACCGAGGCGTCCTCGAATCCCTTGGCGGACCTGGCAACCGCAGCGCCCACCTTGCGCAGCTCATCGGCATCCTCGGTCCCCGCCGCCATACCCACCACGATCACCGGAGTGGAGCCGGCCAATGGAATGAGCAATGTGGTGGCCGCCTTGGCGTTGAACCCGAGGCCGGCCGCGGAGAAGTCCTCCAACGAGGACCCACCCAGCGAGGCAAGGGGCGAGCGCAACTCGCCCTCCTCGACGAGCTCCACCTTGACAGCGGACGCCGGATCGGCGACCGAACTTGTGATGAATTCGATCTCGGGCATGCCAACTGGCTCCTGTCTTGTACGGCCGGGGAGGAAGCCTCGGCTAGGCGCTAGCTCTCCTCGCTCAACTTAGCGCCGGCCTCTGCGCGAACCTCCTTGGCGAGCAGATGCTCGCCCTCCTGCCAGCGCGCAAGAGCCCAGCACAGATCAGACAGTCGGTTGAGGTACGAACCGACACTCGAGCCCGGGTATGCCCGCATGAAGGGCAGGCTCAGGCGCTCGGCCCTCCTCACGACAGTCCGCGCCACGTCAAGAGAGGCCGAGAGCGGATTTGACCCCGGAACCACGAATGCCTTGGGCATCTCGAAGCGCTCCATGGTGGTGTCAATTAGGGTTTCAAGGCGAGAGACCATCTCCGCCGTCACCAGCGTCCTTCCCGGTTCCAGCTTGGATCTGGAGTTCCCGCCCGTTGCCACCTCGGCCATCAGCACCCAAAGGTCCGCCTCAAGGGAAATAACGGTCTCGTCCAGCTCGGAGCCCCGCTCGCCGAGGGAGCGGGCGAAGCCGAGGTTGGCCTGCGCCTCGTCGACGGCACCGTTCAACTCGATCTGGTAGGAGTCCTTGCCGACCCTTCCCCCATAAAGGAGGCCGGTGGTTCCGTCATCGCCTTTTTTGGTGTAGATCTTCACGCCATCAAGCTATCGCAACGGGTCGCCATCGACGCTTTTACGTCGCCGCTAGCCTTATATAGAAGCAAGATGGAGAGTGAAATGAGCGACTACCTGGACCTTATCAAGGAGCGCGTCGTAATCTTCGACGGTGCCACCGGTACAAACCTCCAGCTGCTGCAGCTCGGTGCAGAGGACTTCGGGGGTGCTCAGTTCGAGGGCTTGAACGAGCATCTCGTCTTCATGCGCCCGCAAGTCGTGGCCGACCTCCATGCGAGCTTCTTCGAAGTCGGCTCCGACGTCGTGGAGACGAACAGCTTCGGCTCCTTCCCCGTGGTCCTCTCGGAGTACGGGATCCCCGGCGCGACCTTCGAAATCAACTTGGAGGCGGCCAAGATCGCCAGGAGGGTCGCCGCCGAGTTCTCCTCGCCGTCGCGCAAGCGCTTCGTGGCCGGATCGATGGGGCCCGGCACCAAGCTCCCGTCCCTCGGTCAAATCGCCTTTGACGAACTTGCGGCGGGTTACAAGGAGCAAGCCAAGGGTTTGATCACCGGCGGGGTGGACCTGCTCCTTGTGGAGACCGTCTACGACCTTCTCGGTGCCAAGGCGGCCATCATCGGTGCCCGCGAAGCTATGAGCGAGCTGGGTCTATGGGTGCCGATCCAGGCCCAGGTGACGGTGGAGCTAACCGGCCGCATGCTGCCCGGAACGGAAATCGCCGCCGCGCTCGTCTCGCTGCGAGCCATGGATGTGGACGTCATAGGGATGAACTGCGCCACGGGTCCCAACGAAATGGGCGAGCACCTGCGCTACCTCACCCAGAACACCACGATCCCGGTTTCGGCACAGCCGAACGCGGGCTTGCCGTCAGTGGTCGAGGGCAAGATGCACTACGACCTGACACCGGAAGACCTCGCCCGGGCCCAGCACCGCTTCGTCGAGGAAATGGGGGTCGGCGTCGTCGGCGGGTGCTGCGGCACCACACCTGAACACATATCGGCAGTTGTTCAAGCGGTTTCGGGGAAGCGCGCCCGGGCCCACACCACTGATGCCCCGCCTGCCGTTTCCTCGCTTTACAGCGCGGCCTCGATCACGCAGGACCTCTCGTACTTCTCAGTGGGCGAGCGCACCAACGCAAACGGTTCGAAGCGTTTCAGGGAGGCGATGCTCGCGCAGGATTGGGACGTGTGCCTGGAAATCGCGCGCGACCAGGTAGGCGAAGGCGCGGATGCCATCGACCTGTGCGTCGACTACACGGGCGCGGATGGCACTGAGGACATGGAAGCGCTTGCTTCCCGCCTGGCGACCGCCTCCACGCTACCCATCGTCCTGGACTCGACCGAGCCACAGGTGATCGAGACCGGACTCAAGCACCTCGGAGGGCGGCCGATCCTTAACTCGGTGAACCTGGAGGACGGTGACGGTCCAGGCACGCGACTCGACTCATTTCTGCGGCTGGCCAAGAAGTACGGGGCGGCCGTGGTCGCCACCTGTATCGACCAGGACGGACAGGCAAGGACGGCGGAATGGAAGTTGCGCGCAGCCAAGGCCATATATGACGTCGCCACGACGCGCTATGGGATGAAGCCCGGTGATCTTCTCTTCGACCCGCTCGTGCTTCCGATCTCAACCGGAATGGAGGAATCTCGCCGTGACGCCATCGAAACCATCGAAGGCATCCGGCGCATCAAGGAGGAGTTGCCCGGCGTATTCACCCTGGTCGGTCTCTCAAACGTTTCGTTCGGGCTCAACCCGGCGGCCCGAGCTGTACTCAATTCAGTCTTCCTTGCCGAGTGCACCGCCGCCGGCCTGGACGCGGCTATCGTCCACCCCTCCAAGATTCTTCCCCTATCCAAGATCGGCGAGCAGGAGAAGCAGGTCTGCCTCGACCTCATCTACGACCGGCGCCGTGAGGGCTACGATCCGCTATCGGAGCTCATCCGCCTCTTCGAAGGCGTCTCGGCGGCGAACACCGTCAAAGAGGACCTGAGCCTCCTTCCGGTCACCGAAAGACTTGCCCGGCGCATCATCGACGGCGACCGTGCCAACATCGTCGCAGACCTTGACCAGGCGCTGGCGGACGGCTACAGTGCGCTGGACCTCATCAACGAACACTTGCTGGCCGGGATGAAGGTGGTCGGCGAGCTGTTCGGAGCGGGGCAGATGCAGCTGCCCTTCGTCCTCTCCTCGGCCGAGGCCATGAAGACCGCCATCGCGCACCTGGAACCGTACATGGAGGCGGCGGCCGTGTCCAAAAAGGGAACGGTCGTGTTGGCCACCGTGAAGGGTGACGTGCATGACATCGGCAAGAACCTGGTCGACATAATCTTCTCGAACAACGGATACGAGGTGCACAACCTCGGCATAAAAGTGTCCATCTCCGAGATGATCGCCAAGGCACTCGAAGTCAATGCGGACGCGATCGGCATGAGCGGGCTGCTGGTGAAGAGCACACTTATCATGCGCGAAAACCTCGAGGAAATGGCAAGCCGGGGGCTGGAGAAGATTCCCGTGCTGCTAGGAGGCGCCGCATTGACCAGAACCTACGTCGAGCGAGACCTGCGCGGGAGCTACCCGGGACGCGTCTTCTATGGTAAGGACGCATTCGAGGGCCTGAGCGTGATGGACAAGCTCATGCAAATAAAGGCGGGGGCGCTGCGAGACGAGGAGTTCGGCCGGGAGATCGGAACCCGCAAGATCGGTCCCCGCAAGTCGGAACAGCGCGCGCTCCTTCCCGAGCCTCAGCTGTCGCGCAGTCCGGAGGTGGCGATCGATAATCCGGTCTTTGTCCCGCCCTTTGTCGGGGTTCGGGTGGCTTCGGGAATCTCCATCGACGACATCGCAAAGTTCCTCAACGAGACCGCCCTGTTCCGCAACCAGTGGGGCTACCGCCCGGAGAAAGGCGAGGCCGACCCGGAGTTCAAAGAGAGGGTGCGGGCGGTTCTGCGTCAGGAGCTCGACAAGGCGAAGGCGGAGGGGCTCCTAATCCCCAAGGTCGCCTGGGGCTACTTCGCAGTGGGTTCCCGCGGGAACCAGCTCCTCGTGTTCTCGGATGCGACCAGGGACAAGATTATCGAAACCTTCGACTTTCCCCGGCAAAAGAGCGAACCGTACCTCTGCATATCGGACTTCTTCCGCCCGGCCGACGGTCCGGAGGTTGACTACATTGCCATGCAAGCGGTGACAATGGGCCCCGAGGTCTCCCGGCGCACGGCGGAGCTCTTCGCATCGAACGATTACGGGGCTTACCTCAGGCTGCACGGCCTCGGGGTCGAGATGGCCGAGGCCCTGGCAGAATACTGGCACCATCGGATCCGCACCGAGTGGGGGTTCGTAAACGAGGACGGGGAGAGCCTCGCCGGCCTGTTTCGCCAGAAGTACCGCGGCGGCAGGTATTCCTTCGGCTACCCCGCCTGCCCGCGCCTCGAGGACAACGAGAAGTTGGTGGCTCTTCTCGGCGCCGACAGGATTGGCATCGAGGTTTCGGAGGGGTTCCAGCTCCATCCGGAGCAGTCCACGACGGCAATAGTCTGCCACCACCCTCAGGCAAAGTACTTCGTGGCCTGAATTGAGGCGCCCTTGACAGGACAGCCGGCGGGCACCGCCGCTCATGACCAATAGGACTTCACGGCGCCGGATGGGCGCCCTGGCGGCTACCGCCGCCATCGCAATCGCAGGCTGGGTGGCATTTGCGCAGCACTCTGCCGGAGCTAGGCCGCCCAAGCTGGAGGGATCGGCCTCCGAAGCTTCCACGGGTGCCATCTCCTCCGCCGAGATGCAGGCGCTGGCCCCGGTGCCTCCCATTCCGAGCCCGTGGCAGCCGTATGCCACCAAGGTGTGGGCGGGCCCGACCATCCAGTTCCTTGGCCGTAGGACCGGCTTCATCGTCGAGGGACAGGGCCCTAAACCACGTGTCGACGGGCGTTTGGCGGCGGGCTTCCCTCCCGAATCCTGGCCGGGAACCTCAATCGCGGTAACCCAGGACGGTGGCAGGCGGTGGATGACCACGCTCCAGGTCCCGACAGGCATCTGGAGCATCGACATTCCGGGGCCGGCGGCAGCCTGGGCGGTGGGGATATCTTCCCTCTACCGAACCAGCGATCAAGGCAGGTCCTGGAGAACTGTAGGAGAGCCAAAAGGCACCCACCTGGTGGAGGTCCGCTTCGACACCAAGGGACGGGGGCTGGGCATCGACTCAGCCGGATACGCCCATTTGAGTATCGACGCAGGAGACACCTGGACCACATCGATGAGCGGACCTTACCTGGACGCTTGCCTCACCCAAAAGGGTTCCTGGCTGGCGGCCGACGCCAAGGGACGCATATGGAGTGTCGCTCCATCCACTCGCGGGCTCGCCTTCTCGCCACCGGCAAGCGTTACCAACCTCCTCGGCGAAGCACAGATCTCCCTCTCCTGTGGCAGCCGGATCTGGGAGACGATACGTCAGCCGGCCGGCGACGGGTCCGCGCACCCCGCCGGCTTCCTGGTCTTCGTCTCCAGCGGCGATCAGGGTTACAAAGTCGCTCTTTCCAGCGGGACTTTGGGGGCCGATACACGTGGCGAGGGCCTCGCATCCCTTGGAACAGGGTTCACCCTTGCCGCGGGAGACACGGGTGCCGCCGTCGTGGCCGCACGCAGCATCCTTCCCGGCAGGATAGTGGTGCAGACGCGCACCCCCGGGGGGCGCGTTACATCGACGTCCGTCCTCCGCGGCCCGCCCGATCTGGACTCTTTGCCCGCTTTCATGACAAGTGCCATTCAGGGACTAGCCGTACTGCCTAGCGGCTTCGGCTGGCTGAAGGTGGACGCGGAGATTCCCAGCGGCGGAATCCAAGCCCCAGACCCTGACCACTACCTGAGCCTGACGTACCTCACCTCCGACGGCGGGCGCAGCTGGTATCTTCTGCGCAGGCTGACGGTCAGAACCGCCGGACAAGCAGGCGCCTAGGCGGAAGCCGAGGCCTGAAGCAAGTGGTAGAGCAGGTAGAGCTGCGCAATGGCAAGGGGCTCGCTCTTCTGATCGTCGCTGATCCGCCCCAGGCTGTCCGGCAACGGCTCGTCGATGCCGAGCTTCGACCAAATCTCCATCTTGACCTCCTGCGCGACCTCGGCCGGGGCATGGCCATGCACGTGGAGAGCGTCGACCGGCTTGCCGTCGTCGTCGCGGATCAGCTTCAGATGGATCGCCTCACGCGTATCCGAGCTGAGCAGATAAGTCAGGTCGGGGTGATCAATGGTCGGGCGAAGCAGGATCGAGGCGGAAAGCGGCGTGTTGGGGTCCTCATCGGCATGGGCGCGTCCGAAGCTTATGACTATGTCGGCATAAGCACGCTGCGGGCGGATGTAGGCCGCGGACTCCGGCTCCCGCTTGTCCAGATCAGCCAGGACCTGCTCCTCGGTGTAGCCACGCTGGCTCACGTCGCGCTTCACTTTCCACGCGCGGCGAATTGGCTCGGGCGGGTCCAGATAAACGGTGACGTCGAAGCAGGCGCGCGAGAGCTTGGACCACAACGGAAACAGACCCTCGACCACGACGAAGCCACTGGGTTCGAAGAGCTCCGGCCGCTCAAGCGTGCCGTGGTGGTGGTCGTAAACCGGCTTCAGAATCGGCTGGCCCATTGCGACCAGCTGCAGGTGCTGCTCCATGATCTGCAAGTAGTTGCACTCAGGATGAAGGGGCGTGAATGGCAGCGCCTTGCGCTCGATCCTGTCATAACGGTGATAGTCGTCAGTGCAGAACGAGCGGATGTTCTCGACCCCCAGAGCCTCGACCAAACCACGGGTCAGGGTCGTCTTGCCAACCGCGGAGTCCCCCGCGATCGCCAGCATGGGCGTATGCGTAAGTGGGCGCTCGCGATTGGCCTTCTGGATCATTGCCATGCGATGAGACATGTTGGTTGGTCCTTCCTTACAATCGGCGCTACTGCTCAGGCAAACTGGGAGACGACGGAGTAGCTGCCGTTGCGAATCAGCGCCGTGGAGATGAAGTAGCCACTGTCCCGCTTTACCACCGGATCGAGGACCCCTGCGCCGGTAACGGAGGTGATCGCCACTACGGGCTCAGCGGTAACCAGGTCGTCCTGCCCGAACACCCTCTCAGCGACGCCTTCGCCGAAATCACGAACCATTCGGCTCTCGGCGTCGCTCTGGGGTGCCAGGCGGCCCTGGAACTCACCACCAAGCGCCTTGGCCATCGCCGCCATGATTACGCCCTCGGGCGCACCCCCGACACCGAACAGCGCGTCGATGTGACCGACCAGCACCTCGAACGAGGCCATCACGTCCCCGTCCGGCACCTCACGCACGCGGACTCCCGCGGCGCGGATGCGCGAGATGAGGTCCTTGTGCCGAGGCTTGTCCAGCACTATCACCTCGAGTTCGTCGACACGCTTTTCAAGCGACTTGGCCAACATCTCGAGATTCGTCTCGATGGGGCTCTCGATCGAGAGGGCCCCTTTGGCCTGTCCGCCCACCACGATCTTGTCCATGTAGAAGCCGGGCACGAAGGTGAAGTTGCCGGCAGGCGCGGCGGCGATTACGGAAACCGCCCCAGGCTGACCCTTGGCAACGTAGTTGGTGCCTTCCAACGGATCGACGGCTATATCAAACGGGGTAGCGGACCCCGAACCAAGCTGCTCCCCACGGAAGAGCATCGGGGCTTCGTCCTTCTCACCCTCGCCGATCACGACACGGAGCGAAACAGGCGCCATACGCAGCGCGTTGCGCATAGCCTCGACGGCCAGGTGGTCGGCCCGCTTCCGGTCACCACGGCCGATCTCCGAGACGCACGCGCGCGCTGCTTGAGTGCATGCAGCCACCATCGATCGCTCCAGCACCAGTTCGGCATTGAGATAACTCACGTCAGCAGAAGCCGGCGCGCGCCTCGCGATGGTTTCGGCGATGCGCCCCCCGACTTGCTGCGGAGTGAAGCCGAAGTGGGCCTGCACGTCGGGACCCTTGCCCGAGGCGCCGAATCCCCTCATTGCCACGATGTCATCGGTGGATTCGACCAGGGATTCCCATCCCAGCGGGCTGAGGGCCTCAACCACCACCGTCGGGAGTCCGGAGGTTATCGACTGCAGCTTGCCCTTGGTCGCCTCCAGAAAGCGCTCGCGCCACAGTACCGAGATCACGCGGGCGGAGACGCCCCGCGTCTCGGCCAAGTGCTTGGCGGCGTCGATTGCGAGCGAAACCTCCGACCCGGTGGCAAAAATGACCGCCTTGGGATCCTCAGGATCCCAAACCACCTGCGCACCAAGCTCGGTAACCCAGGAGGGGTCGCGAGACTCGGTCACAATGGGAAGCGCCTGCCGGGTGAGGATGAGCGCCGAGGGCATGGAGCCGTCGCCCAGCGCCACGCTCCAGGCGGCAATTGTCTCATTACCGTCCGCCGGGCGCATTACCCGCAGGCCGGGAATGGCCCGCAGTGCGGCAACCTGCTCGACCGGCTGATGGGTCGGGCCATCCTCGCCGACCGCAATGCTGTCATGGGTGAAGACAAACGCGACGGGAAGCTTCATCATCGCCGCCAGGCGGATCGCCGGACGCGAGTAGTCCGCAAAGACCAGGAATGTCGACCCGAACGGAACGAATCCTCCGTGAAGCGCTATCCCGTTCAGGATCGCCGACATTCCGTGCTCGCGGATCCCGAAGTGGATTAACCTCCCGCTAAAGTCCCCCGGGCGCACCGCGGGTAGGTCGAGATTCGTTCCGGTCGACTCGCCCAAGTCCGCTGTTCCGCCGATGAATGCAGGCAGGCGGTCTAAGAGCTGACCCAGCACCTCCTTGGAGCTGACCCGCGTGGCGACCTTGCGGTCCGGCGCGAATGGGGCCAGCGTTCCCGCGATCTCCCCCGCCGAGGGGATCGTGGCGGTGAAGAGCGATGCCACCTCTGGTCCAGCGGCGTCGAAGCGCTTCCGCCATTCGCTGGCCATGGCGTCGCCGGCGGCAGCCACCTCGGCAAAGCGCGCGTAGACGTCGCCTGGGATCTCGAACGGAGGGTACTCCCAGCCGAAGAACGCTCGCGTTGCGGCCATCTCCTCAGCCCCAAGTGGGGATCCGTGCACCGAGGACTTGCCGGCCTTGTTGGGCGCGCCATAACCGATAACCGTCTTGAGCTCGATCAAGGTGGGCGCTTCGGTGTGCGCCTTACCCTCTTCCAGCGCAGCGGTGATTGCGTCCACGTCCTGGGCATCCTCAACCAGCAGGGTGTGCCAGCCGTAACTCGCGAATCTGGCCCGGGCATCGTCGGAGCAGGAAAGCGAGGTGCTCCCGTCGATGGTGATGTCATTGGAGTCAAAGACAACTACCAGACGCCCCAGGCCCAGGTGGCCGGCGAGCGATGCCGCCTCGTGCGAGATGCCCTCCATGAGGTCGCCGTCGGAGACGAAGACAAAGGTGTGATGAGAGACGAGATCGCCATATCCCAGCTCCTCCGCACGGCTGCGCAGCATCTCCTCCGCAAGCGCCATCCCGACCGCCGTCGAGATGCCCTGCCCCAGGGGCCCGGTGGTGGTCTCGACACCAACGGTGTGCCCGTGCTCGGGATGGCCGGGGGTAAGCGAGCCTAGCTGCCTGAAAGAACGCAGGTCATCGATGGTGAGACCGTAGCCAAACAGGTGCAGCATCGAGTAGAGCAGCGCGGATCCGTGGCCCGCCGAAAGTACGAACCGGTCCCGTCCGGGCCACTGCGGATTCGCCGGGCTATGCCGGAGGACCCGCGTGAAGAGGGCGTATGCGGCCGGCGCAAGGCCAAGCGGCAGGCCGGGATGCCCGGCATTGGCCGCCTCGACCTGGTCCACCGAGAGCATGCGGATCGCAGTCACGCACTTGTTATCCATCTCAGTCGCCATACCTGAACTCCTTGCCTATTGGCCTGCGGCCGCGGCCGCGATTGAACGAATCTCCGAAACAGCGGCCTCGAGGCCGCCGGGGTGCCGGAAGAGAGCGGAGCCCGCGACGAGCGCTCTTGCGCCCGCAGCGGCCGCGCCGGCCACGGTGGAGGCGGATATCCCGCCGTCCACCTCGATCTCGATCTGATTTGGTACGCTCTCGGCCAGTTCACAGGCCTGGCGCACCTTTCTCTCCATGCCGGCGATATAGGCCTGGCCTCCAAAACCGGGGTTGACCGTCATCACCAGGATCAGGTCGCACAGGTCGGCGACGTTTTCCACCGCCTCGATCGGAGTGGCGGGGTTGAGTGCGACGCCGGCCTTGGCGCCCGCCTCCTTGACCCTGGCCAAGGTGCGATGCAGATGTCGTGTCGACTCCGCATGCACTATCAATAGCTCGCACCCGGAGGCAACGTAGCGCTCGATGTACTGGTCGGGCTCGACAATCATCAGATGCGCCTCGAAGGGGAGCGAGGTCACCCGGCGGGTGGAAGCGATGATGTCGGGACCGAAAGTGAGGTTAGGTACGAAGACTCCGTCCATCACATCCCACTGGATGCGATCCACGCCTGCCTTCTCCAAGTCCACCAAAGCATTGCCGAGCTGGGAGAAGTCTACGGGCAGCACCGAGGGGATAATCGAGATATCCTGTTTAGTGCCCATATTCGGCCTCCCTCGATCCCTGCCGTCGGGCCGCCAACCAAGCTCCCGCCGACAGCTATTCCGTGTATATAAGACCCTATGGCGGGACGCGCCGGTCTCTATTCCCCCATCCATGGGATTGGCACTCACCTGCACGGAAGCATCCGTGATGCGGGGCACCCGCAGGCCGCTTATTCTCTGCAGCGAGCGAGTGGCGACGCCACACCGCGGCGGTCGCGGGGGAAATAGGATCAAAGAGATGGCGCCCAACAGCGACGGAGACATAGCTCAGAAAATGCCGTTGTCGGTCCTGCTCGTCGACGACCAGGAGATCATCCTGGACGGAATCTCGACGATGATGCGGCGCTTCGAGTCCCAGGTCAAGATCGTGGGCAGGCTGAAGAACGCCAAGGCCGCGCTGGCCTTCGCCGAGGAAACCCCCGTCGACGTCGTGATCACCGATATCAGGTTGCGCAGCGAGAGCGGCATCGATCTGTGCCGCGACTTCGTAACACGATTCCCGGACGTTGCCGTAGTGATGCTCACCGTCTACGACGACGAGCAGTACCTCTTCCAAGCCCTGAGAGCGGGGGCGAAAGGGTTCCTCCTGAAGCAAATTAGCGCCGCTGAACTGCTCGAGCAGCTCCTGCGCGTCGCAAACGGCGACATCGTGGTCGATCCTCACCTTGCCGGACGTGTAGCGCTTTCAGCCGCACGGCTGCACTCGGGCGAGTTCTGGCCGGGAGCACACCTGGGGTTGACCCAGCGCGAGTCGGAAGTGCTCGACCTGGTGACCAAGGGGCATTCCAACAAGGCAATCGCAGCCCGCCTGTATCTCGGCGAAGAGACCGTTAAGACTCACCTCAGCGCGATCTACCGCAAGCTTGGTGTTCGTGACCGCACCTCGGCCGTCGCCCTTGCCATGCGCGAGGCAATCTTCAGATAGGAGCACCCTTGACCGTCTCCGAGCCAACCGCGGGCGACAGCTTCGGGCACGACCTTCTCAGGAACGTGCTGGATGCGATTAGCTCGGTAACCGAGCTTGACGCACTCGCCGACATGGTCGCCAAGCTGGTCACCGACGCAGTCGGCGCCGATGTTTGCTTCGTTCACCTGGTCGAGGAGCCAAGCACCCACCTCGGCCTCATCGGCGCTACACCCCCCTACAACCAGCATCGAGGCAAGATCAGGCTGGCGGTCGGGGACGGAATCGCGGGGTGGGTCGCCCAGGCCAAAACCCCGGTGATGGTTCCGGACAAGTGGAAGGACACGCGCTATCGCTACATGCCGGAACTCGGCGGCAAGAACTTTGCCTATCTGATTTCAGTGCCGATGATGCGCCCCCAAAACAAGGTTGTGGGAGTGCTGAATGTGCACTGGAAGGTCCCCCCAACCGACCCCGAGGAGGTAATGCGGGAGCTGCAGTACGTGGCCAACCTTTTCGCGGCCAACGTCGAGCTCGCGGCACTGGTGGAGGCCCTGGAACGCCGCGAGAAACAGCTCGAGGAGTTCGCCACCAACGTGATCAATGCCCAGGAACTGGAGCGCAAGAGGATCGCCGGAGACATCCACGATGGCCTGGGACAACTTCTGCACTCGACTCTCTACCACCTGGACGCCGCAACCTACCCCGAGGACCTGGTTTCTGCTCGGGAGGAGATCGGGGTCGCCAAGGAACTCCTGGAGCGGGCCATCTCGGAGGTGAAAAGTACCATTTCTCGCCTCAGGCCACGGATCCTCGACGACCTCGGTCTTCTCCCGGGATTGGCGAGCCTGGCCGCCTCGGTGGGACGCCCCGAAGTTGCCACCGAACTACCTGAAGCCCTCGAGCACCAACTCCCGAGTGCAACCGAGACAGCCGTTTACAGGATCGCCCAGGAAGCCCTGGCCAACATTCAGAAGCATTCCGGGGCGACCTGGGCATCGATCAAGCTGTGGGAGGACCCCCAGCCCGATGCGGTACTGCACCTGGTGATCACCGATGACGGGGACGGCATCGAACCGGAGCGTGGGGAAGGCCTCGGAATGGTCGGCATGCAGGAAAGAGCCGAGCTCATCGGTGCCAAGCTCGACATATACTCACGTCGCGGGCATGGCACAAGGGTCCACCTCCGCCTGCCGCTCTGACCCGGTCGCGACGTTCGCTTTGCCACGAGGCTAAAGGCGAAGGGCCCTCCCCGCGGGGAGGGCCCTTCGCTTCTGCTCTTATCAGACGCGGACGCTCGCGGCCGAGAAGTTGGCGCTGGCTCGGTCGGCCAGGGCGGCCTGGGCCGCCACCACATCATTGCGCTTGGTGGCCCAGGAATTCATCGCTGCATCCTGAAGCGCACGGCCGTAGGAAAACGTAACCGGCCAAGGCAGTGGCCCCAGCTCGTTCATGAGGGCGAGGTGCTCGGTGGCCTCATGGTCGTTCTGACCCCCGGAGAGCAGGGCGATACCGGCAACCGCCGCGGGCACCGTATTGCGATAGCACTCCACCGATGCCGCCGCGACCTCCTTGCGCGAAGCGCGCTCGGCGGCGCCCTTCCCTGAGATCACCATGGAAGGCTTGAGCACCATCTGGTCGAGCGCCACCTCCTGATTCCATAGCTCGGCGAAGACCGCGTTCAGGGTGGCCGAGGTTACTTCGAACGAGCGCTCCAGCGAATGGTTGCCGTCCATGAGCACTTCCGGCTCGACAATGGGGACGATCCCCTCCGCCTGGCAAATACGCGCGTAGCGTGCGAGAGCATGCGCGTTTGCCAGGATGCATGCACGGCTGGGAAGGGTTCCCTCTTCGATCTTGATCACGGCGCGCCACTTGGCAAATGTACCGCCCAGGGAACGGTATTCGGCCAGGCGACCGGCCAGGCCGTCGAGGCCCTCGGTCACCGTCTCGGCCGGCCGGCCGGCCATTGGCTTGGCGCCGGTGTCCACCTTGATGCCGGGCAGCATGCCGTTGGCCGATAGGAATTCCGGAACCGTCGCACCACCGGACAGGCGCTGGCGGAAGGTCTCGTCGTAAAGAATGACGCCGGAGATCCAATCCGACAGGCCGGGCGTGGTGAAGAGCATCTCCCTCCAGGCCAGCCTGGTGTCCGCCGTCGACTCCAGCCCCAGCGCATCGAAACGCTTGGTGAGGGTGGGACTGCTCTCATCCGCCGCCAACAGGCCCCGGCCTCCGGAGACCATAATCCTGGCGACTTCTCTCAGCTCGTTTGCGTAACTCAACTCGACCCCCGTCGTGCTCGGGGCATGGCCACATCGGCCACGCATGGGCTCGACACCGAAACTAAGGCGCGGCCCGCAGCGACCCATTCACCTATCCGGGGGAATCTCGGGATGAGAGAGCGATCTGGCCAATGGAGGCGAGGTGACCGATGAAAGCCTGGACGGCTACGTCCTGCTCGTGGCCGGAACGCACCACCAGATGCCACCTTTTGCTGATCGGCAACCCCGGCATCTCGATCCTGTTCACCTCGAACTCGAGGCCGGTTCCGATCAACGAGTCCAGCGACACCACGGCGACACCGATGCCAAGGCTGGCCGCCTGCAAGATGGCCACGTTGGACCCGATGGTCATGGTCGGCACCTCAAAGCCGGAGGCCGCCAGAACTTCGAGTGCCGACTGCCTGCTTCCCGATCCCTCTTCCCTCAACAGCCAAGTGGAAGCCGCCGGATCGGGCTCCTTCCCCGAGGCCGACCCCACCAGCACCAAGGAGTGCTCGCGCGTGGCGACGGTTGTGAAGAGGGCGTTGCTCCGTGGTCGGCCGGCAATGACAATGTCGACCTTGTGCGAGGCCAGGAGGTCGAAGACGCGGTCGCGATTACCGACTTCCAGCGCGATATCGTACTCCGGCATGGCCGCGAGAAAGCCGCCGATCCAGTGCGGCAACAGGAACTCTCCCACGGTGGTCACCGCCCCGATGCGCAGGCTGCGGCGCGTCCGCTTGCCGGCCTCCTTGGCAACGCGCGCGGCGTCCTCGAGAAGGCCGATCACCTCGACCGCCTTTCCATACAACGCCATGCCGGCGTCGGTTATGGCGATGTTGCGTCCGTCTCGAACCACAAGGTTGACCCCGAGTTCAGCCTGCAGCGATGCCAGTGCCGAGGAAACCGCGGCCTGCGAGACGAAAAGTGAGTCAGCGGCTCTCGAAACCGAGCGATTCGCCACAACGGCGATGAAGGTTCGCAGCTGCCCCGGCGTCACAGCCGGCCTCCCCAGTAAGGCTGCCACCCTCTCATGCATCCCCCCTCATTTTTGATCCAGCGCTACACCAGCGGTGTCTGTAACCCCTGCGCAGCACTACTCATAATGTTTCCCTTATCAAATTTCCCATAAATCCTAAGTTTTTCCAATTGGATTTAGGCCGCCCCGCGCTTATCCTCAACTGTGGTTGCGCGGTAGCGCCGCGAAACCTAAAGCCGCTTCGCGGCAGTGGCAGCAAAGCCCGGCTCGCGTAGCCAACCGGTGGCGATCGCCCTTGGGCGCAATTCGTCCTCGCAAAGAGGGTAACACCGCCAAAGGGACGGTCCCGCCAGGCAAGAGGGGAGTTCAAATTGAACAGCAACGGTTCAGGTCAGATTACGGATGCCGCCGAGAGGTACAAGTCCGGCGTCATTCCCTACAAGAAGATGGGCTACTGGGACGCCGACTACCAGCCGAAGGAGACTGACATCATCGCGCTGTTCCGCCTGACGCCCCAGCCTGGCGTCGATCCCGACGAGGCAGCAGCCGCAGTCGCCGGTGAGTCCTCCACGGCGACCTGGACGGTGGTCTGGACCGACCGCCTCACCGCTGCAGAGCTCTACCGGGCCAAGGCCTATAGAGTCGACCTGGTTCCCAACACCGGACCCGGAACCAACAACGAGGCCCAGTACTTCGCCTACATCGCCTATGACCTCGACCTCTTTGAGGAAGGATCGATAGCGAACCTGACCGCCTCCATCATTGGCAACGTCTTCGGGTTCAAGGCGGTCAAGGCACTCCGCCTCGAGGACATGCGGATTCCAGTCGCCTACCTGAAGACCTTCCAGGGGCCGGCCACCGGCATCATCGTGGAGCGCGAGCGCCTGGACAAATTCGGCCGGCCGATTCTCGGAGCCACCGTCAAGCCAAAGCTCGGCCTCTCCGGCCGCAACTACGGCCGCGTGGTCTACGAGGCCCTCAAAGGCGGCCTGGACTTCACCAAGGACGACGAGAACATCAACTCCCAGCCATTCATGCACTGGCGTGACCGCTTCCTCTACTCGATGGAGGCCGTCAACCGGGCGTCGGCCACCACCGGCGAAGTGAAGGGCCATTACCTCAACGTGACCGCCGGGACCATGGAGGCGATGTACGAGCGTGCCGAGTTCGCCAAGTCGCTGGGGTCGGTGATCGTAATGATCGACCTGGTGATTGGCTACACCGCCATCCAGTCGATGGCCAAGTGGGCTCGGGACAATTCGATGATCCTGCACCTGCACCGCGCCGGCCACGGCACCTACACCCGCCAGAAAAACCATGGCATCAACTTCCGGGTGATCTCCAAGTGGATGCGCATGGCCGGCGTCGATCACATCCATGCCGGAACCGTCGTCGGCAAGCTCGAGGGCGATCCCAACATGGTGCAAGGCTTCTACGACATCCTGCGCGAACCGTACAACGCGATGAACCTGGAGCGCGGCATCTTCTTCGATCAGCCGTGGGCGTCCTTGAAGAAGGTCATGCCGGTAGCGTCGGGCGGGATCCACGCCGGCCAGATGCACCAGCTGCTCCACTACCTGGGCGAGGACGTCGTTCTGCAGTTCGGTGGAGGCACCATCGGCCACCCAATGGGAGTCCAGGCAGGTGCGACCGCGAACCGCGTCGCTCTGGAGGCGATGATCATGGCGCGCAACGAGGGGCGCGACTTCCTGAACGAGGGTCCCAAGATCCTGGACGAGGCAGCCAAGACGTGCTCACCACTCCGCGCGGCACTTGACACCTGGAAGGACATCACCTTCAACTACGCCTCTACCGACACTCCGGACTTCGTCCCCACCACCACCGGCAGCATCTAAGAAAGAGAGAGCTGAGAGAGATGATAACCAACCCGACCGGAAGGCTGACCCAGGGGCAGTTCTCCTTTCTGCCCGACCTGACCGACGAGCAGATCTCCGCTCAAATCAAATGGGCCCTTGCCCATGACTGGGCGGTCAGCATCGAATACACCGACGATCCCCACCCGCGCAACACGTATTGGGAGATGTTCGGGCTGCCGATGTTCGACCTGAAGGATCCGGCCGCGATCCTGATGGAGGTCAACGAGGCCCGCAAGACCTTCCCGAATCACTACATTCGGGTGATGGCCTTCAACTCGACCCGCGGCGTCGAGAGCCCGGCGATGAGCTTCATCGTCAACCGCCCCGCCAACGAACCCGGCTTCGGCCTCGTGCGCGCAGAGGGGCCCGGCCGCGAAATCCGTTACAGCTTCCATAGCTACGCCACCGACAAACCGGAAAGCGAACGCTACTAAGCAGCGGGCCCGCAAGACCAGAGCGGACGCGGCGCCCGAGGGCGCCGCGTCCTATTTGTATCAACTTTTCGTCGAGAGGGCTGGAGAGAAATGAGCGACGCAGAGAACACGCTGTCCGATGTCAATGAAGTGGACATCGACGCCATCTATAGGGAATCCGCGATCCAGGACGTGCTCGATCGCCTGGACGCCGAGCTGGTTGGCCTCGTCCCCGTCAAGACGCGCATTCGCGAGATCGCGGCACTGCTGCTAGTCGACAAGCTTCGCCGCCAGTTGGACCTGACCGCCGGCAACCCTTCGATGCACATGTCCTTTACCGGGAACCCCGGCACAGGCAAAACCACGGTCGCCATGCGAATGGCCGACATCCTGCACCGCTTGGGCTACGTGCGCCAGGGACACCTCGTTGCTGTCACCCGTGACGACCTGGTCGGACAGTACATCGGACACACCGCGCCCAAGACCCGCGAGGTGCTGAAAAAGGCGATGGGCGGAGTCCTCTTCATCGACGAGGCCTACTACCTCTACAAGCCGGAGAACGAGCGCGACTATGGCGCCGAATCGATCGAAATCCTTCTGCAGGTCATGGAAAACCAGCGCGACGACCTAGTCGTCATACTCGCTGGTTACAAGGACCGAATGGACAAGTTCTTCGAGTCCAACCCCGGAATGTCCTCGCGCATCGCGCACCACATCGACTTCCCGAACTACAACCCGGCCGAACTGGTTCAGATCGCCAAACTAATGCTGGCGGAATCCAACTACCGGATGAGCGCCGAGGCCGAGGAGGTCTTTTCCGAGTACGTCAAGAAGCGCATGGACATGCCCAACTTCGCCAACGCACGCTCGATACGCAACGCGCTCGACCGGGCACGCCTCCGCCAGGCCAACCGCCTATTCAACTCGCGTGGGCGCATGCTTACAAAGGTTGACCTCATGACCATCGAGGCCGAGGATTTGCTCAAGAGCCGCATCTTTGCCCAGGGCACCGACGAGAGTTCGCGGGACGACGACGAGTAAGCCTGGTCATCCAAGCTTCCAGGCGTAGGGCCCGATAAGCTTGCTCACCTCGTCGGGCCCGAAGCTCCCCTTTGGATAGCTGATCGGAAGCGGCGGGTCGTTGAGTAATGGAGCCGACGCCTCCCACAGCTTCTCGATGCCCTCTGCCGCATTGAAAAGTGTCCTGTCACCCAGCAATGCGTCGTGGAGAAGGCGTTCGTAGGCAGCCAACTCGTAGCGTACGTTGAAGCTCTCGGCATAGTTGAAGCTGAGCACGGCTGGTGCCACGTCCATGGTTGCCCCGGGGGTTTTCGCCAGGAATCCCACCTCGATGGAGCCGGGATCACCCAGGTCCATGACGAGCTGGTTGCACGCGCCTCCTCCCGCCGGCAAAGCAGCACCCTCGAAACGATCCAGATCCGGCACGTGGAAGCCAAGGGTGGCCACCGACTTCGACGCTCCCATTGCTTTGCCGGTGCGCAAGTAGAACGGCACACCGGACCAGCGGTCGTTGTCGATCCATACCCTGGCCGCAACCAGGGTTTCCGTCCTCGAATCAGCCGCTACACCGGGCTCCGTCAAATACCCTTCGTACTGCCCGAAGACAACGTCGTCCTTGGTCAGCGGCCGAATCGCACCGAAGACCTTGTTTTTGGCGGCATTGAGGCTTCGGGAGTCAAGACGGGCAGGCGGCTCCATCGCCAGGAAGCCGAGCACCTGTAGCAGGTGGGTGACGATCATGTCCCGGTAGGCGCCGGTTTCTTCGTAGAAGGCTCCGCGACCCTCGATCGTGAGTGTCTCAGGTACGTCAAGCTGGACATACTCCAGGAAGGAGCGGTTCCAGGCCGGCTCGAAGATGCCGTTTGCGAATCGCAGTGCAAGGATGTTCTGTACCGCCTCCTTCCCAAGGAAGTGATCGATCCGGTAAACCTCATCCTCCGAAAAGACGCGGTGAATGGCCCGATTCAGCTCCTTGGCGCTCTTTAGGTCGTAACCGAACGGCTTCTCGATGATCAGCCGTGCTCCCTTGGAAAGGCCCGCCTTCCCTAGAGCGGCGATTACGGGCACGAACGCCGGCGGTGGCACCGCTAAGTAAAAGATGACCGTTTCAGCACCGGTCTCCTTCTTCGCGGCCTCGACCGCCGAGGCAAGCCCGGAGAAGTCCGGAGTGGACGCGGAGCAGTACGAGAGTCTCTTGGCGAAGCCCTCGAAGTCGGCCCCCGCGCCCTCTTGCCGGCCGAAGGTGGCGACCGAGGAGCGCACCATCTCCGCGAAGCCATCCGAGTCCATTCCGACTTGCGCTGGAGCGCTTCCTACGATACGGAAGTCCTTGGGCATCAAACCCCCGCGATAGAGGTGGTAGAGCCCGGGGATCAGCTTACGCTTGGCGAGGTCGCCACTCGCCCCGAAAAGCACCATTACCGCCGGGTCGGGACGCAACCCCTCTTGCTCTTGCCTGGTCGACTCCGTCATTCGTCCTCCTATTCCGCTGTGAACGATCCGCCCGAATCACGCCTGCTCGGCAAGCGGCGGCAGCCCCTCCCGCAGATCAGGAACCACCCAGTCGGCGCCCGAGCGCTGAAGCTGTTCGATGTTGTACTTGTGGCTGGCCACCGCTACGCACTCGATACCGGCCACGTGGGCCGCCTCCACGTCATTGGGTGTGTCACCGACCGCCAGGAACTGCTCCGGAGGCACCGGCTTGCCGAACACGACCGAACAGCGCCGCATCGCGGTTCTTGTCACCTCGGCACGGTCGGCGGAATCGGATCCGTACCCGCCGAATGAGAAGTACCGATTCAGCCCGGAACGGGCCAGTTTTACATGGGCCGCCGCCTCAAGGTTGCCGGTCACCAGACCAAGTATGTAACCCTGGGCCACCAGGCCAGGGAGCAACTCTTCCACCCCCGGGAGGACGTGATAGCCGCTCGACCCGGCGACGGTCATGGCAAGAAAGTGCATGCGCCTCTCCAGCAGGCGCGCGAACTCCGACGGGCTTGGGCCCCGGCCCATCACCGCCTCAAAGGTTCTGCGGCCGACCTCTGGGTCGGTCATCCCCGTATCGCTGTAGCGGGATATGTCGGCCCGAACGTCCCAAAGGTCCGCAAATGCGAGTTCCCATGAACGCGCACCGGCTCCGTCGGTGACGATCAGCGTTCCGTCGATGTCGAAGAGTACCGCCTGGCGCGGGCCGCGCCCTCTGGCTGCCGTTGGAGGCTGCAAATCAGGGTCTGCCTGAGGGTCGGCGGGCAAGTCCCCTAGCGTCTGAGTCATCCATCCCTCCTTTCAGGCCAACTTGCCCACTCACCGGCGGGCGGCGGGACGGGGTTGGTGGGGATCGAATGTTTTAGAGCCTATTGCGACCCTTGGGTCCTTTAACTATCACCCCAGCTCAAACGGGTATTCACATCACACGATGGCCATGTCGCGCGATGAGCGGTTGAGGCTGACGGCGTGATGCTCTCCAGTAACGCAGACGTCCTCGATGCGCGCGCCAAACTGGCCAGGGAGGTAGATTCCCGGCTCGATGGAGAAGGCGGCATGGGGCCCCAGGGCTCGCCGGTTGCCGGATGCCACATAGGGCTCTTCGTGCTCCTCCAGACCGATCCCATGGCCGGTTCTATGGATAAAGTACCGGCCGAAGCCGGCAGCCTCAATGGCGTCCCTGGCAACCGCGTCCAAGGCGGCGCCGGTGATCGCACTGCTTGCCTCGCGCCGAGCCGCGGCCTGCGCGACGTGCAGGGCATGATAGAGCTCTACGAAACCCTCAGGAATCTGGTCGATGACCACCGTCCGGGTGGTGTCCGAACAGTAGCCGGGCTCCTCGCCCAGGGAGTAGACGCCACCGAAGTCGAGCACGACGGGATCGCCTCTGGAGATCACACGGGTCCCCGGCTCGTGATGCGGGGACGCGGAATTCGGGCCGGATCCCACAATGGCGAAGTTGACCCGCTGAAGCCCTTGGGCAACCAGTCGCGCGGTGATATCGGCCGCAACCACCTTCTCCTCTCTGCCGGCCAACCGAAGATCCCCGGCGAGGATCTCCTCGGCAACCAGGTCGGTGATATGAGCCGCCCTCGCCAGCAGCAGGAGCTCGACGTCATCTTTCTGTCCCCTCAGGCCCGCTAGGAGCGTCGAGGCTGCGGAGTACCTCGCATGGGGCCTGCGGCACTGAATCTCGAGCAGAGCGCTAGCCCACATCCGATCTGAGACCGCCACCGATCCCGCCTCGCCAATCAACTGCGCAACCGTGTCATATGGGTCGGAGCCCTCCGCCCATGGTCGCAGGCTGAAAAGCTCGTCATCGGGACGGACGCGAGGCGCCTCGAGCTCGGGAACCAGCAAAACCGGCGCCGTTCCCCTCGCAACCACCAGCGCGGTCAATCTCTCGAGTGGCATCGCCTCGTAGCCTGTGAGCCAGGGGAGGTCGGCACCAAGCGATAGAACCAGGCAGTCGGTCTCCGTCTCCTCCAGCGCGCGCTGCACGCCTTCCAGGCGAGCTGCACGCGCCTCCCGGAAGTCGCGCTCGCTCAGAGCACTGACACGGGAAACCACCTCTTCCGCATCGGCAAGCAGATCAATCGATGGCAGTGGATCCTTCACGTTCAGCCACCCTAGCAGCGGAATGCCCGCTGAGCCGGGGCCGGTCAGGCGATTCGAGCCCGCCGGAAGCCGAAGAGCCGAACCGAATTTGCCACCACGAAAACGGATGAAAAGGCCATGGCGGTGCCTGCCACCACCGGATTGACAAGTCCGAAGGCGGCCAGTGGTATTGCGGCGGTGTTGTAGGCAAATGCCCAGAACAGGTTCCCACGGATCGTGCCCAGGGTTCGACGGGCTATTCGTATTGCGTCCACGACGCCGGCAACTCCGCCTCCGAAGACCGTGAGGTCCGAGGCCTCCTTGGCGACGTCCGTTCCGCCTCCGACCGAGATGCCCAGCGTCGCCTTGGCAAGTGCTGCGGCATCATTGATGCCGTCTCCGACCATGGCCACGCGCCTCCCTTGCCGGAGCAGATCGTCGACGACCTGCCCCTTGCCTTCCGGCGTGACTTCGGCGATCACGCGGTCGACCCCTAGCTCCCGTCCTACCGCATCAGCGGCCTGGCGCGAGTCCCCGGTGAGAAGTATCACCTGGGCACCCAAGCGCTTTAGCGCGCCTATGGCTGCACCGGAGTCCGTACGGATCTGATCGGCTATCTCGAAAACTCCCCGCACCTGGCCACTCCAGCCGGCGTAGACCATCGAGACCGGACGCTCCGAGCCATCCAATGCCTCGACCAACTCCGAGGGAACGCCAAGACCGTTTGCCCGGCAATAGGACAGCCGTCCTACGATGACCGGCACTCCGGCAACCACGGCCGAAACTCCCTGACCCGCCACCGACGCGGCCGACTCGGCCTCGGGCACCTGGACCTCGATCTCCTCGGCATGCACCATAAGCGCGGCGGCAAGGGGATGGCGACTGCCCGCCTCAGCCGCCGCCGTCATGGCGGTCAGCTCCCCTTCAGTGGTGGACCCCGCGGTAATCACCCGGACGACCGACATACGCCCGGTGGTTACCGTTCCGGTCTTGTCCAGTACCACTGTGTCGATCTTGCGTGCCGACTCGAGAACTTCCGGTCCTCGGATGAGGATACCGAGCTGGGCGGCACGTCCGGTTCCCACCAGGAGTGCCATAGGCGTCGCAAGGCCCATGGCGCAGGGGCATGCGATAATCAGCACCGCAACCGCAGCGGTGAAAGCGGCCTGCCCGCTATCCCCTGCGAAAAGGCGAACTACTGCGGTGGCCAAGCTGAGCAGTATCACGACGGGAACGAAGACGGAGGAGATCCGGTCCACCAGATGCTGGACATCGGCTTTCTTTGCCTGAGCATCCGCGACGATCTTGGCCAGCTGGGCCATAGCGGTTTCGCTACCGACTCGGGTGGCCCGTACAACGAGGCGCCCATCGATGTTCACCGCTCCTCCGACGATCTCGTCGCCCTGGCCGACCCTGCGCGGCAAGGACTCTCCCGTCAGGAGGGAGAAGTCCACATTGGCCTCACCGGATTCGACCAGGCCATCGGTCCCCACCTTTTCCCCCGCGCGAACGAGGAACCTGTCTCCGACCTTCAGGTCGCGGGAAAGGCGCAGCGTCTCACGCCCGTCAGCGGCAAGCACTGTCACGGTGATGGAGCCTCCGGACGCCAGGTCCGATATGGCCGAGCCGGAGCGCCGCTTTCCCTTGGCCTCCAGATAGCGGCCGAAGAGTATCACCGCCACCACGACTGACGCCGTCTCGAGGTAAATGTCGGGATGGAGGTGGCTGGTCGCCCCGGTGAAGGAGAAGCTCATCCTGAAGCCTTGATCGCCAGCTTTGGTGAAGAACAGAGCGTATATCGACCATCCGTAGGCCGCCAGCGACCCCATCGAAATCAGGGTGTCCATCGAAAACGACAAGTGTTTGAGAGAAGCCCAGGCCGCCTTGTGGAAAGGTAGTCCACCCCAGAAGACGACTGGGCTGGCAAGGGTGAATGCGAGCCACTGCCAGTTGCGGAACTCAAGCTGTGGAATCATTGAAAGCAGGAGGACCGGGAGTGCGAGCGCGGCGGAGATGACCAGGCGGCGAAGCAGCTCCGTGGCGTGATCATGCGCATGGGCCGAACCGGTGGCATCTCCCTCATCCGGCTCAGCTTTCACCAGCTCAGCGCCGTAGCCTATGGCGGTGACGGCGGCCAGCATGTCCTCGGTGCTCACTTGCGCTGGATCGAAGGTGACACTGGCCTTTTCAGTGGCGAAGTTCACCGTGGCGCTGGCACCGGGCAGCTTGTTCAGCTTCTTCTCGATCCTGGCCGCGCAGCTTGCACACGTCATACCCTCCAGATCCAGCTCGACCTGGTCAAGGCTTACCAGTCCCCTGGCATCCCCCAGTTCTGCTGTCGACTTGACCTTGTCCATGACCCGGCCTACTCGCTAACGACGAGCGCCTCGTAACCCGCTTCGTCAACCGCGGCGACGATGGCCGCGTCGTCCAGGGCGTCTCCGTTTACGGTCACCAGTTTGGTGTCAAGGTTTACGTCAAAGTCCGTGATCCCGGGAACCTGGGCAAGCTCGTCCGAGACGGCCTTGACGCAGTGCTGGCAAGTCATACCGTCGACGCGAAAAATCTTGGTTGCCATTTGCCTGTCCTTATCTAAATCTACCCTACCCCCCTAGAGTATAGTATTATTTGATATGAAGCAAAGCCAGCAACACAACGGAGCCCCAATGGAGCAGGAGAGCGAGCACGCCGGCGAATCCGAAGGCCATGTGGAACGTGGCTACACATCCTCCAAGGACGACCTGCTTTCGAGGCTGGCCAAGATCGAAGGCCAGATCCGGGGCATCAGGCGTATGGTGGAGGGCGACCGCTACTGCATAGACATCATCACGCAGATATCCGCGGTGCAAGCGGCACTGGGCAAGGTGGAACTCAGCCTTCTCGAAGGCCACATGCTGCACTGCCTATTGGGCCACGGCGGGGGCCCGGAAACCCCAGAGGCTCAGACCGCAGAGGTAATGAGTGTGGTTGCCAGGATGATGTCCAAGTAGGGCGAGGCGATCAGCTCAACATCACCAGCCCATCGGCTGCCTGCCTGGCATGGTAAGACGAGCGGGTATTAGGTGACGACTCGACGTGCCGCATGCCCAGTGACTCCCCGTATTGCTTCAACTCCGCAAACTCTTTGGGCATATACCACCTGGCAACTGGCAGGTGCTTCCTCGTGGGACGGAGGTACTGGCCGATGGTAACGATCTCCACGCCCACCGCAGCCAGGTCGCGCAAGGTCGCCTTCAGCTCGTCCATGGTCTCGCCCATGCCGACGATGATCCCGGACTTGGCCACCAGACCCCGGTTCACAGCGCCGGCCAGCACCCGCAAGCTACGCGCGTAGGAGGCCTGCGGCCTTACAGCACGCTGCAGTCGAACCACCGTCTCGATGTTGTGGTTGAGAACCTCCGGCCGCGCGTCATAGATCGCCGAGAGCGCGTCCTCACTCCCCTTGCAATCCGGAATGAGCACTTCAACGCTCACCCCCGGAGTGCGCTCACGGATCTCGGCAATGGTATCGACGAAGCCGCTAATGCCACCGTCCTCGAGATCGTCACGCGCCACAGCGGTGATCACCGCGAAACGAAGCCCCATTTCCGCCACCGCCACCGCGACTCGGCGGGGCTCGTCGGGATCAATCGGCTTGGGCTTATCCGTCTTTACCAAGCAGAACCCGCATGACCGTGTACAATCCTCGCCATTGATCATGAATGTTGCCGTCCCTTGAGACCAGCATTCGAATATGTTCGGGCAGCCCGCCTCCTCGCAGACCGTCACCAATGAGAGGCCGCGCATCGTGCGCTTCAGCTCCTGGTACTCTCCCCCCATGTTTGAGCGGAGCTTCACCCACTCCGGCTTCGAGGACGAGATTGCGATGCCTTCGGCAGTGGAGACGCCGGCGCTGGCGAGCCGCCTGTCCAGCGAGCGCCTTTCCGCGGTTTCCTGAGCCGGGTCTGCGTGATGAATCCGTCCGCTTGAATCTTCAACAAGGTACCCCGCGGAATTCGAGACACCGTAAAAGCTGTGAGCAGCCCGCTCGAACACCTCCGGCGCCAGTTCGGCGACCGAAGCGACAACCTCCTCCAGAGTCGCCGCAGATCCCTCGGCCTCCATGGAGGTAACCTCATATTCGGAAATGCCACATGGCACAATGTGCCCGAACATCCCAAGGTCCGGACTCACGTTGAGGGCAAAGCCGTGCATCGAACGGCCACGGCTGATTCGAACCCCTATGGCCGCTATTTTCTTCAGCTTCCCGTCCGCCGACCACGTCCAGACTCCGGGAAAACCTTGGTGGCGGACTCCAGTGATGCCATGGCGCCCGAGAGCGCGGATCACAAGTTCCTCGACCTTTGCCACGAAATCGGGGGTCGCATTACTTTTGGGTGGAACGTCGAGGATTGGGTATCCGACGAGCTGCCCTGGGCCGTGGTATGTGACGTCGCCGCCTCGGTCGACGCTAATCATCTCGGCACCCACTGTGGCCGGGTCCACAAGAATATGTGCCGGGTCAGTCCGCACCCCAAGCGTGTAAACGTGGTTGTGCTCCAGCAACAGCAAATGCTCCGCCGAGCTGGCAAACAGCCCGTGCTGCAGGGCGTAAGCATCGGAATAGGCAACCTTGCCGAGCCAACGGATCTCGAGCACTTCGCCTCCTAGTATCGTCGAACCCCCGTGGTCCTTGTGGGCGAGCAGGATATACGCCGGGGCGCGCTGCCCCGGCGCTAGAGAGAATCCGAGCCTAAAATTCCTGGGCCCAGTTCCAGGTCTCGATGATCTCCTTCATACGAGCCAGGAAGGCAGCCGCATAGGCGCCATCGATAACACGGTGATCGAACGTGAGCGCCAGAATGCCTACCGAATGGATCGCGATGCTCTCGGTGCCATCTGGCAGCGAGATGACCACAGGCTTCCGCTTCACCCCGTCGGTAGACAATATCGCCACCTGTGGCTGATTGATGATCGGCGCCGTGATGAAGGTTCCGTAGGGGCCAGGGTTGGTGATAGTGAAGGTACCGCCAGCCAGCTCATCGGCGCTCAGCCGCTTCGAGCGGGCTCGGGTTGCCAGGTCTCGTATTTCCCTCGCCAAGCCTTTGAGCCGCTTCTGGTCGGCCTCCTTGATAACCGGAGCGATCAGCCCGTCGAGATCGAGATCCACGGCGATCGAGAGATTCAGGTCGCGATGCACGACGAGAGCGTCGTCACCGACGGAGGCATTCAAGTGCGGGAAGGTTCTGAGCGCTTCCACGGTCGCCCGCGCGATGAAAGGCAGGTAGGTCAAGGAGAATCCCTCTTCACGGGCGAAGGACTCCTTTAGTGCATGCCTGACTCGCTCCACCGGTTCGAAGTCCACCTCGATGGCGACGAGTGTGTGAGCCGACGTTGCCTTGGAGCGAACCATATGCTCGGCAGTCCGGCGCCTGATGTTGTTGAACGGTATCACCTCGTCCCTGGCACCGGCGGCGACCGGAGCGTAGGCCTCGGCGCGCACCGCGGGTTGAAGCACCTGGGAAGGAGCTGACGGAGCAGATACCGGCATGCGTGCCTCTTCCGCCACCGGGGCGGGTGCGGGGGCAGCCTGAGGGGCGGGTGGCTCGAAGGCCACCGGAGCAGCGGGGGCAGATGGTGCCGCGGGGGCACCAGGCTGGCCCTGGGCCACCTTGTCAAGGTAGTCGAGGACGTCGTTGCGGGTAATCCGTCCACCCGCTCCGGTCCCGGTTATCACGCCGGGGTCGATCCCGTTCTCGTCGATGAGGCGACGAACCACCGGGGAGAGCACCATCCCTTCGACGCGGGGGGCGGCTGCCGCCCGCGAAGGAGCGGCCTCGGGCTGCGCCGCGGGGGCCGCGAAGGCCGCCGGGGCGGGTGCGGGGGCAGCCTGAGGGGCGGGGGCGGGCTCAACCACGGGCGCTGGTGCCGCCTCTGTAGCGGGCGCCTCAAAAACAGCCGGTGCCGGGGCGGGCTCCGGAACAGCCTGAGGGGCGGAGGCGGGCTCAACCACGGGCGCTGGTGCCGCCTCTGGAGCGGGCGCCTCAAAAACAGCCGGTGCCGGGGCGGGCTCCGGAACAGCCTGAGGGGCGGGGGCGGAAGCAGGCTCGCCTGGCGCATCGGAAAGGACCGCGATTACCGTCCCAACCGCTACCGTGTCCCCCTCCTCGGCCAAGATCTGCGCGAGGTACCCGTTAGCAGTCGCGGGAACCTCTGAATCCACCTTGTCGGTCGAGACCTCAAAGAGAATCTCGTCGATGGCGACTTTGTCTCCCACCTTCTTCAGCCACTTTGTGATGGTTCCCTCGGTGACGGTTTCACCGAGTTGCGGCATTACGACATCAGCCAACGTGAAGTCCCCTTCCTGTCAATGCGATCACCGTCTCTCCGAATGACTCCGAGAGAGTCGGATGAGGCTGAATGAATTGGGCCACCTCTTCAGGCGTCGCCTCCCAGTTGACGGCGAGATACCCCATGCCCAGCTGTTCGGTGACCCACGGGCCGGCCATGTGTACACCAAGGATGCGGCCAGCGCTCCCATCAGGCTGACGCGCGGCGATGACCTTCACAACACCGTCGGTCTCACCGATGATACGGGCCCGGGAATTGCCCCCAAAAGGATCCTTCTTCACCACTACGTCGTAACCAGCGGCCCGGGCTGCTTCTTCCGTCATGCCCGCGAAGGCCACCTCCGGGTGGGTATAGATACACCAGGGCACCTTGCCATAGTCCACTGGCACGACGGGCTCGCCCAGGATCGACTTAATGGCGACAATCGCCTCCGCGAAGCCCACGTGAGCAAGCTGGGCGGTCGCAACCACGTCGCCGATGGCGTACACGCCCGGCTCGGAGGTCGCCATGAATTCATCCACCGCCACGAACCCGCGGGCGTCCACCTGGACCTTGGCATTTGGGCCGAGTACGCCCTCGGTGAACGGCCGGCGCCCCACTGACACGATGACACGGTCCACCGCCACGCTCTGCCCGTCCCCATAGCTGACGACGGTCCCCGATCCGCTGGGATGGTGGCCTTGAACGGCCACTCCGACGTGAACATCGATTCCCCTCTTGCGGAACGAACGCGCCACGACCTCGGCGGCGTCTTTGTCGCAACCGGCCAGGATCGACGGCAACGCCTCCAGCAGGGTCACCTTCACTCCGAGGTCGGACATCATCGAAGCAAACTCACAGCCGATAGCCCCACCGCCGATCACGGCAACACTCGAGGGCAGCTCCGTCAACGAAAGCACCTCGTCAGAGGTCAGTATCAGCCTTCCATCCACCTCAAAGCCAGGGATGGTGCGAGGCAGTGATCCCGAAGCGATGATCACACTGTCGCCGGAAACAACCTCTTCGCCGTTGATCTGGACCTGGCCGCCACCCAGGTAGGTTCCGAAGCCTTCGATGATGTCGATCTTTCGACCCTTCATCAGTCCGGATAGACCACGCCAAAGCTGGTCAACGACCTTCTGCTTGCGCGACTGGGTGACGGAAAAGTCAATCGCCGGGCTTGAGGAGAGCACGCCGAACTCGGCAGCGCCTGCAACCGTCCGGTAGACCGCGGCGCTCTCCAGGAACTCCTTGGCGGGAATGCAGCCCCTATGAAGGCAGGTTCCCCCGACCTTCTCCTTCTCGACGACAGCCACGGCGAGGCCGGCGCTGGCACCGTAAAGCGCAGCAGCGTAGCCTCCGGGTCCGCCGCCGATAACGACGACGTCATAGCTACGAGACGTCGGAACCACCTCCCTGTCGGCGTGCTGAGCATCCGCGCGAGACACCCCGATGACCTCTGGCCGCCATTCCAAACCTTTGCACTCACTCTATGCCCGCGAACAGGCTTAGGCCAAAACAATTGGCCCATGTTGCGACGCCGTCAACCTGGCAATCGCCCTAATCGGGTGCCGTACGCACCACGCCTATTGGTCGGCATCCAACCCCAGCCGCTTGACGTATCCCCAAGACCTTCTGTGGATGCCGCTCAAACCGTTGGCAAGCAGCGCCGCCTCATGGGCACGCGAGCCATAACCCTTGTGATTCTCGAAGCCCCACGCGGGCATCCGAGCACCGGCCTCGCGCATAATCGCGTCCCTCTCCACCTTGGCAACCAGAGACGCCGCCGCGACGGGGACCGAACGGGAATCTCCTTTTACAAGCGTGACCACGCCGGGCCGCGATATGTAATCGTGCTTGCCATCGAGGATGGTCAAGTCGGGCACCACACCTAGTTGCGACAGGGCACGCTCCGCAGCCAGGGAAAGCGCCGCCGTCATCCCCAATTCATCACATTCTCCTGGCGAGGCGGTCCCGAAACCGGTGGAAAAGTCCTTACGCACCTGTGGGAGCAACACCTCGCGCCAGGCCGGGGTGAGCGTCTTGGAGTCGTTCAAGTGCCGGCGCACCCAAGGCTCTTCCAGAAATCCCTCGAGGTCGCCTCGCAGCATGGCAGCCACACCCACGCCAACCGGACCTGCCCAGGAGCCACGGCCGGCCTCATCGACGCCCGCAATGAGTGCCTCGGGCCCAAGTGACGAAACCAACCCCAGGGTGACGCAGTCAATCAAAGTCCGCCCCCGGAATGGGTCAAAAGGCGAACTCGGACAGCGGAACTCAGCTCTGGCTCCCCAGTGGCTTCTTGCCCGGGCCGATGATTCCGTGGGCGGCGGCTCCGTCTCCAGCTGAGGCGCGCCTGGCGACGAATAGCTGAACAGAACCCAAGTCCTTCAAGTAGCGGGGCCGCAGGGCCCTCAGGACAAGATCAGCGTCTTTGCGCACCTGCTCCGCGACCGACTCGGTGACCAGGACGGAACCGGGAGCAGCGATGTTCACTACGCGCGAAGCGGTATTGACGGTCGAGCCGTAGTAATCACCGTCCTGGGCGAGAACCTTGCCCCAAGCGATACCCGCCCGAACCTCGGAGAGGATTTCGTCCTCTTCGTAGATCCTGGCCAAGGAGAGGCCGATCTCGCACGCCTCAACCGGATCATCCGAGACGAACATCACCTCGTCACCGATCATCTTTACGACTCGTCCACCGTGCTGCGTCACGACGTCGAAGCTAGCCTCCTCGAAGCGGCCTACCACCTTGGCCAGCTCGACGTTGGAGAGCTGCTGCGCGATGACCGTGAAGCCGACCAGATCCACGAAACCGACCGCCATTTCCACCACCGAGATGTTCTCGACCCCCTTTTCGAAGGCGAGCATGGCGCGACGCGAGGCGGCGTGGAAGTGACGGATCCAAGTGTAGGCCAACAACTGCGGAACCGCAGGGACGATGACGGAGGAATACCGGGTGAAGCGATCGGCCAGCTCGACGGGATCAAGGTTGGCCAGACGGTCTCCAAGATCGCCGAAGGCGTAGGACGAAACGATCTGAGCCTCCGCGAAGCGAGCCATCGACGACCCCATCACCCGGGCCAGCTGGACGGCGACCTCGTCCTCGACGGACCCTGACTGGAGAAGGATCCGCAACGACTGGGCGGCCTGGACATCGAGCTCCGTGAAGATCGGGTCGGCATCACCGAAGTCGGTGAATCCCAATGCCCGCCACAGCCGGCGAAGCACATGGGTGCTGATTCCGGTCTCCTCCTCGACTTCCAGGGCCGATTTTCGACGGTAGGGATTACCGAGGAGCTGGTCGACGGCCAGGAAATGGAGCGTGCCGGCCCTATAAGCCGCCTCGATATCCTCATCGCGCAAGCCGCGTTCCCGCAGCATCTCAATCAGCGCGACCGGCAATTCCTCTATTGACACCCGACACCTCTTCCATCGATCAATGGTATTGCGTGCGGGTCCCTCGCGTGGGATAAGTGGCTCACCTATGCTCTAGCAAGTGCCCGAAAGCCACGAAACGCAAGATGGAGTGCCTTCGCGCTGCGCTGTCGTCGTGCCCCTCAAGTCCTTCACCAACGGGAAAAGCCGGCTCGACGTGCTGGGCGCCGAAAAACGGGAGGCCATCGCCCGTCTGGCCGCGCAAGTCGTGCTCGAAGCGGCCAAGCACTACCATCCCCATGTGGTCACGGGCGACAGCCAGGTGGCCGCATGGGCCAAGGGGTTCAGTGCGTCGGTCATCCTTGGTGGCAAAGGATCCCTCAATGCCGATCTCGAGGAGGCGCTCGACCACCTGCGGGCGGCCGGATACCGGCGCGCGGTGATCGCACTCGGCGACTTGCCGCTGCTAAGGCCGGTCGACATCGGTGCAGCAGCCGCCTCGGACGGGTTCTATGTGATACCCGACCGGCACAACGCAGGAACCAATCTCCTAGCGTGCGAGCTACCGTGCCCTATTCGTCTCACTTTCGGTGAAGACTCCTTTCCGACCCACCTCGCGGCTATTGCCAAGACCGGTGCCGGGTGCAGGATCGACAATGAGAGCCTGGCGCGATTCGACCTCGATTTACCCGAGGACCTGGAAGACCTTGCAGCGCTCGCCACCGGAGAGTGCCTGACCGCCCCCGAGGTAAATAGATTGAATTCAATACTTGCACTCGCGGGGCGCCGTATCGCCTGATCGCGAAAATCCCGAAGAGCAGGAGCAGCCGGCACTTGACGAGCACCTACTTCAACGAGAACGGGCCATCTTCCATGAACATCGAACCCCCCAAGAGGGTCATGGCGATTGGGGCCCACCCGGACGACATCGAATTCGGCGCCGGCGGAACCATCGCCAAATGGGCCCAGCAAGGATGCGAGGCGGTCATTGTGATCATGACCGACGGCTCCAAGGGAACTTGGAATCCCGAGGCGGATCCTCTGGAGCTGGCAATGCGCCGCCAGGGGGAGGCAAGGCGTGCAGCCGGGACGATGGCTCCTGGCGCCGCGGTCGAGTTCCTCGGCTGGAAGGACGGCGAGCTGCGTCATGGCGAGCGAGCAGTCGCGCAACTATGCCATCTGATTAGGCACTACAAGCCCGACGTGCTGATAGCCCATGATCCGTGGAAGCGATACCGGCTGCATCCGGACCATCGCGCCGCCGGGTTCATTGCCACCGATGCCCTGGTTGCCGCGCGAGACCCACACTTCCTTCCGGAGCTGGGCATGCACCACAGGCCAAGCGCACTGCTGCTCTTCGAGGCCGACGAGGCAAACCACCTCGAAACCATTGGCGAACTCGCCCTGCGCGCAAAGGTCGAGGCCCTTTTGTGCCACCGCTCCCAGCATGAAAGCTCCATGGAAATAAGCGACGCGGGCAACCTCGAAGAAGTTGCCCGCTTCCGTCAGACGGTAAGGGACGCGGCTGAACGAAATGGCGGAGCCGACGGGGCCGAGTTCGCCGAGGCTTTCCATCTCATCTCTGAGGTGTAAACCCGGCCCCAAGCTCAATTGGCTACCCGTTGACCATGCGCGTGCGGCCTTCCCAGAAAGGCGCACGCAGCTTGAACTTCTGGAGCTTCCCGGTGGCGGTGCGGGCCAACTCCGTGCGGAACTCGACCGACGTAGGGCACTTGTAGTGCGCGATCCGCTCGCGACAGAATGCGATGATCTCCTCGGGAGTCACCTCAACACCCGCCTTTGGAACAATTAGAGCCTTCACCGTCTCACCCCATTTGTCGTCAGGCACGCCGATAACGGCGACTTCCTGGACGGCCGGATGCTGGAAGATGGCATCCTCCACCTCGATGGATGAGACATTCTCGCCGCCGGTAATGATGACGTCCTTCTTGCGATCGGAGATCGTCAAGTAGCCGTCTTCCATGTACCCCCCGTCCCCGGTGTGGAACCAGCCACCTTCCATCGCTTCCGCGGTTGCCTCGGGGTTGGCCCAGTAGCCATCGAACACGAGATTCGATTTGGCCAGGACCTCGCCGTTGGCGTCAACGTGAAGTCGATTGGAGATGATAGGTGTACCGGCCCTTGAGAGAAGCTTGGCGCGCTCCGGAAGAGGTTTGCCATCCCACTCGCGGCGATGCCTGTTCACTGTCAGGACTGGCGAGGTCTCGGTGAGTCCGTAGATCTGCATGAACCGCCAGCCAAGCTCCTCCTCTATCCTCTCGATCGTGCGCGAGGGCGGCGGGGCACCGGCCGCTACGATGCGAACGTGGTCGCGCCCTGGAATAGGGCGGCCCTCCGCATGCCGTTTTTCAGCCGCCAAAAGAACCGCGGCCCAAACCGCGGGGGCGCCACACATGAGCGTCACACCATGCTTATCGACCCGGTTGAGGATCTCCTCGCCGTCCACTTTGCGCAAGAGGATGTGGGTTCCGCCCAGGCCCGTAATGACATATGGCATGCCCCATCCGTTCACGTGGAACAGAGGGAGGGTGTGGAGGTAGACGTCGTCCTCATTGACGCCGGTGTGCAAGCCGAAGAGTACGGAGTCCATCCACATGTTGCGGTGAGTGAGCTGCACGCCCTTGGGACGGGCCGTTGTACCCGAGGTGTAGTTGATGGAGCAGGTGAATCCCTCGTCCGGCTCCCAGTGGCGAGGTCCCACCTCGTCGTCACGCAACTCGGCAAAGAGGCCGGCGTCCCGCACGCCGTCCATGACGATCTTCTCCTTGACGTGGATGCCCGCCAGCATCTCCTCGTACTCGGGGTCGACCAGAAGTACGGAGGCGCCGGAATGGTCAACAATATAGGAGACCTCGTCGACGGTGAGCCTGAAATTTATGGGCACGATGATCCGGCCAAAGCCGCTTACGCCGTAGAAGGACACGATCATCTTCGCCGCGTTGGGGCTGAAGATCGCGACCCTCTCACCCTGTTCGACGCCCATGTCCTCCAAGGCCTTGGCCAGATTCCTGGCGCGGCGGTAGAGACTCTGGTTGGTGATCTCCCCCAGACTTCCCGGCACGCCAGGCTCATCCACCAAGGCGGTGCGATCGGGGTAGACAAGGGCCGCCCGATCAAGAAAGTCTTTGACGTTGAGTTGGACAAGCACGCTAAATATCCCCCTATTCCCTCCAGCACCGGCGCCTATGCGGGCCGGGCCGTGAGATTGCGCGTCCCAAACAGATGGGATATCTCAATATATCCAGACCGGTTGCGGCATACAAGACTTCCTGCAACGCCGCGGTGGCTTTACAGCCCGCCCAGGCAGGCATCCCTTTCAAGTTCGAGGATCCGCTGCGGTGGCTCGGCCTCACGTAAGCGTCCCGTACGCCTCGGCTCAATTTCGAGGCTCACCTCCGCCTCCATGCGCCGCTCACGCTCGCCGGTGATGAGCGTGCGCGCGCGCTCGACCAGCCAGGTGCGCGGATCCCGTCCGGCGACTCCAACGGCGGGGCCCGCCCGCGACACCTCCATCAAGTCGAGGAGAGAGAGCAGGCGATCTGTAAGCGCTTCCCTCTGCCCTCCCGGCGGATCAAGGACAGGAACCGAAAGGGTGGAAAGGAGCAGCCTGTTCAGCGCCTCCCCCTGCCGGTCCGTTCGCGAAGTATCTGCGCGCCCATTTGCGACCTCGTCGCCCTGGCCAAGCCGAGCCAGGATGGCCAAGTTTTCGTCACATAGCTGATCACATGTCACCTCCTCCTTTCCGGGAGGAGCACCGTCCCTGTCTACGGCCCAGCGGCCTGCACCAAAGGCGGGCAGGCGTAGTCCGACCAGTTCCATCACCCGGTCGGCAAGCCGAACGTCGACTTGGGCTGCCACAGGGGCGACCGGAGGAGCCATTAGGTACACGGGTCCCGCACTCTGCAACGAGACCCCTTGTGCGAGGGAGCTGTCACTGCAGAGTTCCGCCTCGGGGCTCCCAGGAGCGAAAGTCTCCGGCACTCCCCTCGTGTGCCCTGATCCTCGCGCGACCACGACCTGAATGTCACCGGTCGCCAAGCGCTCATCAGCTACGAGCAGATCCTCCCCGGCCGCCGCTCGCGCGGCGATGCCCGATCGGAGCGCCTCCGAGCTCTGGTAAAGCACCAGGCCTCTCCCTAACGCGAGGGGTGGCACAGCCTCGGCATGGACCGCGTAGGCCCGGCGCTCCGGCGGTTCCTCCTCCACCTGCTGGGCCAGCCAGCTTCTCCAGCCCGCGCCCCTCCCCGCCGGCTGGCCGGTAGCCGGGTCCAATCGCGCGGAATCAACAACCAGCACGCCCCCCGCACCAGCCCCTGCCTCGATCATGGAAGCGATAGCGGCGGGATCCTCGAGATGAGAGACGATTAGCGCCGCACCACGGGGCGCCGTTTCTCCCGGCGGCAGCCTGGTGATCGATGCGGCCAGCGGCTTACCCACCTTCCGCCACTCGAGCGCCTCGTCGATGGCCGAACCGACCAGGACCGAGCCGCCAAGCGCAGCCCCGCGCGCGGCGGCCTCCAGTGAAAAGAGTTCGCCGGCACCCTTGGCGAGTAGGAAAACACCTCCAGGCGCGCCGTAGGTCGCCGCTCGGACCTCGCCGAGGAGCGAGGAAAGGCGCGCCACGTCAGCACGGTCGTAAGCGCGCTGGCGTGGTGGCGGGCTCCCGAAGCCCGCGCCGCCGGCACGCCCGCGCAGCTCGTCGTCCAGGATTACGGATCCGTAGTCGAGCATCCGTTGCTTACTCAGGGCAGGTGAGCCGGTGTGCCGCAACTCGGCATCGAGTATCCCTTCACCGCGCGTGCGTGCTGCTGCCGCGAGCCGAACTCGAAGCGACGCGATCTCAGTCTCCAGGAGGGTGGCACGTGCCGTATCGGGGTGACCGAGGGGCAAGGAGGTGGCACGGAGGGACCAGTCGCGAACTAATCCGGCCACGTCGATTACCGCCGGCTTGAGCGGCCTGCTGCGCAGCCTGGCAATCCTTGATGGGGCTCCGGATTCGTTCATCTCCTTGGCCACGTCCTCACGGCGCCTGCAAAACACCCCGCTCTCTGCCAGGTACTGTGAAGCCATTTCGATCGGGCCTTGAACGGTTTTCCCCCCGAGCCCACGGTTTGCAAGGCTCTCCTCGAGCGCGGTCAAGTACAGCAGATCCAGGTGCGACCCGGCGAACTTGAGCGTCTCGGCATCGATGGCGCGGCTCTTTCCGTCATTGCAGAAGGCGACGTTGGGAATCACCACGTGCGAATGCAGGTGGGGATCGAGCCGGCGTGAAAGGAAGTGTACGAACTCCGCCGCCTCCAACCGCGGGGCTTTCCGATACAGCCTTCCGTCGGGCGTGCCGACACGGGTCCAGAGCAGCTCGCTCTCGATCCTGGCATGCACCGCGGCAACCGCAGCGCGATGAGCCTCAACCACCTTGGCTCTCTCCTCGGGGGAACCCAGCCCGGCCAGCAGCGAGATGCTTTTAGGAGCACCCACAACCATCTCGACAAATGGCCGTCCTCGCCTCCTGGCCCCCAGCGCAGCTGCAAAGGCGTCGCTTGAGCCACTCAAAACGTTATGCATCGTGGCGGATTCCAACCCGAGCCCTTGGGCTCCACCGGACCGGAGCAACCGCGCCTCCCAGACTGGCGTCTCACCCCAAGCCTCCACGAAAGCCACCGGCTCGGATGTCAGGTAGGAAAAGTCCGCTTGCGCAGCAAGTGAGACCAGGACGGTCATCGCTCCGCACTCCTCGTGTCGGCGACTTCGAGCGCCAAGCGGAGAAGGTCTTATCGACCGGCGGCACGAATGTGGTTGCCACCGCGCACAGATGTTACACCCGCAGGGAAGGGCCCACTGCCCACAGCCGATCAGGGTTCGATCGCCTCGGGGAATTCCGCACGCCGGGGCAGAATCGAGCCAAGCCGCAGCGCCCCGAGACCGCTAGCCGCACATGCCGCCGCAACAGGGATAGCCCAGGCCAAGGCAGAGCCAATGCCGATCAGTGCACCGGCGATCGGCGGCCCCACCATTCCGCTGGCTCCCCATGCCGCCGAGGTGAAGGCGTTGTAACGGCCGCGCTGGCCTGGAGGTGCGAGCTCGTTGGACAACATCGAGGCGACCGGCTGGAATACCGTCTCGGCAAGGCCAAAGAGGCCGAGAGAGAAGATCATCAGCACGTCTGCGACAATTCCTCGTAAAGCCGGAGTCGCCGCCAAAAGGGTAACCAGCCAGCACAGAGTCCATCCAGTCGAAACGAGCGCCAGCGCTCGCGAACGGCGGAAGCGCTCCACATACCGCACCACCAGCATTTGGGACAAAACGATCACGCCGGTGTTGGCCGCGAAGGCGAATCCCACCACCCTCGCCGTCGCCCCGGCGTACTGGGTTACGTATGCCGCCCACCCCCCGTCGAGCTGTCCGTAGCCGAAGAAGGTTATCGGCAGGTAGACGGCCATATAGCGCATGAACACGCCGTCTCGGAGAGGCTTGAACATGCTGCCGGGCCCTTCCTCGCCGTCCTGGCCGCCCTGCTCGACAAGGCGCGGAAACCTCCTGAACCCGATCTCAAACACCACCGCCGCAGCACAGAGAGTGGCCGCCTGCACGAGAAAGACAACTTGGTAGGTGCTCACGCTATGGAGATGCACAATTTGGCCGCCAACCAGTCCCCCGAGGCCGATGCCGGCGTTGATGACGGCGAACTGAGCCGCGAAGGACTTGGTGCGCCGCTCGGGCTCCGCGACCGAGTAAATCAGCACAGATCTGGCGGGCCATAGCACAGCTCCCGAGATACCACCCAGGACCAGCGAGGCGGCCGCATACGGAGCGCTCGGTGAAAAGGCCAGACCCACAACACTCACGGCGTTGGTCAAAAGCCCAATGACATTGCCATGAACCGGGCGCATACGATCAATCATCGCTCCGGCGGGCGCCGAGGCCAGAAGGCTCGTAGCTCCGGCCACCGAGACAACCAGGCCCGCCAGCCAAAGCGGTTGTCCCCGGCCGAAGTGTAGATAGACCATCAGGTAAGGCAGTGTCAGACCATCGCCAAAAGCCATGACGGCGCTACCCGTAGTCAAAAAGACGCTGTTACGCCCACCCGTCATGGCCGCACCCTCTCCGGCGCCGTAAGCGATATCCCTCGCCCGTCGTAAAGATAGAACAAAAGGAATTTGGGCGCGCGGGCGATGCCAACGGAGGAAAGCAGCGCCACCACCAGGACGTGTAGTGCCGAGAGCTTGCCTAAGCGCACTTGAATGCCTTTCAAGGGCCCCTAACGGCCCCGACCGGAGACGCGGCAACTGCCAGGTCAGCAGCCCGGCGACAGCTCCCTATTTCGGTGGCTCTCCAAGGTTGACGCCGCCGCGTCGGCGGCGTCAGACATCCACGGTCTGCGAGACGATCCTTAGGATCGCATGCGCCAGCTCGGTGGCGCTCTCACGGGAGAGTTCTACCGCAACCCGTGCGGACGGTCCGAGGTCCGGGTTGATGAAGTCGATATTGAGTGTGTGATCCTCACGCGCGTGAACGGGATGATCGAAATAGACGCTTGCCCTACCAAGGTCAAACCAGCCCTGCGGTCCCTTTCCGCTTCCGCTCGCAGCTACGGTCTCGGTTATGTAGGTGCACATGGCGTGACTCCTAGCCCAACTTCTCGGAGAAGAAGTGGCTGATCAAACCCCAGCCCTGATTGGCGGCCTCTACGCGGTAGCTGGGCCGGTCAACGGCAAAGAACGCGTGCCCCGCACCATCGAAGCTGTGGAAGCGGTGGGCCTTGCCGTTCTCCTTGAGGACTTTGGACAGCTCTTCGACCTCGGCCGGAGAGGGGTACTTGTCGTCGGCTCCAAACAGTCCGAGCAGTTCGCACGAGAGGTTGGGGGCCAGGTCGATGATCGGCTTCACATGGTGGAGGGGATGATCAGCCGCCGGCGGATTTACTATGAATGCCCCGTAGCAGTCGACGGCCGCATCGAACTCCAGGCTGCAGGCGGCCAGGAAGCTCTGCCGTCCACCCGAGCAGTACCCGATTACGCCCACTTTTCCGTTCGAGTTGGACAAGGAGAGGAGGTATTTACGCGCTCCTGCAACATCACCCACCAGCCTGCCGTCGGGAACTCCACCCGCGGCTCGTGAGGCGGCCGCCGCGTCGTCCGGCTCCCCACCCGGCGCCTCACGGTGGTGGAGGTTGGGGCAGATGGCGTTGTAGCCCATCTCGGCAAAGCGGCGCGCGATCTCCTTGGTGGCACGATCGTAGCCCGGCATATGGTGAATCACGACGACCCCACCCGCGGGTGTGTCCGAAAGGCACCTTGCCGAGTAGGCCTCGATCATGTCGCCTTCGAATCCGGTAATTTGCACCGTCTCTGCAAGCACAATCTTGGAACGCATCTCCACCTCTCTCAAGTCAGCCGGAGCAACGATCTTATCCCGCACGCCGGGTTAGACGAGGTCAACCACCACTTGCAGCTTGGCCGTGCCGGGCGCTCAGACCAGGCGATCGCGCATTGCCTCGATGAGGGCCGTCACCGCCTCGACGGCGGTGTCGGGGTGGAGAACGCGCAGTTCTCCGCCCGCCGAGCCGGCCAGCTTGGCCAGCCAGCTATAGGAGAGCACCCGGAGGCGATGCACCTCCCAGCCCGGCAGGATGTTCGTGTCCAGCTCCTGCCGTGGAGCGCCGCCAAGCAGCCAAGCCTTGCCGGGCGCGGCGGCGACCAGCACCGAGTCTCCGGCGAGGAGCTCACCCTCCTCGAGCGAGAAGACCGAAGTCAGCAGGTCCCCGCCAGTTGCCTGCCTCGCTGCGCGATCCTCGGTGACCTGCAGGTTCTCCAGCCGGTCAAGGCGAAAGTTTCGGACTCCGCCGGATCGATGGCACCAACCCCGCAGGTACCAGAAGCCGCGATCGGAGAAGACCACGAACGGATCGACAAGGCGCGAGGTGAGTGACGACTCTCCCGAAGCCAGGTAGTCGAAGTGGACCTGCCGCTGCTCCTCTATGGCCACCCGCAGCGCCCCGATATGCCGCTCGCCTTCTATGTCTACGACAATCGATTCCGCCATCTCCGTGACGACATCCTTGCCGAAGATCTTCACAAGTGCGCTCTCCAGCTCCTTGCGCCCGTCGAACTCGCCCGATGCGAGCGCGACGCGAGCGGAAAGCGCTATCACGAACAGGTCGGAGTGCCCCAGTACCAGCCCCTTGGCGAAGTCCTCCGAGATGCGCGCCGAAATCGCGTCACCCTCCACCACGATCTCGATCAGCTGGTCCGGAGTGAACGGAGGGAGGCCGCAGCATGCAACCCGCTCCAAGAGGTCTCCGACACGGCCTTCGTCGATCGAAAAGAGCCGCGCGATCTCCTGGGTGGTCGTAACCGGGTTCCGGTAAAGCCAGGGGAGGATTCCCATGACCTTGCGGAACTGTTCGATGGTCGTCAGGTTGCGGGCCCTTCGGGCAGGCGTGCCACCCGCAATCCCCTCACCGCTCGCAACTTGGCCGAGTCGCTGCAATTCCCCGGCCTCGGGGCGCGCCTCCCTTTGCGCGGCGATGGCGGCCTCCAGCCACTCCACTGCCGCACGCTTTGTCGCAGCTGGGCCCACAAGGCGCATGGCCTCGGAAAACTCCACCACCACACGCATGAAGGCGGCCATGCTGCCGACGCTAAGAGTGGAGGTGACCCATCCATCGTCGCGCAGTGAAGTAACCGCGACGGGCAGATTGCCCTCCACAACTTCCGCCAACGCCGCCGGGTAGCGAACAACCACCTCCTGTGGCTCACTCTCGGCGATCGCAGTCCGGGTTTCGGGGATGATCTGGTTTAGGTCCAGGCCCTCGGGAACGTCGCAGGCCACACCAAGCCGCTCCACGGCACCCTCGACCAGATCGACGCGAAAGGATTTGGCAGTATCCAAGCCCTCCTCCTTGGCCAGCAGGTACCAATTCGCCCACCGGAAGACGATGGCGTAAGGGCAAGCTACGCGCTGCTTGCCCCGGTACGAAAAAGAGACCATCGAGCGCAAGGTGATCGCCTCGAAAAATTCCGAGACGCCGGGTACCGCGGGAAAAGTCGCAAGCTCTGCGAGTTCCCCGTCGTAGAGACATCCGAGCTTGCTCGCAGAGTCGAAGGCGTCGCCACGCCCGAAGCGGACCGACGCCATGGCACCGGCGAGAGCCAGCGCCTCGAGAGGCGTGAGCGAAGGCGCCGGGGTCTTCGCGTCCCTCTGGTCCACCTTGTAGGCGTCCACCCCGCTAGGACCAGTCACCGTACGGATCGGCAAGCCCAGGGAGCGCAGGTCGCGCTTGGCCCGCTCGAAGGCCTGCCGCCGCGCAGCCGGCGTATCGGGAAATCCGCCGATGTCGGCGACGATCTGGTCCAAGGTCAGCGCTCGGGGCGAGTTGGCCAGCAGGAGATAGAGGTTGACCAATCTGGAAAGGGAGTCCATAGCAGCCATTGCGTAGCCATGCTACAGCTGGGCAGGCCATGCCTAGGGCCGAACTTGCACAGGGCGCGGCCCCGCACCCCCTTCGCGCCACCCGTGGCCGCCCGGTGAGTTATAGGCTGGTCCCCGCAGGTCCAAATCGTTCAACAACGGCCGTGCTCGGACACGGCACTAGGCGTGACTTCACCATTCAGCTACCACATCCATCCTGTCGTCACCGCTGCCGCACTGGTTGCCGCGGCGCTCTACCCTCTAGTGCTCGCCGGAGCCTGGGGGCACCGTGCACGCAGGCTCGCCGGAGGCACCGGACGCCAGCCCTATCCCTTTCATCACGCTCTTTCGCACCTTCGGCGGCGCCAGGCGGTCCTTTTCTATACAGGCGTCCTATCGGCGTACCTAGCCCTTGCCTGGCCCCTCGGCGACCTCGCCCGCCACTACTCCGTCCTCGCCTATCTCGGCTCCAACTCGCTGCTGGTGCTCGGATCGACTCCTCTCATGCTTGCCGGCCTGCCACGGTGGTTTTTCGCTGAAATCACTAGGCGGCGCCTGATCGACAACACCCTCAGGATTATGACGAGACCGATCGCTGCGACCGTGGTCTTCAGCACGGTGGTCATATCCTCGATGCTCCCCGCCGTGGTCGCGGTGGAAACCACCAACGAGTTGGCCTGGGCGGCGTATCACCTCGCCCTGATGGCGGCCGCAGCGGTCATGTGGGTAACCGCCTTGAGCCTCCTGCCCGGCCTGCATCGCCTCTCCACCTACGGGAGAGTTGGCTTCCTCTTCGTCCAGTCGCTGCTTCCGACCTTCCCCGGCATTGCACTCATCTTTGCCAAGCACTCGTTCTACGCAACCTACCGTGCCGGCGCTCCGGCAATCGGCCTTAGCCCGCTCGCGGATCAGCAGTTGGCGGGAGCCGCGATCAAGGGACTCTCGATCCTCGTACTGTGGACGGTCGCGGCGCTGATTCTCGCCAAGGCGAGCAAGGACGAGGAGCAGGGGCGCGACCCCGAATCGCTGACCTGGGACGACGTCGAGCGCGAATTCGAGCGCCAGAAACGGTCGGTCCCGGCTGAACCGAACCTCTAGCGTCGGGTCGGCACGGGCCATGCTCACGCCCGCTCTGGCCGGCCAGCGTCTAGGCTGTACACCTGGTGTACGGGCCTGTCAGGCCCCTCGGCGCCACTCGTTCCCCTCGCAAACGGAGTCATTTTGCCCACTAGAGACGACCTGCGCAACATTGCGATCATCGCCCACGTCGACCATGGAAAGACCACGCTGGTGGACGCGATGCTGCGACAGTCGGGAGTCTTCAGCGAGCGCGAGGAGCTCACCGACCGCGTCATGGACTCGATGGATCTCGAGCGCGAGAAGGGCATAACCATCCTCGCCAAGCAGACGGCCATCACCTACGGCACCACCATCATCAACATCGTCGACACCCCGGGGCACGCGGATTTCGGCGGGGAGGTCGAGCGCGCGTTAGCCATGGTCGACGGGGCGCTCCTCCTTGTCGACGCCGCAGAGGGCCCGCTTCCTCAGACCCGCTTCGTTCTGCGCAAAGCGCTGGCTCGGCATCTTCCCATGATCATCGTGCTCAACAAAGTCGATCGGCCCGACGCGCGCGTCAAGGAAGTCCTGGACGAGGTCTATGAGCTTTTCTTGGACCTGGATGCGACGGAGGAGCAGATCGAGTTCCCGGTCATCTACGCCAGCGGCAAACATGGCTGGGCAAGCACAGAGAACCGGCCGGGAACCAATCTGATCCCGCTCTTCGATACCATCATCGAGCGCGTGGCCGCTCCGGAATATGAGTCCGACACCGACCTGCAGGCATTGGTGACCAACATCGATGCCAGCCCCTACCTCGGGCGCCTGGCTATCTGCCGTATCATTAACGGCACCCTGGCCAAAGGGGCGACAGTGGCATGGTGCAGGCGCGACGGCTCGGTACAGCGGGCAAAGATCACCGAGATGTTCGTCACCGACGCCCTTACCCGCGTGCCAGCCGAGAAGGCGGGGCCGGGCGAGATCGTCGCAATTGCCGGGATCGCCGACATCACCATAGGCGAGACCCTGGCCAACCCGGAAGATCCCAAACCCCTCCCGCTCCTCACAGTGGACGAGCCGTCCATCTCGATGACCTTCGGCGTCAATACCGCTCCGCTTGCCGGGCGCGAGGGGACAAAGGTCACGGCCAGGCTGATCAAGAACCGCCTCGACCAGGAGCTGATCGGCAACGTCTCTCTGCGCGTTCTCAATACCGAGAGGCCCGACACCTGGGAGGTTCAAGGCCGGGGCGAGCTGGCACTCGCCATCCTCATCGAAATGATGCGCCGTGAGGGATACGAGCTCACGGTAGGCAAGCCTCGCGTGATCACCAGGGAGATCGACGGCAAGACCTGCGAACCGGTCGAAATCCTGGAGATCGACTGCCCGGCGGATTACCTTGGGGCGATCACTCAAGTCCTCGCGGCACGCAAGGCGAACTTGGTGGAGATGGTAAACCACGGTACCGGCTGGATACGCATCGTCTACTCCGTCCCTTCCCGCGGCCTGATCGGCATCCGCACCGAATTGCTCACCCAGACCAAAGGGACCGCCCAGATCCACCACGCGTATGACCGCTACGAGCCATGGTTCGGAGATATCCGCAGTCGCCAGTCTGGCTCCATGGTCGCCGACCGCTCCGGAGTCGGTACCTCATACGCGCTCCTCAATCTCCAGGAACGCGGGCGCATGTTCATCGCTCCGGGGGACGAGGTATACGAAGGAATGATCGTGGGCGAGAACTCGCGGGCGGAAGACATGGACGTCAATCCGACCAAAGAAAAGAAGCTGACCAACATCCGCTCCTCCACCGCCGAGGAGCTGGTCCGGCTGACCCCTCCCGCCCTCCTCAGCTTGGAAGGCGCACTCGAGTTCATAGCCGAGGACGAGTGCATCGAGGTTACGCCAAAGGCCGTGCGACTGCGCAAATGGTACCTCTCGGCCTCGGAGAGAGCCCGCCTCCGGTCGAACCGCGTGGCCGGAGCCCGCTGAGGGCAGGGCTGCGGCCGACCTCCACCCGCTCGTCAGACGATCGATATTTCATGAGCGAAGCGCATCGGCAACGAGCGCCTGGCCCGAACCTTTAGGACCTTCTTTTCCTGCAGTGAGTACGCCACCAGCTTGAAGTCCCCGAAGACCTGGTCATCGCGTCGAACCACCCGGTATTCTCCTTTGGAGTCGGGCAGCTCGAAGGCCAGCAGGCAGAGAGTTCGGCCGTCGCCGGCCGGAAGACCTTCAACCACCTTCCCGACTTTCCCGGCTGCAAGCAGGCGCACCCCCAGCAGCTTTGCCCGCGACCCCACCGCCTTATATGCGGAAGGAAGCGCTGTGAAGCATGCCTCGGAGGAGGTTCCGAGGCCGGCCGACGCCCCAGCGCACGCCGAAAGTACCGGTACGAGCAGCAGCGATGCCAGCAATGCGCGCGCATGCACCCTTGCTCCCGTCGGCGTGAGCCGTTTCACAGAGAACCACCACCTTCCACGGTATCGGCGCTGGCGATGCGCGCGTGCCCAGCTCGGCGGCGCACCAAGTTGGTAGCAAAGTAGGAGAGCCACCCAAAGGGCACGACCAGCCAGAAGCTGATTAGTCGGTAAAGCAGCACGGCCGCGACCGCCGGCTCCTGGGCACCTCCGTAGGCCACCAGCGCAATTGAGAGGCTCCCTTCCACCACACCCAACCCACCTGGGGTAATGGGAAGATTCGCAGCGAGCTGCCCGGCTCCGTAGGCGAGCAGGATTCCGCCCCACGGAACCTTGCTTCCAATCGCCACATACGCAAGCGCCAGAACGGAAGCATCCATTACCCAGTTGGCAACCGCCCAGCCTATGGCCACCAGGACCTGGGTCTTTGTGGTGGCGATGGAGCCGACCTTTGCGAGCGCCTCGTCAACCTGAAAAGGCTCGCGACGAAACCGATTCGCGAGGTGGGCGAAAAGCACGAGAGGTGGGCGTAGCACTCTGGAGAAGAGCCGCGGGGAAGAGAAGAGCACAGCCATGCCCATGAGCACCGCGGAGACGATGGGGACCGCTAGCAGCAGATCGAGCCCCTGGCTGGCGCGAAAAGACAGCGCGACGCCCACAAGTGCCAGGAGACCCAGGGCAAAGGCCGCGAGCAAGTTTACCGCTAGCACAACCCACGAGGAGAAGATCGGATCGGCCCCCATCCCCCTGAATTCGCGGTATGTGTATACGGAGGCGAATGCCGTCCCACCGGGCACGGTGTTGTTGATGGTCGTATTCGCCGTGGCGACCGCCAAGGTCTTGAGCAGCGGCGGACAGGTCAAGCCGACTCCGAGCAGGCGCCAGGTGAAAATGCCGAAGGCCGCCACCGATCCCGCCTCGGCGAGTACCGCCAATACCAGCGGCCAGGCTTGGGCATGCTCGATGAGGGCGATCGAAGCCGAAATCTCCGAATCGTGACCCTTCAGAGCCCATATTCCAAGTGCCGCCACGGCGACTACGGCGACAGCACCCGCGCGCTTACGCAGGGTCAACCCCCATCGCGGCGTGGAACCGCTCCTCGCTTCACCCGGCAATCAAAACCTCGAATCCCGAGCGCGGCGGCCGAAACCGCATCGCCTTGGCTCACTCGAGCACTTGAAGGACAATTTAGATTGAACATCGTGAACAGCCACGGCCAGCAGCGAGTCACGGTGGTAGGAGCGGGACTGGCGGGCCTCGCTGCGGCTACCTACCTTGCGCGCAACGGATTCCAGATCACTCTGCTAGAGGCCTCCGAGAGGATCGGAGGAATGGTCGCTACCGATTACCTAGACGGCTTCTACCTTGACCGCGGGTTCCAAGTGGCGTTGGACTCCTACCCTGAACTGCGCCGTGCGATCCCCATCGATTCGCTGTCGCCGCGGGCGTTCGCCCGCGGCTTCGAGGTGGTGGGGCCGGATATTTCCCGCCACGTAATTGCTCTTCCGAGCCCGCCCTCGTCGCTGCGGCAATTCACCGAGCTGCTGGCGAACTTCACCTTGTCCGACCTGAGATGCCTGGCCAGGTCGTTGCCGCTGCTGGCGCGCCGCGACACACAGGCCGCCTTCCAAGCGCACGCCCAAACCACCGAGGCGTACCTGCGCGAGTGTGGACTTTCCGGGCGGACGCTGGAAGGCGTTGCTCGACCGTTCCTCCGGGGCGTCTTCCTCGAAGACGGGCTGGAAACTCCCGCAACCATGGCACTGTTCGCGGCACAAAGCTTCCTCCGGGGACGAGCCTTCGTCCCTTCCACCGGCATGGCGGAGATTCCCAGCCTCATGGCGGCAGAGCTCGCAACTGCCAACATTCGCCTCGGCGCCGAGGTCGTCTCGGTATCCGACGGCTCGGTGACCCTGGCCGACGGCGAGGAGATCGGCCACGACTGGGCGGTGCTCGCGGTGAAGTCGAGCCAGCTTGCCCGGCTCACTGGCGAAACCGGACTCGACACGACATATAGATCCACCTCCACGCACTATTTCGCAACCGAGAGCGACGTTGCAGCCGCAAAGACCGTGCTGGTTGCGTCGTCGTGGACACCGGTAACAACAATCGCGGTAATGGACATGGTGGCGCCGTCGTATGCTCCCAAAGGAGCCCACCTGGTGTCGGTCTCCTCTCTCGGCACAACCACCAGTGACGAGACCGCTGCAGCCCTTGCAGCCGAGGCCTTGCGCACCGGCGCCACCAACTTGAGCCACCTGCGCACCTATAGGATCACAGAGGCGCTGCCCACGGCTTTCGCGGGAGGGCGGAGGGGACGCCCATACTTCCCCGCCTTTTCCAAGCGCCTGTTTCTGGCTGGCGACTTCCTGCAGAACCCATCCATTGATGGAGCGCTCCGTTCCGGACGCTTGGCCGCGGAGGCGGTGATGGCTGCCCACTGGGGTTCCAACGACCGTGGCGCAACCGCTTAGAGCAGCTACCTCGATCCCTCGCCTTCCTAGACTTGGGATCGCGCCGCGCGGCGCGTGGCAAGGAGGATGGAGGCTCGGTGCTACTGGACCGCAGGGACGGCAAAGGATCGGCCCCGGAGATCGTCCTTGGCGGACGAGTCCCGGGCAGCATCGAGGCGCGGATCGAGGAGATCGCCGGGAAACAAGTGATGTTCATCTCCTCCACCCCCTCCCCGCACAAGGGCGCCCTGACGGAACAGGACGGCCACAAGATGGCCGCGGCAGTCCGCAAGGCGACCCAGCTCGAGCTGCCGATAGTGCTTCTGCTCTCCACATCTGGCGCATCGATTCACGGCGGCATCGCCTCGTTGCACGGCTGGGGAGCCGCGGCTGCCGCTATCGCCTCCGCCTCGGGAGTCGTGCCGATAATCGCCGGGCTCCACGGCCCCGCCGTATCAGGCCCTGCTCTTCTGTTGGGGCTCGCCGACGTGGTGATAACCACACCTGACGCCTTCGCCTTTGTTTCCGGCCCTGACATGGTGCGCGGCTTCACCGGTGTCGACGTGGACGCAACCGACCTCGGTGGCTCCTATGCACTGGGCACAAGGTCGGGTGTGAGCTTCCTCGAGGCCTCCGACCTCGAGGAAATACTCCAGCAGGTCGAAGAGATACTCGCGCTGCTACCCCGCTCGACCAACCAACTCCCGCCCTTCGTAGCCAGCGAAGACCCGGCGGATCGCGAGTGTCCGGCGCTGGAGAACATCGTCCCCACCTCGGCAACGGGGTCCTACGACGTTCGAGAAGTAATCGGCGAGATCGTCGATGACGCCTACTTTCTTGAACTCCGTGCCGCATGGGCGCCACAGCTGGTGGTCGGATTGGCGCGCATAGCGGGCAATACCGTCGGCATCCTGGCAAACCAGCCCAGGGTTCTGGCAGGCACCCTGGACATTCCTGCGGCTCAAAAGGGTGGACGCTTCGTACGCTTTTGCGACGCGTTCAACATCCCACTTATCACTCTGGAGGACACTCCCGGCTTTCTGCCCGGCAAGGACGTCGAGTGGCGCGGGATGATCCGCCATGGCGCCGAAATGGCCTTCGCCTACGCCTCCTGCGGAGTCCCTCGCATCTGCCTGATAATGCGCAAGGCGTACGGCGGGGCGTATATCGTCATGGATTCCAAGGGGATGGGCTCTGACGTCGTCTTTGCCTGGCCAAAGGCGGAGATCGCCGTCATGGGGGCACAAGGAGCCGCCCAGATCCTGATGCGTCGGTCGACTCCGGACGAGCGCAAGTCCTACGAGGAGGAGTACCAGGAGCGGTACCTGACACCATACGTCGCCGCCGAGCGCGGCTTCGTGGACGATGTCATCGAGCCGGTGAAGACGCGCCAAGCAGTAGCTCAGGCGCTGGCGATGTTACTCAGCAAAAAAGAGCGCATCCGCAACGCCAAGCACGCCAACTCGCCGATGTAAGGGCCCTCGACCGGGTCAGACACTGCGCCAGACGCGGCCCTTCAGATACGGCGCGAGTTCCCTGGCGAGGTCCACGTTCGCCTGTTTGTCGCGAGGGCGCTTCAGTTCCAGCAGGTTGGGCATCGAGGCAAAGGCCAGGACCGTGTCGAACAGCTCGACGGCTTGATTCTTGGTCGGTGCCGGCATGACGACCGGGCCGAAGACCGGAATCGAGTCATTGAGCACCAGAGTCGGCACCCCAAAACCACCAAAGCGTTCGACAAGGAACACGTGGTCGGCACGAACGGCATCCTCCGCCTTCTTCGATCGCATCGACTTCTGCACCAGGGATCGGTCGAGTCCGACGGCTTCGACAAAGTGCGCCGCGTGCTCCGGGGTGTGTATCTGCTCCCCGTGTAGGTGTATTGCCGAGCCAACTTCGAGGTAAAAGCGATCCGCGAGGGCTGGATCCTGCTGCTTTATCAGCCAGGCGAGCTTCATCAACGAAAAGCCGTAGGACCAATCCCGCTCCCAGGGGTGGCGTTTGCCCGCCTCCAGATTCACCTCTTCCAGAGAGAAGAACCTGAAATCCAGCTCGAAGCTCGACGAACGGGCCACTTCGCGGATCCACAGCGAGGCTGCAAAGGCAAAGGGGCACAGCGGATCGTAAAAGAAGTCGACGGAGGTTACGTCTTCGCGTCGCAGCCTCGCTTTTTGACCGTGCTTGCCTCCCTTCATTACGACTCCTAGATCACAAATCCCAGGTTTTCGAAGACCTGGAGTGCCAGCCCTTCGTCCCCCTCGAAGGCTACGGAGCCGCCGGAGAGGTACCCGGGAGCGACGAGACGGCCGGCTGCAGCGAACAGATATGCCTCGAAGGTGCAGCGGAGCACCGCGTCATCTATGGCGTCAGCCTCCTGGACCACGCTGGCGCGGCCATCCTGCATACGAACGCGCACGCTGGCGATCGTGTCGGACCTCGAGGTCACATCCACACGAATCGTCGTGCCCTCCAACGGCTTCACCTTCTTACCTATCACATAGGGAAGGCCGGCGAGTAGCTGGTCGAGCGCAATGCGTCCCGATCGTTCGTGCGCCAGGAACGATCCGCCTGTGGAAATCCGGATGTCCTGCTCGTGCACGAAGCAATCCATCACTCGGATGGCCATGAAATCCCGGTAACTGCCCTTCCCGACCGGCAGCCAGCTGTCGGCATCGAACTCCTCGTCGCTCAACGCGTCTAGAGCGTCCAGGCGCGCGTTTATCGTCGATTCGAAAATGGAGAGTACCTCGGTGCCGCTTCTCGAACGCATCGACTCCACCCAGGCCTCGTTGGAGCGCCCGATCTCATTCTTCACGTGTCCGCCGATCGCCTCCTCGGCGAGTATCGGAGCCCGATCACCGAGCAGTTGCCGCTCAGTACCGACGACATGCGCGAGGACGTCCTTGACAGACCAGCCGGGACAATCACTGGCCACCTCCCATTGCTCAGGTGCCAGCTGGCTGCAATAGCCGTCCAGCGAAAACCACGTCTCGCGCAGTGCCGAGACTATGAACGAAGAGGTGTACTTCAAGTTCCCTCCTTAGCCGTACCGGTCCAGCCTACGCCGCCCGACCGAGACTCGTCTTGCCCCAGCGGCCCTCCACTCGCCTCCTGAAGGATTGCTGAAAGAATGCTGAGCTTAAGAAATCGTGCCATTTGCAAGAGCCCTTGCTTTAAGCCTCCCCAATTATGCCCGTAGCTATAGAATCAACGCAATTAACCTTCATTTTCAATTGAATCAGGGGGATAAGTGACCGCGATTGATGAATCCGACAGTCACGTGGAACAAGAAGGCAGCCTGCGCCACGGAGCGCTGGGCCTCTTCGAATCCGCAGTCATGGGGGTCGCAGGCGTCGCACCCGCGTACTCCATAGCCGCTTCGACCGCCACTCTCTTTGGCGCCGTCGCGCTCGGCGGTCCGGCCGCGCTACTCTATTGCGGCATCGCGATGTTCGGCATTGTCTGGGCCTTCAACCACCTGGGTCGGCTGGAAGCCAATGCGGGAGCCACTTATTCCTGGGTGCGCCGCGCTCTTCACCCGATCCTCGGTTATATCTCGGGATGGGCACTGGTTGTCTCAGCCCTGATCTTCATGGTGGCAGGCTCCTTCCCCGCCGGTTCGGTGACACTTGGCCTCTTCTCGAACTCCCTGGCAAACAACACCACGGCGGTCACCATCTTCGGGACCGTCTTCTTCCTACTGATGGTAGCGGCGGTGGTCGCCGGCGTCACTGTGACGGCGACGGTCCAGGTGATCATGTCAGCAGTTGAGCTGAGCATCCTGGTGCTCTTTGCCATATTGATGCTCCTGCACGGGCATGATGCCCATAGCTTCAGCTGGAGCTGGTTCTCCCCTTCAATCTTCCACGGCTCCTCGGGCTTCTTTGCAGGAGCGCTGGTGGCGGCTTTCTACTACTGGGGATGGGACGTCACGGCCAACCTGAACGAGGAGACCAAGGGCTCGAAGGTCACCCCGGGCATCGGCGGCATTATTGGCGTGCTGGTGGTCTTCGCCCTCTTTGAGGTCTTCACCATAGGCACCAACCTCGTCCTCACCGCCAAGGACATCAGCAACAATGCCGGAGACGTACTGGGCGTGCTGGGTCAGGTCGTCTGGCCAGGGCTCGGAGGCAAGATAATCGTTGTGGCGGTCATACTGTCGACAGTGGCGACCTTGGAGACGACCATCATCCAGGTGACCCGCACACTCTTCGCCATGGGGCGCGACGGCACGCTCCCGCGTGCGCTCGGCCGCACTCACCGGGTTCGCCGCACACCCGTCGTTGCCACCGTGGTGGTGACGGTCATTTCGGTCGGCCTCTTCATCGGCTCGAACTACATCGGCTCGATTGGGACCATCCTCTCCGATGCCATCAACGCGATCGGCCTGCAGATCGCCATCTACTACGGCCTCGCGGGCCTGTCGGTCGTGGTCCTGTACCGAAAGCACATTTGGCGCTCGCCTTCCAACTTCATCTTCATGGGTCTTTGGCCACTTGCCGGAGCCGTCTTCATGATCGTCATGTTCATCAAGTCGATACCCGGACTGAACAGCACCACGCTCGCGGTAGGTCTCGGGGCGATGGCCCTGGCGGTCATCCCCATCGCGATCTATTGGTCCAAGGGACGGGCGTATTTCAAGATGCCCTCCCGCGAGGAGCGTATCGCGCTCGATCACGAGATAGCGGTCGACACCGCCGACGTCTGATCCCAAAGAGCACGGGCGCACTCCGGCGAAGCACCCTGGCGCCAAGTGAAGATAGGGCCGGCACCGAGGCGCCGGCCCTATCTTCTGCTACGACGCTCGTAGCCTGCGCATCCGGCAGGCTACAGTGAAGGAAGCCGGTTATGCCCTGCTACAGGCAACAAGGGGGGGGTTCCGAACCTGCCCGGAAGCAATTCATCGCCACTTGTTCTGGTGGCGGGCGCCTCGGGCGTCATAGGCCGGCAGCTGCTCCCCGAGCTTGCCACGCGGGGTTACCAGACCTTGGGCCTCACCCGTTCGAGCAAAAACGCCCGAATGATTGAACAGCTCGGTGCCATGGCCGCGGTCTGCGACATCTACGATCCGCCTGCGCTCGGGGCGATATTCGACAATTACGCGCCCGAAATCGTCATCGACCTTCTTACTGACCTGCCGGACGAAGCGGATCGAGTTCGCGAGTACGCCGAGGCGAACAACCGGATGCGCACCGTAGGCACCGACAATCTCCTTGGCGCGGCCACCAAAGGAGGAGCGAGGCGCATCATCGCTGAAAGCGTCGCTTGGCAGCTGCAGGGCAATGGGGCCCTCGCAGTGGCACATCTGGAGGAGGCGGTGCTGTCAGCAGGCGGAATCGTTTTGCGCTACGGGCAGCTCTGGGGGGCGCACACCTACCATGCGACCCGGCCCGCGACCGGTCCGACTCTTCGCATCGATACCGCCGGACGGCGCACCATTCAGCTCATCGACGCAACATCCGGAATCTACGAGCTCGTCGACGAGCCCCTCACGGCCTGAACGGATCGCCCTCGAAGGTGTCCACGGTGGTGAACTTCTCCACCGGATCGCGCCGCAGCCTGCTCGGAGTCCTCTTTGGCCACCCCAACGCCACCAGTGAGGCCAGGGCGTATTCTTCAGGCATGCCCATTAGAGCGGCCACTTGGGGCTCCCTTCGGCAGATCGCCGTGGTCATCACCCCGCCCAGGCCCCGGGAACGGGCAGCCAACATGATGTTGTGCACGAAGGGATAAATGCTCCCGCCGCCGACGATGCTCTGGCGGTCAAGACCGTTGTCGAGCACCGCCAGAGAGCCCAGCTTGACAAAGACGGCAAGCATGACCGGTACCTCGTCCAGGTGGTCACTGAACGGATATTCGTAGCGCCGCTTCGCAGCGGCATCGAGGTCTACCGCGGGTCCGGTCCAACGGCGCCCGTTAAGCGGTGCGAACGGCACCAACCCAGCCTCGACGTGAGCCATGTATTCTGCCCAGGCCTCCACGTAAAGCTCCCGCAGGCGTATGCGAAGCTCGGTGCCCTTCACGACCACCACTCGCCATCCTTGCCGATTACCTCCACTCGGCGCGAAGCGCGCAAGATCAAGCAGCTCATAGACCTGGGAATCGGGAACCGGGCGGGCCTCGAACTCTCGAACGGCCCCCGTCGTGGTAACTACCTCGTCGAATTGCATAGGCCGATATTACAGCCCTTGGCTCCGGGGCCTGGGGTGCCGGTTTGCCACCTGCGGATCGCAGGAATAATCTCTAAGCAAATTACTTAACATATTTAAAGCTTTTGATTCCGCTACAATCCCCAATCCCCAGGACTGAGCTTGACCGAAGACAACCAGCGCTCCAAGGGCGGCGAGCAAGACGGGACCCAGGCTGAGAGGCCTTTCGCGCTGCTTGCACGCTTCTCCGCTGTCGTCAGGTACCTTCGACGCCATGCGGACTCCAAGGGCATTCGAAGCGAGCCGGAACTGTCTCCGCGCCAGCTCATGATGCTCTCCCACGTAGTAATGCTGTCTCCAGTGTCCGTCTCCGATCTCGCCCAGCAGATGCACATGTCCCTGGCCACAGCCTCCCAGATGCTGACCGGCCTGGCACAGGCCGGCTTCGTTGAGCGACACGAGGACCCGGCCGACCACAGACGGACCCTCATCACCCTCTCCCCCCACGGCACCACTGCCGCCGAGAAGCTTCATGAAGCGATGCTGCCTCTCGATGAAGCGATCGCCGCAGTGGGAGACGAGTCATTTGCCCACCTGCTTGCGACTCTTGACGCGATCATCGGCCGCCTCTCGGAACTGGAAGGGACAGACGGCCCCGACAAGCACTGCTAGATGCGCCTCACCCATCAAGGAAGGTAACAATCCGTGTCAAACTTCTTCCAGCATCTCGGCCGCGTCGTGGTCAAGTTCAGGTGGCCGATCATTGCCATCTGGGTCGTGCTCACAATTGCCTCCGTCGCGTTCCTGCCTTCGCTTTCGAGCGTGGTCAAGAACGATAACCGGGCATTCCTCCCTGCCAATGCTCCGTCCATCAAAGCGGCCGACCTTGCCTCCCCTTTTCAAAACGTCAACAACGCCCAGGTTGTACTGGTGGCTCAAACCAGCAGATCGGCGCTGACTCCGGCGGACAAACAGGCCTATACACAAGTGGCGGCGGCGATCGCCAAGGTCCCGACGGTGATCTCGGTGAAGATCGCGGGCCTATCTCCTGATCAGCGCGCCATCCAGAGCTCCATCATCTCAAGGGCGAATCCATTCGCCAGCACAGGCGTGACCACACTGGTATCCGACCTCCGTTCCGCCATCGCATCGGTCCCCAAGCCTGCCGACCTCTCGGTCCACCTGGCGGGACAGTTGGCCACCTCGGTGGATTCCAACGCGGGTAACGCCACGGGTCCGGGAAAGGCGCAGAACTACTCCATAATTCTGGTCATCGTGGTCCTGCTCCTTGTGTTCAGAGCCCTTCTCGCCCCCCTGGTCACCCTGTTGCCGGCCGTCTTCGTCGTGATCGCCGGAGGCCCAGTGGTGGCGGAGGCCTCCAAAGCCGGGTTCACCGTGTCGTTCGTTACGGAGCTGCTTTTCATCATCCTCATCATCGGAGCAGGAACCGACTACGGCCTCTTCCTAGTCTTCCGCGTACGTGAGGAATTGCGTAGGGGTAGAGGGCCGAAGGAGTCGGTCGCCTTCGCCCTCGCCAAGGTCGGTGAGTCGATCACCTTCTCGGCGGCGACTGTCATCGCCGCACTGTTGTCTTTGACCACGGCCTCGTTCGGCTTCTATAAGGGCTTGGGCTGGCCCCTGGCCATTGGCATCGCCCTCATGCTGCTCGCGGGGCTAACGCTCCTGCCCGCGCTGCTCGCCATCCTTGGACGAGCGGTCTTCTGGCCAACCAAGACGCACCCCGGCGATGCCAAACACGGCCTTTGGGGCCGAATCGCGGCCCGCGTCGTTGGCAAGCCGCGCACCACGCTTGCCTTCGGCATTATTCTCTTCGGCGCTCTCTCCCTTGCATCGCTCGGTAACTCGCCGGCTGGATTCGTCGGAACCACCAACTCCCCCAAGGGCACCGACTCCTACTACGGCAACCAGATACTGGACAAGCAGTTTCCCTCGTCGAGCTTCAACCCCACAGAGGTTGTCTTCAAGTTCAACGAGCCGGTCTGGAACAACGTCTCGGGGCTGGCCTCGCTGCAAAGCGACCTGGCCTCGCAAACCGCCTTCAAGGCCGTCTTCGGACCGATGAATCCCCTCACGACTCCACTTACGAGTACTCAGCTCTCCCAGCTGCACTCGCTGTTAGGCGCACCAAACGACCTGCCGGCCGCTGAGCCCGCCAACCTGACCATCCCGCCACGCATATACCAGGCCTATCGCGCTGAGTTCCAATTCATCTCCCAGGACGGGAAAACCGTCCTCTTCGCCACAGCGCTGAAGGCTGGAGACGCCGCCTCGACCGCGGCCTTGAACGCCACGCCAACCGTACGCGCACAAGTCGCCAGCGTGGCACGCACCCACGGCGCACTGGACTACGGCGTCGCCGGGGAGGCGGCAGCGGCGTACGACATCTCGTCGAGTTCGAACTCGGACCTGGTGAAGATCGTCCCCGTGGTCGTGCTGATCATCGGATTGCTGCTCGCCCTGGTCCTCCGTTCGGCAGTAGCTCCTCTATATCTGATGATCTCGGTGGTGCTTTCCTACCTGGCGGCACTCGGAGCAGACGTAATCGTTTTCATATTCTTCCGCGGTGACAGCGGCCTCAACTTCGTCTTGCCGTTCCTACTCTTCCTGTTCCTCCTGGCATTGGGCGAGGACTACAACATCCTCGTCATGACCAGGATCAGGGAGGAGGCACAGCATCGCGACCTTCGCTCGGCGGTGAGGCTGGCGCTAAGCGCGACCGGCTCGACCGTCACCTCTGCCGGAGTGGTGCTTGCAGGCAGCTTCGCGGTGCTGGCGCTCGCCTCGTTGGGAAACAGCCAGGTGGAGGAGATCGGCTTCGGCTTGGCGCTTGGAATCCTGATGGACACCTTCCTGGTTCGCACTCTCCTGGTGCCCTCCACCGTGGCCTTGTTGGGGCGATGGAACTGGTGGCCGTCACGACTCTCTCACGAAACCCACACAGACGAGGAGGCCACGGCTTGGGAGGCCGAGCAAGATGAGCTTGCCGCCGCCGACCAGGACTAATGAACGTGAGGTCGGCCGTTGCGACCGGGGTTGGAAAACGCTCCGCCTAGGGTCATATTTTGTCTCGACGGGACCGCCACCTAAGAAGGAGTAGCCCACGAGTTCCCCATCAGCCGAGAAGGAGGCGCTCTTGAGCGGAAGGGTCACCACACGCGTGAGCGGAGCGATCGGCGAGATCGTCATCTCAAACAGCGAGCACAAGAACGCCATGACCACGGAAATGTGGCGCCAGCTGCGTTCGGCGGCAGAGGAGATGCACGCGAACGACTACGTCCGTGTCGTGGTGGTCCACGGAGCAGAAGGCACCTTCGTCGCCGGAGCCGACATCGACGAGTTCCGCACGATGCGCCAGGTCGGCGAGACGGCCGTCGAATACGACCGGATAACCGAGGACGCCCTGGTTGCGCTGGCCACAATGCCGAAGCCGACCGTTGCCGCGATCGAGGGCTATTGCATCGGAGGCGGAGTCTCGATCGCGGTTGCCTGCGACTTCCAGGTGGCCGACGCCGTGGCCAAGTTCCAGATTCCGGCTGCAAGACTTGGCATCAGCTACCCGCTGGGCTCGCTTCGCCGGCTGGTAGCCCAAGTGGGTGCAGCCGCGGCCAAGCGCATGATATTCACGGCGTCAATGCTCGATGCCGCCGCGGCACTGGACGCCGGCCTCATTTCACAGGTGTCGGAGAGCTTGACCGACGACATAGCGGAGCTCACCATGGCGTTGGCGGAGGTGGCCCCCCTGTCGATCGCCGCAACCAAGGCGTTGGCAGACGGGCTGGCGAACCCGGCCCTCGATTATGCAGAGCTCGAGGAAGAGGCTGCTCGCCTGAGCGCCACCACTATCGCCTCCGCTGACTACCTCGAGGCGCTTGACGCCTTCGACGAAAAGCGCAAGCCGAACTTCCAGGGCCGCTAAACCGTCATCCTTCTGCAGCCATACGCCGCAGCTCGTAAGCGAGCACCTTCCCCATCGCATTGCGGGGAAGCGCCTCGACCGGGATAATCCGCTTGGGCACCTTGTACGGCGCTAGGAGCTTGCCTGAGAACGCACGCAGCGCGTCGGCATCCAGTTCACCTTCGGCCGACGGCACCACGAAGGCGACAACCTCCTCGCCCCAGCGGTCGGACTGGACGCCCACTACCGCGGCATCGGCCACGGAAGGATGCTCGCGTAACTGATCCTCCACCTCGCGCGGATAGACGTTGAAACCCCCGCTTATGATCAGATCGCTGGAACGTCCGTCTATGCGCAGGTACCCATCGGCATCAACGCTGCCCATGTCACCGGTCCGGAACCATCCTCCATCGAAGCGCTCGTTGGTGGCCCCGGGATTGCCGAGATAACCCGCGAAGACGTTTTCTCCTCGGACCAGGATCTCTCCTGTGGAATCGATCGCGACCTCGACTCCCGGCAAGGGCAGGCCGACGGTTCCCGGCTTGCGCAGTCCCTCGTAGGGATTGGAGACGTTCATTGCGGTCTCGCTCATTCCATAACGCTCCACAGGCGCTGCCCCCACCTGCGACCGTATCCGCTCGAAAAGAGCGGGGGGCAGCGGCGCCGAGCCGCTGACCATCAGGCGCAGGCGGGCAAAATCGGCGAATCCGGGCTCATCCACCAGCCGCCTGTACATGGCCGGCACGCCGAAGAACATCGTCGCGCGCTCCTGGCTGATTGCCGCAGCCAGAGCAGCGGGCTCGAAGCGGGGGAAAAGCACCACCGCGTTACCCATGAAGAGCGAGCCGATCAGCCCTACACCAAGGCCGTGCATATGAAAGAGCGGGAGGCAGAGGAGAAGCCGATCTTCGGCGCTCCATCTCCAGGCGAGGGCCACAGATCGCGCCGAAGCTAGTAGGTTTCCGTGCGTCAGCAGTGCACCCTTGGGCGCGCCGGTAGTACCGGAGGTGTATGCGATCATTGCGGGCCAGGATCGCCCCGAGGCTCTGGAGCCACCTCGCCAGTCGTCGCCCCGTTCAGCAGACCGTCTCAGGGAAAGGACGCGGATAGGGACTTCGGGGCGCGGCAGGTCGGACCCTGGTCCGTCAATCGGCTCCGGCGGAGGTGCGGAGGAGGCCAGGGCCTCCACTCGTACGAGGAGGTCCTCATCGCACAGGATCGCGCTCGGGCGCGAGTCTTTGATGACGTGCTCGAACTCCCGATCCGAATACGCGGGGTTGGCAGCCACGAGTACGGCGCCGGCCAGGAAGACACCAACCACCGCCGCGGCAAGGTCGGCGCTGTTCCCGCCGGTGAGAACCACGCGGCTACCCGGGACCACGCCGGAGGCGGCAAGCGCCGATGCAAACCGGCGAGCACGGTCGAGGAATTCCCGACCGCTTAGCCAATCGCCCGTCGTCTCGCGCAGGAATGGCCTGCCACCGAGCTCTTCGAGCGAGATCTCCGCAACTGTGCCAAGGTCGCCCACGTTGGGCAAGCGGTCGGCAGCCGGCAGGTTGGCCCCGAGATGGGCCTGCCATCCCGGGGCAAAGGTGAGAGAGGAGGCTTTCACGACCTCACAGGCTAGAGCTCTCGGTAAGCTTCTTCGAGCACCATCCGCAGGATGCCCACGATCTCGTCGAACTGCTCCACACCCGCCACCAGGGGAGGCGATAGCTGGATAACGGGATCTCCCCGGTCATCGGCTCTGCAGATAAGCCCCTCTTCGAAGAGGCGTGGGGTGAGCAGCCCGCGGAGCAGGCGCTCGGACTCGTCGTCGTTGAAGGTTTCGCGCGTTGCCTTATCCTTCACGAGCTCGATTCCATAGAAGTACCCGGCGCCGCGCACCTCGCCGACGATAGGGAGGTCAAGGAGCGAGTCAAGGCGGGAACGGAACGCCGCCTCGTTCTGCTGCACGTGTCCCAGCAGGTTCTCGCGTTCGAAGATGTCGAGGTTGGCCAATGCGACGGCCGCCGAGACCGGATGACCGGCGAAGGTGTACCCATGAAGGAAGGTGTTGGTCTCCTTGAGGAACGGCTCCACCAGGCGATCAGAAGCAATGAGGGCACCTATAGGCGAATAGCCCGAGGTCATGCCCTTCGCGACGGTGATCATGTCCGGCTGGTATCCGTAACGCTCCGAGCCGAAGTAGTAGCCGAGCCGGCCAAATGCGCAAATCACCTCGTCCGAGATAAGCAGCACATCATACTTGTCGCAGATCTGACGCACCCGCTGGAAGTAACCCTCAGGTGGGGTAAAGCAACCGCCGGAGTTTTGCACCGGCTCCAGGAAGACCGCGGCGACCGTGTCCGCCCCCTCGTAGTTGATCATCCGCTCGATGTCGTCGGCGCAGTGGAGAGTGCAGGCGTCGGAGTGGGCGCAGTCCGGGCAACGGTAGCGATTCGTGTTGGCCACCTTGAAGGTGCCCGGCACCAGCGGCTCGAACGGAGCCTTGATCCCCGGAAGGCCGGTGATCGAGAGGGCTCCCATGGTGGTACCGTGATAGGCGAGGCTGCGCGAGATCACCTTGGTCTTCGACGGCTTACCCACCAACTTGAAGTACTGCCTTGCGAGCTTGAACGCCGACTCGACCGCCTCACCGCCCCCAGTGGTGAAGAAGGTGCGATTCAGATCGCCCGGGGTAAGGGATGCAAGACGCTCCGCCAGCTCAACGGCCGGAGCATGGGCGTAGCTCCATAGCGGGAAGTATGCGAGTTCACTGGCCTGCTTGGAGGCAGCCTGGGCAAGCTCGGTCCGTCCGTGACCGACCTGGACCACGAATAGACCGGCAAGACCGTCGATGTATCTCTTCCCTCGTGAATCCCAGACATAGGGCCCCTCGCCTCGCACCATGATCGGCACGTCGGTCTCCGAATAGGAGGAGAGGCGGGTGAAGTGCATCCAAAGATGCCGTCTCGCCAACTCGCCCAGCCGGGCGGAATCGTACTGGTCGTGGTCCGTGTAATCAGTCATCTTGTACCCCATGAATATGTTTGCTTCTCAAGCCTCAGGTAAACGAAAGTCTCGATATCGGTCACACCCTCGACCTTGCGCAACCCCTCGTTGAGGAGCTGCAGTAGATGCGAATCGTTCTCGCACACCACCTCTGCCAGCAGGTCGTATCGTCCGGCGCAGATCACGACGTAATCCACCTCTTCGAAGGCGGTAATCGCCTCGGCTACCACCCTGAGGTCGCCGGTCGCCTTGATTCCCAGCATCGCCTGGCGCAGGAAGCCGGTCGAGAGCGGATCCGTCACCGCGACAATCTGCATCACTCCCTGATCGATCAAGCGCTGGACACGTTGTCGAACAGCCGCCTCCGAAAGCCCGACGTCCTTCGCCAGCGCCGCATACGAGCTGCGGCCGTCTCGTTGGAGCAGCTCGATCAGCGCCTTGGACTTTTCGTCGAGGTTTATTACATGCCGATCGTCCTCTTGAGCGAAGTGGCGTCGCAGCCCGATGCCGCCACCGCCCCCTCTCAAAGGCCGCAGGGCCCTATCCTTGTCCATATGGTCCACCGAATTCGTTGATCATCGCAGATCGGCACCCCCCAGTTCGCCGCAATGCGGCCGCGGCGCGCTCGACGCCCCCCGCACGGTGTAATTTACGTGAAATACTAGCCCCAACGACTAATTCATGCAATTCATTCGGCCACTTTCTGGTGAATCCGAACTCTATAGGCCAGATTATTGCGATTTCCCTCGCTTCGCGCGCGTTCGCACCAGTGATTGCCGTAGAGTGTGCTTCCAGAGCGCGTGAATTCTCAGTCCGCGCATGGAAAGAGAGGGCAATCCTCCGGGGTACCTATGCGAGTACTGGTCATTGGCGCAGGAGGTGTGGGCGAAGCTGCCGTCAAGATCGCGGCACGCTCGAAGGCGTTCTCGGCGATATGCGTAGCCGACCTGGACCAAGCAAAGGCGCAAGCCGCCGCTGTGGCAGCCAAGGGAGAACTCAAGGTGAGCTCGGCCCAAGTGGACGCCTCTTCAACCAACTCAGTCATCGCACTGGCCTCCGTCTTCAGGCCCGATGCCGTTCTCAATGCCTGCGACCCCCGCTTCGTCGAGCCGATCTTCGACGCGGCCTTGGCCGTGGGCTGCATCTACCTGGACATGGCAATGTCGCTTTCCAGGCCACATCCGGACGACCCCTACGGGAAGACCGGCGTCATGCTCGGAGACTACCAGTTCGCCAAGGCTGCGGAATGGGAGGCCAAGGGCCTTCTCGCCCTGGTGGGGATCGGGGTCGAGCCCGGGCTTAGCGACATCTTCGCGGCCTATGCGCAAAAGCACTTGTTCAGCCGCATAGACGAAGTGGGGGTCCGCGACGGTGCGAACCTGGCGGTCGAAGGGTACGACTTCGCTCCGACCTTTTCCATCTGGACCACCATCGAAGAGTGCCTGAACCCGCCGCTCATCTACGAGAAGGACAAGGGCTGGTATGTGACCGAGCCGTTCAGCGAAGGGGAGGTCTTCGACTTTCCCGAAGGCATCGGCCCTCTCGAGTGCGTGAACGTCGAGCACGAAGAGGTCGTGCTCATTCCACGCTGGATCGATGCCGGCCGGGTTACCTTCAAGTACGGGCTCGGTGAGGAATTCATCGGCGTGCTGAAGACGCTGCACAAGCTCGGGCTCGACTCCACCAGGGAGATCGAGGTCGGTAAGGTGCGTGTCGCCCCCCGCGATGTCGTGGCGGCTGCGCTCCCCGATCCGGCCAAGCTTGGCCCGATTATGACGGGCAAGACCTGCGCGGGCACCTGGGCAAAGGGGCTTTCCAAGGACGGGCGGCCGAGGGCGGTCTACATCTACCACGTCGTGGACAACGTCGAGACCATGTCTGAGTGGGGATCCCAGGCGGTCGTGTGGCAGACCGCCCTCAACCCGGTCATTGCTCTCGAATTGATCGCCTCCGGCACCTGGTCCGCTGTCGGCGTCCTGGGACCCGAAGCCTTCGACCCGGACCCATTCATGGAGGCGCTGATCGCACGCGGTTCGCCCTATGGCATCCGTGAAGAGCAGGCCTGAGCAATAATTAGCGAGGGCGCATTTGTCGCGGAATACAATAATGGCAGGCGGAATCGCCCTCCCTCCTTACACTTGGCCCGCGGCGACATGCGACAATCTGAAGACCGCAAACTGAGCAAGGAGTTCATATGAGCGATACAAAGTCGCAAGCTCTCAACTTCATCGACGGCGAGGAGGTTCCCGCCAAGTCCGGTGCGACCACCGATATAATCGACCCCTCCACCGGTGAGGTATACGCAACAGCGGCGCTTTCCGGCGCCGAGGACATCGCCGCGGCGACCGCGGCGGCGGCACGCGCCTTCGAGAGTTGGGGAAACACCACTCCGTCTGAGCGCTCACTTGCACTCCTTCGGATTGCCGACGCCATCGAGGAGCACGCCGAGGAACTGGTGGCCATCGAGTCCCGCAACACCGGCAAGCCCATCGGACTCACCCTCGCGGAGGAGATCCCCCCGATGGTCGACCAAATCCGCTTTTTTGCAGCCGCGGCGCGAAACATTGAAGGCAAGAGCGCCGGCGAGTATATGCATGACCACACCTCCTTCATCCGCCGGGAGCCGATCGGCGTATGCGCCGCAGTCACCCCGTGGAACTACCCCATGATGATGGCGGTCTGGAAGTGGGCACCCGCCCTCGCGGCCGGCAATACGATGGTCCTCAAGCCATCGGACACCACGCCGATGTCGATGATCTACATGGCCAACCTGATGCAGGAATTCCTGCCCCCTGGCGTCATCAACGTCGTCACCGGCGATCGCGACACCGGCCGTGCGCTCGTAGAGGACCCGGTCCCCCAGATGGTGTCCATCACCGGATCGGTTAGAGCCGGCATCGAAGTGGCCACCAACGCCGCGAAGGATCTCAAGCGTGTACACCTCGAGCTTGGTGGAAACGCTCCTGTAATAGTCTTCGACGACGCCGATATCGAGAAGGCCGCCGCCGGTATCGCCGTGGCCGGTTACTTCAATGCCGGCCAGGACTGCACCGCCGCCTCCCGCGTGCTGGTCGGACCCAAGGTTCACCGTGACTTCGTCGACGCCCTCACCGCACAGGCCAAGGCCACACGCACCGGCGCGCCCAAAGACGACCCGGACTTCGGCCCGCTCAACAACGCCAACCAACTGGCGCGGGTCAAGGGACTCATCGAAAGGCTGCCTAGGCACGCCAAGGTGCAGACCGGTGGCGTTCAGCAGGGGCCGGCGGGCTTCTTCTTCGCTCCGACCGTCGTCTCGGATCTCCTCCAGACCGACGAGATCATCCAAAACGAGGTCTTCGGCCCGGTGATAACGGTTCAGAAGTTCTCCGATGAAGCCGAGGCTTTGCGCTGGGCGAACGACGTCGACTACGGCCTCGCCTCTTCCGTGTGGACTCGGGACCACGGCACCGCGATGCGAATGGCCAAGGGCCTCAACTTCGGAGCCGTGTGGATCAACACCCATATCCCGCTGGTTGCCGAGATGCCTCACGGCGGGTTCAAGCACTCCGGGTACGGCAAGGACCTGTCCATGTATGGCTTCGAGGACTACACACGCATCAAGCACGTGATGAGCTACATCGGCGAGTAGCCACTCGCCCGCCCCAGCCTGGCAAGGCCCGCCCCGGCCGGCCGGGGCGGGCCTTGCCAGGTCTTGGGACTTCCAGCCCCGCCCGCCCCCTGGACAGAGAGAGAAGGGCCCGGGCATTGCCCGGGCCCTTCTCTCTCTGTCCAGGGGAACAGAAGATTTCACTATGCTTTTTCAGCTACATACTGGCCTTGATGGCAGCCTCAAAGGCCGCAAGAGCCTGGGCAATCTGGCTCTCGTTGACGATTAACGGCGGCATCCAGCGGATGACGTTGTTGTACGTGCCGGCGTTGAGGAGCAGCAACTTCCCATGCTCACGCCCGTGGGCAAGGATGCGATTCACCCGATCTCCATCCGGAGCGCCGGTGGAAGGATCAACGATGGTGGAGCCAATCATGATGCCGAGTCCCCGAACGTCACCAATCACCGAGTATTGGGCCTTTAGCTCCTGAAGACCCGCCATAAGCTGGCGGCCACGCTCCTGTACGTTCTCGAGGAACCCTTCGGAGGTGAGAACGTCGATCGTGGCCAGGGCGGCCGCGGCGCCGATCGGGTTGCCGCCGTAGGTCCCGCCATGGCTACCTACCGGCCAACGGGACATCAGCTCATAGGACGAGCCGACAGCGGAGAACGGGAAGCCGGAGGCAATGCCCTTGGCCATCACGATGACGTCCGGGTCGATCCCGTAGTGCTCAACCGCAAACATCTTGCCGGTACGGCCAAAGCCCGTCTGCACCTCATCCGCCACGAAGAGGATCCCATGCTCCTTGGCCCGCTCGTAGACACCGCTGACGAACTCGGGAAGTGCCGGGAGGTATCCACCCTCTCCCTGAACCAGCTCCATCACGATCGCCGCCGTGTCGCTCGGTGGAGTCTGGCCCGCAAGAACCTGGTCGAACTGGGCCAGCGCCCGCTTGGCGGCAGTCTCGGGGTCGTCTCCCGTCGTCGCCGGGTCCGGGAATGGCGCAACGAAGATGCCGGACGGGAATGGCGCGTACCCTGCCTTGTAGCCGGTCTTGGCGGTGGTCATCGCCATCGTCTGGGCAGTCCGACCATGGAAAGAGCCCTGGAAGACGATGGTATGGGGCTTGCCCGTAGCCGCCTTGGCCAACTTTACCGCGCCCTCAGTCGCTTCGGCTCCGGAGTTGGAGTAGAAGAAGGTGTCAATCGAGGGAGGCGTGAGCTCGCCCAGCTTGTCGGCGAGCGGCTGGAGCAAGTTGTGGCGGTAGATGTTTACCTGGGCATGGATGAACTTGCCCGCCTGGTCTCTGATGGCTTCCACGACCTTTGGATGGCAGTGGCCGGTGGAGGTAACCGCAATCCCAGAGGTGAAGTCCAAGTACTCCTCACCCTGCGTCGTAGTCACGACTGCTCCCGAGCCCGAGACGACGTCCAGGCCCGACAACTGCGACCAAACTGGTGCCAAATGGTACTTTCCGGTCATCGGTTTCCTTTCATTTGCTAAGCACCTCTAATGGTGCTTCTACGTGCCGTTACTGGCCGATCATCGACAACAGGATCCCCGAATACCGGGGGGCAGGCCTGTCCTTCCACTCCGCATCGTCCACAGCGGCGGCCATCCTCAGCCCGGCGTTGATGCCCAGATATCTGAGAGGTTCGGGTTCCCACGCTTTAGGCGGGTGCCCGACGATGCAGAGATCGGTAACGTCACTCTTGACCCCCCTGAACAGATCGGCAAGGATCCGCCCCGCGAGGTTGGTGGTGGTCACCCCGTCACCGACGTAACCGCCCGCGTAGCCCATGCCGACGCCAGGATCGAAGGTGACGGAGCTGAAGAAGTCGCGCGGCACGCCGAGCGGGCCACCCCAGCTGTGGGTCACTCTAGCCCCCGACAGAGCTGGAACAAGGTCGACCAGCGTCTCCGCAAGGCTGGCAAAGACGGAGTCATCCTGGTCAAAGGCAGGAGAGATGCCCGAGCCGAAGTGATAGGGAGCGCCTCTGCCCCCAAAGACGATGCGGTTGTCCTGACTGCGCTGGCCGTAGATTATCAGGTGCCGCTCATCGGCGAAGGTCTCGAAGTCCCGCAAGCCAACAGCGGCCAGGCGGTCCTCGTCCAGCGGCTCGGTGGCGATCATCAGGGAGTAGACCGGCACGGTGAACCGGTTTCCGCCCGGCAACGCCGACCGGTAGCCCTCGAGCGCATCGATGACCGCGTCCGCGCGCACCGTACACCCGTTCACCTGGAGGCGACCGGGCCTGATCTCCGATACCAGCGACGCTTCATGCACCCTGACACCCAACCCGACCACCACATCCCGTAAGCCACGGGCGAGCTTTGCAGGGTGGATCCGGGCGCAGTGAGGGGTGAATCCCGCACCCAGGACGCCGCTTGCTCCGATGCGCTCATTCGCCTCGGCCGGATCCAGGAGACGAAAATCCTCTTCGTCGAATCCGAAAGACCGCTCGGTCGCGAGTTCCTCCTGGAGACGCTGCAGCTGCATCTTGTTGCGCGCAAGAGTCAGTGTGCCGCCCTTGTGGAAGTCGGCATCGATTGCTTCGCCCGCAACCACGTTGCCGATTTCATCAATCGACGCGGCAAGGGCGCGAAACAGGCGCTTTGACGCATCGGCGCCGTAGAGTCGCGCCACCTTCGACTTGGAAGAAGCAAACAAAGCCGAAGCCCATCCCCCGTTCCTACCGGAAGCACCGAAGCCGGCAAACTTGGCCTCGAAAACGCCGATGCGGAGCGAGGGATCGGACTTCTTCAGGTAGTAGGCGGTCCAAAGCCCGGTGAAACCGGCGCCTGCGATCGCCACGTCATAATCGAGATCGCCCGTGACCTGGTCGGCCGGCACAATTGGCCGAAGATCTGAAAGCCAAAGGCTCTTCGGTGCTGGCCAGGAGAGCATCTCGCGTAGGGTCCTAGAAGCCCAACGATTCGGCAACCGCCTTGTAGACGATCTGGCCCTTCGAAACGTTGAGCGCGCCGACCAGCCTCTCCGAGGCCGGATCACGAGCAAGGTCGAGAAGTCGCGGCGCAACTGCCGCGGACAGCGCGCGGGAAGAGGTGCGCGGATACTGGCCCGGCACGTTGGTGACGCAGTAATGCACCACACCCGCTTCGACGAAGGTCGGATGAGACAGCGACGTCGGACGGGAAGTCTCGATGCACCCTCCCTGGTCGATGGCGAGATCCACCACGACCGACCCCGGCCGCATCGACTCGATGTGTTGACGGGTTACCAGCTTGGGTGCCTTGGCGCCTGGAACCAGCGCCGCTCCGACAACCAGATCGGCCTGGACGATCGCTTCGGCGATGGCTATATCGGAAGAGGCCAGCGAAGACGTGATTGTGCCCTGCTGGTGGAGTTCGTACAGACGGGCGAGATCGATGTCGACTCCTGTAACTTCAGCATCCATGCCTCGAGCTCCTCGGGCGGCCATGGTACCGGCGACTCCCATGCCAACCACCACAACCCTGGCGGGTGTGACCCCGGCGGCGCCTCCGAGCAGCGTGCCGGAACCGGATGCGAGGTAGTAGGCGCCCATAATGGCGGCGGCACGGCCCGCGACCTCGCTCATCGGCGCGAGCAGCGGGAGGCCACGCGGATATGACAGAGTCTCGAAGGCAAAAGCCTCGACGCCGGACGCCATGAGCGCACGTGCAAGATCGGGCTCGGCGGCCAAGTGCAGGTATGCGAAAAGCTCCAGGCCCTCGCGGAAGTACTGCCACTCGGAGGGCTGGGGCTCCTTGACCTTGACGACCAAGTCAGCCTCCCAGGCGTCCGCGGCCGTCGGGACAATTTTGGCGCCTGCCTTCTGGTAGGCCTCGTTGGTAAAGCCGGCACCCACGCCGGCATTGCTCTGCACCCGCACTTCGAATCCAGCCGACACGGCCATAGCAACCGCAGACGGCTCGAGGACTACGCGCCTCTCCCCATCCTTTGTCTCCGCCGGCACACCGATTGTACGAATCATTATCATCCCCTAGACAGATGGAAATTCCACAGCGGCATCGGGCGTGCCAATGCTCCGAATCCGCTGTCAGGCAGAGCTAATAAAGGGTGCTCGGGCCCACCTCAACACTAGCCACGGGTCAAGTTATGATCGAGGCGACATGCCCTGGACGCGGCCTGCACCCATTGTTTCTCCCGACAAGTTGTCGAATCCGAATAGGGTCTGGCAACAACGCGCTCGCGGTTGCGGCGTGGCCTATCCGTTAATTGCGCCGCTGGTTGCCCGGAGGGAAACCGGATCCCTCCCGCTGCGATGCGCGAGGAACTCTGCGGCAATGGCCACAGCCGTCTCAGCCGGGGTCCGCGAACCCAAGTCCAACCCGACCGGACCATGAATATTGTCGACAACCCTTCTGTCGACCCCGGCCTCCTCGAGAAGCTCGCGCCTGGCTTGTTGGGTGTGACGCGAGCCAAGGGCTCCGATATATATACCCGGCACTTCGGCGAGGATGCCTATCAGCTGGACTCCGATCGAATGGTCGTGACTCAGCAAAACCAGAGCGTCGTTGGATCCGAAACCCTGGATCTGGTGCTCGGCATCCTCAAGCATGTCGCACACCCTTGCCTCTACGCCAAGCAAAGCGAACTGGGCCACGATTGCGGCAGAAAGCTCGGAGGTCCCGACCACGACCAGGCGGGAAGGCGGAGAAAATACCTCCAAATGCACAAGGAGGCCGGATAGTTCCACGATGCGTGACTCCGGCCGGCGCGCGCGCACCATCGGGCCAAGCTCTTGCTCGACACCCGACAGTGCTGGAGCATCGGGTCCCGGCGACCCCTCAACCAGGGTGCCGCCGGGCAGCAAGTACCCGACAATCCTGGCTGTGGGCCCGAGTAGGGTGGCAACGCCCACAACTCGCCGGCGCGCGATCTCCCCCAGGACCTTCCGTACAATCGGGTCGACGCGGAGCAGGGCGACACGGGCCGAACCACCGCAGGCAAGTCCCGCGCTAACAGCCTCTGCGTCGCCTAGCTCCACCCACTCCTCGACCCCGGGCTCCCCGCTTGAACTCAGGCGGGAAGCGAGATCAGACAGAGCCCCTTGGAGTGAACCGAACATGAGGGACCCTACGGTACGCGAAGGAGCCAGGGCGGCGATCTCGCCGCTGGTCCGCCCGCCGAAGCCACGCATCTCCACGATCCTGGCGAGCACCGGGTTCTCTTCGTCACCGAGGACGAGAATCTCAGCTGCGACTTGCGCAGTTTCAAATGCCATCTTCAGCTCCTGTCGGGAACGATCTTCACTCCACCGGTAAAAGACTGATCAAGGGTTCAGGTTGTCCTTGATGAGCTCACGGAAGCGCCGGGAGATCTCCAGCGAGACCGGACCGGGCGCCACCGGCAGCGCGAAGTCGTCCACGAAGGTGATCGCCTGCGCCTCCCGCAAACTGGAAGAGAGGAAAGCCTCCTCAACCACCCCGGACTTGAGGGCCTCGATGGGGAGGTCTCGCTCAACGCCGCCTAGATGCTCCACGATGAGGTCGCGCGTTACCCCGGCCAGGCAGCCGGATGCAAGCGTGGGGGTAATCAGCTCACCATCCACCACAACGAAGATGTTCGAGCCGGAACCTTCGCAGAGCTCGCCCTTCAGATTGGGAAAGATGATTTCGTCCGCACCTTGGGAAATCGCCCAGTTGAGCCCGACCACATTTTCGGCATACGAAGTCGTTTTCAACCCGGCCAGTATTCCCCGCTCGTTGCGCGGCCAAGGCGAAAGAGCCACCTTGGCGGTCGGGGCTATGGGGCCCAGAGGGGCAGTCGCAACAACGAGCCTGGGCCGACTGGGCAATCGGTCGGATCCGAGGGGACCATCCCCCGCAGTGTAGGTGACACGTACCTTCCCGAAACCGATTTGGTTTGCCTTTACGACCCGATGGATGGCGTCCTCCACCTCGCCCAGGTCCGGCACCTGCGTGAAGCGCATACCTGCCGCCGATCTCGCGAGGCGCTCCAAGTGCCTTCGCACTGCGAAGGGTGTGCCGTCATAGACTGCCAGGGCCTCGAAGATACCGTCTCCCGCAACCAGCCCGTGGTCCAAGACGGAAATCACCGCCTCGGACTCCTCGACTATGGATCCGTTGACATAGACGTAGGCCATTTCCCGCCCCTCGGACTCGACGCGCGCCACCAAGCGCGCCACAGGCAAGAGCCTATCCCTCCCCGTCTTTTTCGAGTTGCGACCGCTCGGGTCGTCATCTAACACTTGCCATTTGGCCAAGGGCCGCGTTGGTGCCCTCAGGCGTGGGGTCCCGGAGCGAGCACGGCTTTGGCGGCCCGGGCAAGGATATCGCGCTGGCGTTCTTCAGGAAGACCGACGTTGTGGAAGAGGCTGGACTGGATCGCGC